>NZ_JAFIFD010000022.1 GCF_020832205.1 Exiguobacterium sp. | reverse complement strand
AGATACCGGCCGCCATACCGAAGAAGATGAAGGCGATGTCTTTCGGATCGCTCATCGCACTCCGGAAACGAATGATTGAGAACGCCCCGACGAGACCGAACGCGACGGCGACGTTGTTACCGATGACAATCATGACGACCGATACGGTGACGCCCATGATGATGATCGTCTGGACGAACGACTGCGAATAGCGGGCCCCTGTATGCGTTCGCTTATAAAGATAGGCGATACAGAGTGTCAAGATGAAGCTGAGGAAAATGGCCGCCGCCGCTTCAAGAACGGTTAGGCGAGAAGTGACGTCGGCAAGTTGACGCACTTCATTAAAAAAATCGGTCATAATAAAATCCTACTTTCACTTAAGTTTTCTTGTTCTAACAATTCCACACTCGTACAAAATTTTGAGACGCTCTGTTTGTTACACTCGAGGTCTGACAAAATTCGGGCGAGCCAGAACGGGACGACCTCGGATACTTTTACTTCGAGGACGACGAGGCCGGGATCGATGAAGTGATGACCTTGTGGACCGTTCTCGATACGCAGGTCATCGTGTCGGCACATGAGGTTATAGTCGAACGTGACGCGCAAATCTTTTTCGTAGGTCCCCGAAAACGCTTGACGGTCATAGCTGACGACCGTGTCCGGCTTCAAGTCATATAAGTGTTGAAAGTGAAGTGCTTCTTTTAAAATTTGTAGGTTCGATGCATCGATTGATTCGAGTGGGGTCTCCGGATCATGCAAAATATCGTATGCCTCATGGAGTGGAAGAATTGTCCGACGTTTGTTGACGACGTTTTTGAATTTCTGCTTCACCTCGATAAAGGAAGCGCTGTTAAGATTGGCCTGATCGTAGACGCGCAGACGCAGCTTTTGCCGAAACGGCAACTTGTTGCGCGTCTCATAATAAATTGCCTTATCGCTCGAATCAAAATAGAGACTGACGATATTGTATTTTCCTTCCGGGTTACCGTACGTGTCGTAATGCATATAAGGCATAATCAACTCACGCAACTCGAGGTATTTCGAAAACGGGATCAAATATTTAATTTCATAACGTTTGAAGATTTCTTGCGCCACCGAATCTCTCCCTTATGTCTAAACCGTCTTAGAGGAATGTTAATTATTTGTAAAGGTATGCTATTCTGTTAGTATACTGTTTCAAGAATCGACAAGCAAATCACACTTATAAGCTGAAACGCATAAGCAGGAGGATTTAGATGAAAGTAATGAAATTAACTGTGCTCGCCATCGTGCTCGCCATCGTTTGGGGCGGAATGTACGTGATTTCCGAACGGGGAATCACCCCCGCTCCCGCGCTCGAAGAGGCGCTGGCTGTCGAATTGAACATGCCGTTGGGGACGTTCAACCACAACAAAGTTCGGCACGTGACCGAACTCAATTTGTCAGGTTATGGTTTGACTGACTTAACGGGCATCGAGTATTTCGATTCGCTCGAATCGTTGACGTTATCCGAGAATGTCTTAACGACGCTCCCTGACTTGTCCATGTTGTCGAATTTGAAGACGTTGGATGTCAGCTTCAATTTGCTCACTAAGCTTCCGGCTCTGCCGCCAGGGATTGAGATAATCAATATCGAGCACAACCAACTCGAGTCGCTCGAACCACTCGAAGGTCTTAAGTTGATTCGATTGAACGCCCGAGACAACCGGATTGAGACGCTCGAACCGATTGGGGCGATGCAATCGACTTTGACCCATTTGAATGTGCGCGGAAATGAGCTGACCTCGATTGATGAGCTAGAAGGATTCGGACAACTCGTCGACGTCAACCTTCGTAACAATCGAATTCGCGACTTTTCTCCACTGAGCGGGTCAGCCATCAGTGAACGGTTATACGTGAGTGGAAACGGGACAGTGGACTTGAATGTGTTATCGAGTGTGTTGTCACAAGTCGATGACCATGACGTCGAACCGTCACCAATCAGACCTTCATTCTCGCTTGAGAGCGGGGTATATCCCGAAGGTCAACAACTGACCGTCTCGGGAGCAGGAACGATTTACTACACGCTCGACGGGACCGAGCCGACGCTTCGCTCTGCGAAAGTAGACGGTCCGATCACTCTTGATTTACCGAACGCACCTCGGCTCGCTGTCGAGTCGACGACGTTAGAAGAAGCTGTGTCGTTCACCGGGGACGTCCTGGACGCACTCACTGTCCGAGCCGCGACATATCAAGACGGTGCGTTTAGTCCGGTCGAGACGCGCACATTCGTGTTACGGGAAGACGCATTCGCATCCGGATTACCGATCGTGGCACTGACGGTTGACCCGGCTGACTTGTTCGATCAACGGACCGGGATCTTCACGAGTGGGGATGTCGAGGCACGGACGGAATGGGCGGAAGGGAACTACTTCCAACGTGGCCGTGAATGGGAACGGCCTGTGACGGTTGAATGGTTTGAAAGTAACGGCTCCGTCGCTTTCCGACAAGACGCAGGTATGCGCGTCCACGGCGGATTTTCACGCGGACACGCCCAAAAGAGCCTCCGTCTTTATGCCCGAAGCGATTATGGGGAGAATACGTTCCTGTACCCGTTCTTCAATACGTCTGAAGCGGACCGATTTGAGCGGTTGTTGCTTCGAAACGGCGGCAACGACTGGAAACACGCCTTGTTACGTGACGCCTATATGCAACGCCTTGTCGCTGACCGCCCGCTCGACATTCAAGCCTCTCAACCTGTCGTCGTGATGATCAACGGAGAGTACTGGGGGATTCAAAACGTCAGAGAACTGCATGGAGAACATTATTTATATGAGAAATACGGTATTTCTCCTGATGAACTCGCGATCCTCGAATCGAACCGTTACGTCGAGGACGGGTTCGAGGTCGACCACGGGAAAAACGCTGACTTGATTCATTATCGGGAGACGGTCCGTATCGCGACCGACTCTACTTTGTCCGACGAGGAACGAATGCGGCAGCTCGAAGGGCGGGTCGACATCGATAACTTCTTAGAATACGTCGCTTATCAATCGTTCTTCGGAAACAAGGACACGTTATACAACAACACGAAGATGTGGCGGAAGACCGTGAACACCGTGTCGGAAGGGCCGAACGGGCATGACGGAAAATGGCGCTGGCTTGTCTATGACTTAGACCAAGGGTTCTCACAGCTCCTGCCTATTGAGGAGGGAGTCGAGGAGGACTTGATTGCCCACTTCTTAGCAGAACGCCCGGAGACGGTGTTGTTCCGGTCGCTTGTTTCGACTGAAGAGGGAGAACAACGATTTACAGCAATCATGGACACCTTGCTCGAGGAGACGTTTGAGACGGAGCGGATGACTCGCGTATTGAACGAGATGAAAACCGTCATCGAGCCCGAGCTTCCGCGCTCGATTGACCGTTGGCAAAACATCGAGTCCGTCACGGCGTGGGAGGCCGAACTGGAAAAAATGAAAATTTTCGCTGAATTGCGCCCAGAACGGGTACGTGAACAAGTGAGGCGTGCCTTTGAATAGGGGATTGTGCTACACTTTCGCTGAAAGGGTGAATGAACTTTTGAACACTTATACAATGCGTGACTTGGCAACTGAACGTTTAACAGCTCAATTGAAGGGTGATCTCGGAGAAATGCGCGACTTGATGAGTGATATGTTCCGTTACGTGGATTCGAGCGGACGGCAATTTGACAAAGAGACGTACTTAGACCTTTTCGTCGACCCTGAAGCGATTCAATGGATTAGCCAACAAATGTTAACGTTTCAGGAGGAAGTTCATGAAAATATCGCAATTGTTGATACGCTAACTGAAGAGAAATTTATTTTGGGCACAAATGCGTATGAAGGCCGTTTTTGGGCACTGCACATTTATAGGAAGGAAGATGGCAAGTGGAAGTGGAAGGGTGGACAAACTACGCTTGTGAATGATCTTGTGCAGGAATAGTGGATAGAGTAATGCGCTATAATCGTTAACTTCAAGCGATTGGTTATACACTTAAACACGAGAATTATAAAATAAAAGACAATCCTATTAACTTTTTATGCGGTCACGGGTGATATCCGTGATCGTTTTTATAAGACGTAATGTTCAAAATTAAAGATTTACTTGTATTTTTACAGATAGAATTTATGTAAACATCTTCGAAAAAATTAATTAATAATAATTTCGATTACAAAAAAGATATGGATATGTAATATTGTTATTTCTAAATGTCGTCATGTTGTAATTTGACCCGACTTTATCGTTGCTGTAAAATTTCATCTATGTGAGAAGTAAATGAGAGACGGTATTGATTATCGACCCACACGGTAGTATAATCTGTTTGCTTTGCTACAAAGAAAGTAAACGTGCGACAGCCGTACGGATTGAAAATTGGAGGATATGAATAATGAAAGTTTGTACGATTGGATTAGGATATATTGGACTCCCAACGTCAGCGGTCTTCGCTCAATACGGCGTCGACGTCGTCGGTGTGGACATTCATCAGTCAGTTGTCGATAAATTGAACCGTGGTGAAATCCACATTGAAGAGCCAGGCCTCGAAGACGTTGTAAAAGACGTCGTTGCCAAAGGTAAGTTCCACGCATCACTTGAGCCAGAAAAAGCAGACGCGTTCATCATCGCCGTCCCGACACCAAACAACGATGACGAGCATAAGTCGTGCGACCTCACGTACGTGCTTGAAGCGACGAAACGCGTCCTTCCATATGTCGAGAAAGGAAACGTCATCATCGTCGAGTCGACAATCGCACCACGTACGATGGATGACCACGTCAAGCCACTCGTCGAAGCGGCAGGCTTCACAGTCGGCGAAGACATCTTCCTTGTCCACTGCCCGGAGCGCGTGCTCCCAGGCCAAATCTTGCATGAACTCGTTTACAACAACCGTATCGTCGGCGGAATCACGCCTGACTGCGCAGAAGCCGGTGCGAAAGTATACGGCACGTTCGTTAAAGGTGAGATCATCAAGACGGATGCGAAGACGGCTGAAATGTCGAAACTCATGGAAAACACGTTCCGTGACGTCAACATCGCCCTCGCGAACGAACTCGCGAAAGTATGTAACGCCCTCGACATCAACGTCCTCGACGTCATCGAGATGGCGAACAAGCACCCGCGTGTCAACCTTCACAGCCCAGGGCCAGGTGTCGGCGGACACTGCTTGGCAGTCGACCCGTACTTCATCGTCGCGAAACAGCCTGAGCTCGCGAAAATCATCAAGCTCTCACGCGACACGAACGTATCGATGCCTGCTTACGTTGTCGAGAACGTACAAAAACTTGTATCTAGTCAAACGGATGCGAAAATCGCGGCGTTCGGCGTGACATACAAAGGAAACGTCGACGACATGCGTGAAAGCCCAGCCGTCGAGATCATCGAAATGATGCTCGAGCAGGGCATGAACGTCGCCGTCCATGATCCGCACGTCCCGGTCTCATCGTCGAAACACTTTGAGCTCGTATCGAAAGAAGAAGCACTCGAAGGAGCGGACCTCGTCCTCATCCTCGTCGACCATAACGAGTTCAAAGCACTTGATTTCGCTGAGCTCGAACGTTCGATGCGCCGCTCGATGATTTTTGACACACGCAACATCGTCAAGGCAGAAGGGGACGTGACGGTCGTCAACTACGGTAACTTGTACGATCACACGAAAGCGAATATCACGCTTTAAGGTGAAGATGATGCAATCTGCGAAACAAGTCTTACTCGAACTATATGAGAACCTGTACCTTATTTTCAGATTGTCTTTATATGAAGCGAAAAGTAACAACAGTATGCAATACCTTGGCTTCTTCTGGGAGCTGTTCACCCCGACACTACAAGTCGCGGTGTACTGGTTTGTATTCGGATTTGGAATTCGAAGCGGCGCGCCAATCGATGGTGTGCCGTTTCTTCCATGGCTCGTCTCCGGGATTGTCGTCTGGTTCTTCATCAGCCCGGCAATAACGACCGGGGCCCGCTCGGTCTATTCGAAGGTTGCGATGGTCTCGAAGATGAGTTTTCCAATCAGTACGATTCCGGCATACGTCATTCTTTCGCTATTTTATCGACATTTAGGTATGGTGCTCATTACGTTCGTGCTGATGTTGGCGTACGGTTACACGCCAGGTCTTCACTCCCTCTGGCTCCTGTACTTGATTGTGTCGGCGCTTGCGCTCTTGTATGCGCTCGCACTGCTCACGTCTGCTTTGACGACGATTGTCCGCGATTTGCAAAACCTGCTCATGTCCGTCATGCGGATGATGATGTATTTGACCCCGATCTTTTGGGTGCCGACAGGTCTGTTTGCGAAAATTTTGATGATCAATCCGCTCTATTATCTCGTCGAGGGATATCGTTCGATGTTCCTCGGCACGTCATGGCTCGCGGACAACTGGCAGTATGGTCTCTATTATTGGGGTGTCGTCTTGACGATCTTCTTCTTAGGGGCCGTCGTACACGTCCGTTTCCGCCGTTACTTTATCGATTACATTTAATCCGTTAGGAGGATGCTTATGAGCGCACATGTGAAGTTTGAGAACGTATCGAAACGCTATACGCTCTATCGCAAGCCGATGGACAAGCTGACGGAAATGATGACCGGTAAAGCGCGCGGCAAACAGTTTTATGCGTTGAAGGAAGTATCGTTCGAGGTACCTCCCGGTGAAGTGGTCGGAATCATTGGTATCAACGGTTCTGGAAAATCGACGATGTCGAACTTGCTTGCCGATGTCATGCCACCGACGCACGGACGAATCACACTCGCCGGTAAGCCATCGCTCATCGCTATTTCGTCAGGTCTGAACGGGAACTTGTCGGGAATGGACAACATCGAGCTTAAAGGGCTTATGCTCGGCTTGACGAAAAAAGAAATCGAGGCTCTTACACCCGATATCATCGACTTCGCCGACATCGGTGATTTCATCCATCAACCGGTTAAGACGTATTCAAGCGGCATGAAAGCCCGTCTCGGCTTTGCGATTTCTATTAATATCGATCCCGATATTTTGATTGTCGATGAGGCGCTCTCGGTCGGAGATCAAACATTCACGGACAAGTGTATCCGTCGGATGAATGAGTTCAAGAAGAAGGGCAAAACCATTTTCTTCATTAGCCACTCCATCAATCAAGTCCGTGACTTCTGTACGAAAGTGCTGTGGCTCGAGTATGGGGAAGTCAGGATGTATGGATCATCGAAAGACGTGATCAAAGAGTATAACAAGTTTCTATTTTGGTTCAGGCATTTGACGAAAGAGCAGCAAGCACAATTCAAACAATCCAAACAGGCGGTCCGCACGACCGTCCTCGCGGACACGGGTCTTGGGGAGACGACCATCCTCGCCCGATGAGTAGTGGCGCATCTTTTGCGAATCAACAGTGAAAGTGCCCCTCGGCGTCGAGGGGCACTTTTTTAAGAGAAGGGGAAGACGATGAGAATCATCAACTTACTACCAGCTATCTATAATTACTATCCAAACGTCGGGGTCAAGGACAAAATTCGCTCGACCGAGAAAGATTGGACGGCCGTGTTCGAGCTTCGTCCGACATCGCTCGATGATAAACTATACATCCAATCGTTCGATCAACCATTCAGTTTGCCGCCAAGCAAAATTTATCGAGACGAGCTGTTCGTGCGCGGGGAAAATCAAGTCCGAATCCAATCCTCGTTCCGAATCAACTCGACCGAGCCGCACGAATTCGAATTGTTCTTGCTTCAATACGATGAACGTCGTAAGCTCGACATGGATGTGCGTACACTCAAACAAGACGGAGACTCGTACTATGTCGACGAGACGTTTGAGCTCCGGCCCGAAACAAAATTCTTAAAATTTGCCTATCGCTACATTTTGCATGACGTCAAACCCGTCGATGTGACACTCGGACATGCGACGATTGAACTTTTTAAAAAGGAGACTTAATTTTGGATAGACAACAAGAACGGAAGTATTTGAACGATTATATCGAAAGTCTTCGTCTGAACGAGGCGCTCATCGAACGCGTGGTGGAGACGGAGACGCGTCTGCGCGACCTCGAGGTTGAATACCAGAAACTCGAGGCAGATTACGAGCAAATCGACAAGAAGTACGAAGCGCTCGCAGGATCGAAATTTGGCCGTTTGAGTCGATCTTACTGGACATTCAAGCGGAAAGTCGCCAACTATAAAAACAAAAAGAAAAGGAAAAAATGACCTATGTTAGATTTGGATTTTAACGCCTTGCAACGAAAAGTAAAAGCCGAACTCGAACGTGCCCATGCGCGACGCGACGCACTCGACGGCATCACGTCGACAGCGGACGCGGTTTCCGCGGCATTGAAGAAAGTCGTCTTCGCCGGGCACGACTTGAAGTTTATCCGTCCCCTCTTGTCACGACTTGAGTCGGAAGGCCGCTACGAGATTCAAATCGATGAATGGTCGAGCCATAGCGTCCATGACGAGTCGCGGAGCCGGCAGTTGATCGAGTGGGCCGACATCATCTTTTGTGAGTGGGGGCTCGGAAATGCCGAATGGTACTCGCGCTACAAGCGCCCTCATCAAAAACTGATCGTCCGGATGCACGCTCAAGAGCGGAAGACCGTCTTCCCGAAACGGTTCACGTATGAGAATATCGACGCGATTGTCGCTATCTCGCCTTATATATTAGAAGAGTTCCGTCGCATCTTTAAAATCGAATCACAAAAAATGCGACTCATCACTAACTACGTCGACACAGACGGGTTATCACGCCCTAAAAATTGGGCGGACGCACGTTTCACAATCGGTGTCGTCGGCGTCCTGCCGTCGTTGAAGCGGCTCGATCTTGCACTCGATACGTTCGAGCAAGTATGGAACCAAGATTCGCGTTACCGTCTCGTCATCAAGAGCCGGAGACCGGAGCAAGTGCCATGGATCTGGAACAATGCAGACGAGCGTTATCATTACCAAACAATTCAAGCACGATTGAAAGAGTCGGCTTGGGCTGACCGTGTCGAATGGTCAGGGCACGGGGATGACATGGCGTCTTGGTATGAGCAAGTCGGTTTTATTCTATCGATGAGTGACTTCGAGAGCTTCCATCTCGCTGTCGCCGAAGGGATGGCGAGCGGGGCCTATCCAATCATCCGACATTGGGACGGAGCGGAGACGATTTATCGCCGGGACTGGATCATCGAGGACGTGACGCAAGCGGCCGACCGAATTATGAAAGTCGACCCGGAAGCCGAATCGGAGATAGTGAAGCGTTTCGTCAGCGATCGTTATGACATTGAGACGGTTTCTGAAGAAATGGTCGCTCTTATGGAGATGGACACTGTAGGCACGGGAGGTACGTTATGAACACGATGACAACAACACGATTGAGCTGCCCGATGATTTTCTTACCGGAGCGTTTCCCCCTCATTGCGCATGTCCGTCCGTCTGAGGCGTTACGCGTCGATGGCGACACAGTGACCGCTTCGCTCGGGGAAGATGCCTACACATATATCGAATTGACAAAGACACCGATTCCGGTTCTAGGAGAGATGTCGATCGTCTGTGGTCTTGAAGGTGAAGTGTCTGATGCGGGAGGTATCGATTTGGTCGTCGAAGTAAAGGCGACGAACGGGAGCACGAAACGCCACATCATCGAAGCGGCAGAACCACGGACACTGCAGTTCGGAGCGCTCGACAGCATGTTCACGCTCAAAGTACGATTGCACGGAGAAGGGACGTACACGCGAGTCGAGGCACTGTATCAAAACATCGCTGTCTTGCCGGATGAACGAATCAGCCTCCCAATCGATGCCCGTCAGTGGTACGGCGGGACTTACAATGCGAACTACCGCCTCCACGACGAGGACGGGGAGTTGCATGCGATGGTGAACTTGCCAAGCGGCAAGAAGAAGTACATCTCTTTTCGCGAGACAAATAACAACTATGCGCTACTTCCGACCGAACCGTTTGCGGACGTGACACATGACGGTTACTACGAGTTCTCGATTCTCGGGTCTCGTTCACCGGATATCGATGTCATACCGATGCTTGTCGGATATGAATCGAAAACGAAGCGGAAAGTCGAGATTGTGAACTTGATGTTCAACGGTGTGACACGTGTGCGCCCGAATCGGGACGTCGATACGTGGCGCCTCGCCTTGAACGTTAAAGGTAGCGGCACGTTCACGATTCGAGAAATACAACTATCAAAGATTGAAGAGGAGATTTCTGTGAACAATCAAGAGAAAGAGTGGATCAACGATCACGAGGCTTATCAGACGGGGTATCTCGCACCGCGTGACCTGGGTCGCATCAAGATCGGTGTGATCATGGATAAATTTACGTTTGAAAACTATCGGCTCGAGGCGGACTTGTTGCCGCTCCACCCGGATTATTGGAAAGAACAAATCATGACGGAGCGACCGGACCTCATCTTCATCGAATCGGCATGGGAAGGCAACAACGGTCTCTGGAATAAAAAGATTGGGTATTACGGGGAGACGAACGCAGAAACGATCCGAAATCTCGTCGCGTGGTGTAAGCGTCGTAACATCCCGACCGTGTTCTGGAACAAAGAAGATCCAGTTCACTATGATCGTTTCATCGAAACGGCGAAACTTGTGGACATTGTCATGACGACGGACGAGAATCGCGTCCCATCATATAAAGAAGATTGTGGCCACGGACGTGTGTATGCCCTGCCATTCGCTGGACAACCGAAGTTGCAAAACCCGATCAACTTGAAGGAAGGACGTATTCCAAAAGCGTGTTTCGCGGGATCTTATTACTCACTCCATGAAGAGCGGGCACGTGACATGGACAGGCTTCTCCGCGTCGCAAAGCCTTACGGATTGACGATTTACGATCGCAACTACGAGAAGAACCAATTCAACTTGATGCCTAACCACCGCTTCCCTCAAGAGTTCGAAGAGAATATCGAGGGCGTGCTCGAGTTTTACGAGATTGATAAGGCGTATAAAGGCTACAAAATCATGCTGAACATCAACACGGTCAAACAATCGCCGACGATGTTCTCACGTCGTGTATTTGAAGGCCTCTTGTGCGGGACGCCGATTATCAGTACGTATTCGTTAGGTGTCGAGCAAATGTTTGGTGAGCTCGTCAGTGTCACCGAAGATGAGGAGAAGATGGAGGCTGCACTCAAAGAACTAATGACCGATGAGGCGGTATATCATGACAAACAAGTGCGCGGGATTCGGGAAGTACTTGAACATCATACGTACGAGCATCGCTTGACGTATATTTTGGACAAGGCGAAGATTCCATATCGTGTGCATGTCCCGACCGTGGCAGTCGTTCAAGAAGCGCAGATGAGCGATGTCGACCGGCTCATCGAACAATTCAAACGTCAGAGTTATGAGGCCAAGACACTCTATTTGATTGTCGAGGCAAACGAAGACATGAAGGACTTGTACAAACGCTTTGAGGACGATGCGACCATTCAGGTGTATTGGAAAGAGAGCTTGGCGAAATATCAAACGCTTGGAAAGATGATTGGGACAGAGTATGTCACAAGCTTCAATGCGGCGTATCAGTACGGAGACGATTATTTGAAAGACTTGATGCTGGCGACGAAGTACAGCACGGCGGAGTTGATCGGGAAAGCGTCATACACGGTCGTCGAGGCCGGTGAGGCGCACATGATCAATGAAGAGTCGGAATTCGCGTATGTACCAGCACTCCAATTCGACAAGGCTGTGGCAAAAATGGACATTTTCTTAAAAGAATCGATCAATGAATCGTTCGAGAAGATTACGACAGGACAATCGACGGCTGAATATGGCGTTGAGGGCTACCGTATGCTTAGCATCGACAACCAAAACTTACGTGTCCATCGATAAGGGGAAATGAGAATAGATAGGATGAAAGGGCCGAACTCGTTACAGAGGAGGTCCTTTCGTGCCATCTCAACATCTTTTGTACATCGACTGCTTTGTTTGGCATAATAGAAGAGACGACAACGATGAAGGAGATAAACGTATGCGTGACATCGATTGGAAACTTGAATATGAGTCGCTAGAACGTGAGATCGAGAACATGATGCAAAAAACGTTGATCCGCTATGAGAAGTATGAAGCTGAGGTCGAAACACTGAACGAGACGATCAGCGACTTGACGAAAAAAGTCGGTCAATATGCCCGTGACATCAAACAACTTACGGAAGAAAGGGCGGCGCTTGAACAAGAAACCGCTACCCAACTCGAACAGCAACAGCAAAAATATAAAGGGCTCCATGCGCGCTACGAAGAGAGCGTCAATGTACGTGACACCGCAATCGCGGACGTACAGCGACTCGAGCGCGAGAACGCCACGTTACGAGCGGCATTGAATCAGTATGAGTCTTCTATATGGGCGCGTTTCATTCGGAAGGAAGTGCAGGGATGAGACGGCACGTACACGTCCAAGGACGTACTCTACTGTACCGCCTCAGCCTTGACGGCGAGCTCGAGTTCAAGAAGGTAGAAGTGACGACAGTCGACCATGGTTTTGAGGATATTCCGCAGAGCGGTCTAAGTTGGATTGCGCTCGAGTTTGAAGCGACTTGTGATGAGACGTTATCGGCCCGATTCTTACTGGAACAAACCCTTGCAGATGACACGGTGCATACGACTGCTCTTGAGCCTGCAAAAACAAACTGGGTGAAAATCCAAGATGCAACGCATGTTCGAGTGCATTACCGTCTAAGTGGGGAGGGAACGATGCGGGTCACGCCGCTTCGGCTTCAAGGGGTGACCGATACAAAACCGTTCGCCCCCCCAGAAGCAAATACACTTGTCATCTCGACCGCCTATCCTCATGAAAGCCATTTGTATCGTCATGGCTTTATCCACACCCGTCTGCTCGAGTATGCCCGTCGAGGCGTTCGGCCGCTCGTCCATATCGTCCGTTCTGAGACGGACGTCATCCGTACGTATGAACACGAGGGGATTGACGTCATCGAGGCGGCTCCGCTTTACGGTGAGTGGATTGCCCGTAAAAGCGGTGCGACTTCACTGCTCATCCATTTTTTGAATGAAACGATTTATGAGATGATTCGTCAGTTTGAACCGCGTATCCCGGCAGTCGTGTGGGTGCACGGGGTGGAGACGGAAGCGTGGTATCGTCGTTGGTTTCAATATTTAGATAATGCGAAAGATTTACGTGAAGCCATTCGCTTGAAAGAGCGGAAAGAACGTCAACTCGATTTGATGGCCCGATTGTATCGGGGCGACGATGAGAACGTGTCGTTCATTCACGTCTCCGAATGGTTCAAGTCACATGTGGCAGAGGTCGATGCGAAACAAGTGACGACCCGAAGTGCGACAATTCCGAACCCGATTGATGATCGGCATTTTCAATATACGCCTAAGACGCCTGAACATCGGTTTCACGTTTTGTCGATTCGTCCTTATCATACGACGAAGTATGGAAATGACCTGGCCGTCGCGGCTGTGCTCGCGTTGCGTAATGAACCTTGGTTCAACGACGTGACATTCTCTTTTTATGGAGATGGTCCGTTATTTGACGAGACGCTCGCCGAAATCAGGAAACTTCCGAATATCATCGTCGAGCGACGCTTTTTGTCGAGTGAGAAGATTTATGAGTTGCATCAAGCAAATGGCATCTTCTTATGCCCGACACGCCTAGACTCGCAAGGTGTTTCGATGTGTGAGGCGATGAGCAGCGGACTCGTACCGGTCACGAACGACGTGGCCGCTATCTCAGAGTTCGTCGAGGACGGGAAATCGGGTCAGTTGGCACCGGCGGAAGACGTTGCAGCCCTTGCAGCCCATCTGAAAAGCCTAATTGAAGACGAGGACCTTTTTTTACAGGTTTCCGCAGCGGCGAGCCGTCATATCCAAGCGAAATGCGGGATTGATCGTGTCGTGGCTGAAGAAATCGCCTGGTTTTCAAAAATGTCATCAACCTGTAATTGATTCAGTTGCGAAAATAGGCGTATAATGCTCATGGATTGAACGGTTAATTTTTCCAAACGTATAACGACACTGTATGACTGACGCGGCATATTCGGCTTTCATATAGTAAAGAAGGGATTTTTGAAAATGATTAAAGTAATGACGGTATTTGGGACTCGTCCTGAAGCAATCAAGATGGCTCCGCTCGTCTTGGAATTAAAAAAACGTTCAAATATCGAACCAATTGTGGTCGTAACGGCACAACATCGCCAAATGCTCGACCAAGTCCTTTCGCTTTTCGAGATTAAGCCGGACTACGATTTAGACGTTATGAAAGACAAGCAAACGTTATTTGATGTGACGACACGTGTCCTTCATGGGTTAGACGAGGTCATGAAAGAGGCGAAACCGGACATCGTCCTCGTCCATGGCGACACGACGACGACGTTTGCTGCCTCACTTGCCGCATTTTACAATCAAATCGCGATCGGGCACGTCGAAGCGGGATTGCGGACATACAATAAGTATTCACCGTATCCGGAAGAGATGAACCGTCAGCTCACGGGTGTCATGGCCGACCTTCACTTCGCGCCGACTGAGACGTCAGCCGATAACTTGAAGCGTGAGAACAAGACGGAAGCCGACATTTTCGTAACGGGGAACACGGCAATCGATGCGCTTAAAACGACGGTACGTGACGATTATAAGAATGAATTGCTCGATGCGATTGTTTCGGATGAAAAGCGTCTCGTCTTACTGACGGCGCACCGCCGAGAAAACCTCGGTGAGCCGATGCGCAACATGTTCCGCGCTGTTCGCCGCTTGATTAAGAAGTACGACGATATCGAAGTCGTGTATCCGGTCCATATGAATCCTGTCGTCCGCGAACTCGCAAACGAGATTTTATACGGACTTGACCGCGTGCACTTGATTGAACCGCTTGATGTCTTTGATTTCCACAACTATGCATCACGCTCGCACTTGATTATGACCGATTCAGGGGGCGTGCAAGAAGAGGCTCCTTCGCTCGGGGTACCGGTCCTCGTGCTTCGTGATACGACGGAGCGTCCGGAAGGCGTCGCTGCCGGTACACTCAAGCTTGCTGGTGTCGAGGAAGAGACCATCTTCGGTCTCGCGGACGAGTTGTTGTCAAATCCATCTGCCCATGAGGCGATGGCGAAAGCGTCAAACCCATACGGGGATGGCGAGGCCTCACGCCGTATTGTCGATGCCATCAGTAATAGATTTGAAACCAAGTAAAACGAGAGAAACAGAGCCGATTTTAAAAAAAGCTCTCTTCGACTTTTAAATATTATTTTGAATGAAAAAGGATGATGTTCCATCAAATGGACATCATCCTTTTTCATGTGTTCTTAATTAGTTTTACTAGTTAATAAAAAATGGAATACATATGTTCTATGTGATTGAAAGAAATTAACTTAGCGTAGTATTTAATAACCAGCGTATTGTAGAGCATCTCGAATTGCTCTTCGCTCAGAGGCGCTTAAAAACCACGTTGTATTGCCATTTTTTCCATTTACAACAACTGTGACTGGCTTTGCTGAATGACGAATAGCCTTGAGAGCGATAATCAAACGAGTCTCTGGGGTCATAAGGACTGTTTCGCGGTTATAGGAATCATCATCAGCAATCTCCGCATTGTAGTACATAACGTTATTCTCATCAAAAGGGAATGAATGTGCTATTCCATCAACAATAAAGCGAAGATGGGTTGCATCAATAAATTTATTACCAGCAATGCGTATATTCATTTCGACTGCCATTTGACCTTTTGTTGGACTGCCAAAAAATATAGGTGCTACTGATTGTGATTGACGGGGAACTCCAAAAATATTAAATGTATCTTTGTGAAGAAGAAGCCGGTCGAAAGTATCAGTGTTAATTCGGTAGAAATTCTCATACAGCGCACTTTGCACGATAATAATTCGAGGTGAGCTTATATTACGTGCCGCGTCCATCGCCTGTAATGTTAGCTTACGATTAATTGGTTGACGGGGGAACGTGACGGTAAACAGTCCGGATGCCTCCGCTTGGGCGCGATAAGTCTCTGATCCTATTGTAAGAATGAGTGTCGCGAAAGGTTCTGTTTTTCCTTTCACAGAAGTTGATGTAGTTTTGACGATGCTCGTAGTGACAGGGGTTGCCGGTGCTGTTATGTCTTCTTTGACAACAGTGATTGTTTCAGAACTTTTTTGAGCCGTTGTCACTGTTACGGCGCGGATAATCGATCCAGTGCGTTGCGGCAACATATTAAACTTATAGATACCTTTTGAGTCAAAAGTGCCACTAAATTTACCGCGGTTGACTGAAAAATGAATCTGTTCTCCAGGAGGCCCTGTAAATATGATATGCCTTGAAGTATTAAAAACTGTAGTAACTTTCGGAGCGAGAAGGGTGTGTGGGTCTAGTTTGACAGTAACTGTTACAGAGACGTTAGATAAGTTACTTGAGACAAGTGTCACATTGATTTTTTTTCCGATAGGTTGGGGATTCATGAAGAAAACCGCTTTACCATTGGCATCGAGTCTACGCTCGTATACTTTGAATCCAAAATCAATCTTCGCTAATGAATTTGGTGTACCGGTAATCTCGAGTTGTGTTGACTTTGTAGTGGGTGCAGAGACAGTTAATTGTAAACGAGTATTGGATTCTGTGGCTGTAGCATATGTATGGTGGTGAAGGATACCAACAAACAAGACCAATATAAGCCCAATGATTTTTCTTTTTCTAAACATATTTAACGAAGGTCCTCTCTTTGTAAGAGTGATGAAAAAGTTGGCGATTACTGATTTAATATTCCTAAAAAATAAGAGCTATATTTCGAGAACAAGCTATTTATAAATAATAAAGAAAGACGATGAAACTACATTAATTTTAGCATGTTTTAGTATGAGAGAAAGAAAATGTTTATTGAATTTATATTTTGTTTTTATAAAATACTCACTTGTTTTAAAAAAAAGCTTGTTTGTCTTTGAATTGTCTTATATTTTTAAGAAGAGAGTTTTTACGAATCTCAATCATGAATTGTTGTCGTTAATGTTGGGATATCGAAAGGGGAAAAGTAAATGTTTTCATCAAAGTCGGAACGTTTATTTACGGGTATGATTGCTACGGTGTTGGCTGTTTCAGCAGTAGCTCCAGTCATTACAGTAGGGGCTGAAAAAAGTTCAAAAGTTGTAAACGAAGTAAAAGGTAATGTGCAAGCAATTGAGATTCTTCAGCCGACTCAACAGTTAGTTTTTAAGCAAGGGGAAAAAATCACGGGGCAAGATAAACATCTAATGGTGAAGGTTGGAAATCAAGTTCGCCAACAACCTGTTCAATGGACAAATTTATCGACTGACCATATTGGTAATCACGTTGCAACAGCTACATACACACACAAGGGTAAAAGTGTGAAATTAGAAGTACCATATGAAATAAAAGGATACGAGCTATCTTTTATGCATACGAATGATACGCATGCCTCTCTAGATTTTGCGCCAAAGCGTGCTACTGTCATCCAACAGTTACGCGAAGAGAACAACGATCGTCTATTAGTTGATGCAGGTGATGTCTTCTCAGGGTCGCTCTATTTCAATACATTCAAAGGCCAAGCAGATTTGGCTTTGATGAATTATATGCAGTATGATTTGATGGTGCCTGGAAACCATGAATTTGACTTGGGTGTTGAAACAGGACACCCGGAATTCGCGGAGTTTATTAAAAATGCAGAATTTCCTTTTGTTAGTTCTAATGTTGATTATAGTCAAGATCAATACTTGAACGAACTTTACCATGGGAATGTCAAACGTAACCCTGCTGATGGAAAACTCTACGAAGGAATCATAAAAGTAATCGACGGAAAAAAAGTTGGGTTCTTTGGTTTGACGACAGAAGACACAGCTAATATTGCAAGTCCAGGCCCAATCCAATTCCAGAATTACATTGAGGAATCAGAAAAAGCAGTAAAAGCATTTAAAAAGTTGGGTGTACATCAAATTGTAGCAATTTCCCACCTTGGATTTGATGACAATCCTGCAATCGACAATGACTTGGAGTTGGCTAAACAGGTTGACGGAATTGATGTTATTATCGGTGGCCATTCCCATTCTCGTCTTGACGCACCAGTTGTCATTCATGAAGGGGAAGAACCTACAGTAATTGTCCAGGCTTATCAATATGGAGATTTCTTAGGGACACTCGATGTTACATTTGATAAAGATGGGAAAGTAGTAGCACACAACGGTAAGCTGATTGATGTAAAGTCTTATACAGCTGACCCTACTGCTGTAAGCATTTTAGCGCCGTTCGCAGCAGAAATTGAAACAATCAAGAACACGGAGATTGGTGCGGTAGCTACTGCAGCATTTGATAATCCACGAGATGCAGGCAATGTTTTAAACCCTAGTGTTCGCAAAAATGAAACGGCGCTTGGGAACTTGATTACAGATGGTATGCTTGAGCGGGCAAAACAAGCCGATAGTGAAGTAGTCGCGGCTATTCAAAACGCCGGTGGTATTCGCGCGCCAATCAATGCTGGTCCAATTACAACCGGTGAGGTGTTGACGACGTTACCATTTGGAAACACACTTGCGATTATGTCACTACAAGGAAGTGAACTGCTGGCTGCATTAGAACGGAGTGTCAGTGTGTATCCGATTGAAAGTGGAGGCTTCCTGCATATGGCTGGTATGAAGCTTGAGTTTGACAGCTCTAAACCTACAAATAATCGAGTCGTGAAAGCGCAAGTATTACAAGGCGGACAATATGTAGATGTCATTCCAAATAACACTTACAAGATAGCGACTAATTTCTTCGCAGCTAAAGGTGGGGATAACTACTTAGAGTTTAAAAAAGCTTATGAAGAAGGTCGAGTAAATGATTTAGGTATTATCGACTGGGAAATCATGCGAGATTACCTCGTTAAACTCGAATCGGTGACACCTTCTGTCGAAGGTCGCGTGGTAGACGTTAAACAGTAATGAAGCAAAGAAAATGAAAATAAGAACCTAACTAATTACGATTTAGTTAGGTTCTTATTTGTTAATAGGCAGGTACAGGAGATGAAACGACAACCAGACGGCACGTATCGATACGTCCTCATCCTCGGCGCGAAAGTAAACGGGATCAAGCCGTCAAAAGCGCTCCGGCACCGGATCGAGGTGGCGGCTGCGTATGCGGCGCGCTTCCCGCACGTGGAATTGATCGCGACGGGCGGACAAGGACCGGATGAGGGGATGGCCGAGGCGCTCGTCATCAAACAGGAACTTGTGGCCCGTGGTGTCAACGAGGAGCGAATCCACGTCGAGGACGCGTCGACGTCCACGTATGAGAATTTTCTTCTCAGCCGTACGATTTGGGACGGGGAGACGGGACTCACCGTCGTGACGAACGATTTTCACGTCCGAAGGGCACGTCTCGTCGCGCATCTCTACTTCGGGCTGAAAACGGACGCGCTCTATGCACGGACACCGGCTGCGGTCAAACCGAAGTACGTCATCCGCGAACAGCTCGCCTATATCAAGCTGTTCCTCAACTATATGCGCTGGAAGTGGTGGCCATGACAAAATGACCTAGCGGACGCTAGGTCATTTCTCGTTCGTGCATCCAATCTCTTCTTCGAGCAACCGTCCGAACGCCTCGGCGCCGTCGATCGTCAAATGGACGCCGTCGCCTTCGAAATAGTCGCCTTTGCCGGCGGACGCCGCGTGCCAGTCGAGGAGCGAGACGTTGTCGCGCTGTTTGCTCGCACGGGCGAGCTTATCGTTCACTTCTTGCTCCCACGGGCGCGGGACGCGTGTGTTGATCAAGTAGACGTGGTCGGCGCCGGCGAATTGGTCGAGGAGCGTGTCGAGTTGCTCCGTCTTGAAAGCGCCGTTCGTCCCGAGGTGGAGGAAGACGACGTGTCCGGGCGCATTATACGTCCCGTAGGCGTCGGCGACATCCTGGGCGTCCCGGACTTGGCGGCCGAGCTCGGCATCGATCTCGAGGTTCGGGAATGCAGTCCCTAAATACTCGTTCAAGCCGAGCAGTACCGAATCGCCGATGGCGAGTGCCGGCGGACAAGAGTCGATCGGGCGTTCTGTCTCCGGATTCATCTCTTCGGCTGGTTGCTCCGGTGCCGGGTCGGGTTTGACGACCGGGATCGTTTCGGTCCGGTCGTTCACATCGGTAAAGGCGAGGATCGTCAAGTTGCCGACGAGGACGAGCGAGAGCAACGTCGCGCCACTGAGCGCAACGATCCGTCCCGGGCTGACAGCCGGGACGAGCAGCCGGAGCGCTCCTTTAAAGCCGTGGCGCCGCACAGGAGTTTCGATGAAACGATACGACAGCTCGGCGACGAGGAGCGTCACAGCGACTTGAGCGAGCGCCCGGAGCGGCTCGAACGTGCCGATTTGTTCGATCGGGGTCGTCAAGATGATGACCGGGTAGTGCCACAGATAGATGCCGTACGTCCGTGTCCCAATCACGCGCAGCCAAGCGCTGCCAAACAGACGGGACCAGACGGTCGACGGGTGGGCCGTCGCGGCGATCAAAATAGCCGATGCCACGGCGACAGCGAAGAAGCCGCCATAGTAGAGGAACGTGCCGTACGCGCTCGTAATCATCATGACGATGAGGAGCGTCGCGAGTGAGACGGCACCGCCGACGTTCAAGATACGCCGACCTATGTCCGGCATGTCATGCTTGAACGCGTCCGGCCGCCAGCCGAAGGCGAGGACGGCTCCGATGAGGAGAGCGAATAAACGCGTGTCCGTCCCGTAATACACCCGGCTCGGGTCGGTGCCTGGCGTGAAACTGAACGCCATCCAGAGCGCCGAGGCGAACAGTGTCACACCGACGAGTTGGAGCAGACGGCGCTTCGACTTCAAACCGAAAAGCAAGAGGAGCGGCCAGACGAGGTAGAACTGTTCCTCGATTGAGAGCGACCATAAGTTTTGGAGCGGCGACGGCTTGCCGAAACTCTCGAAGTACGACACGTCATGGAAGACGTACCACCAGTTGTTCACGTACACGAGCGCGGCGAGCGTGTCTTGGCGCACCGTGTTGAGCAGATCTGGCTCGAACAGCCAGACGACTGCCATGACGACGGCGAGCATGAAGACGAGCGCCGGCAATAGACGCCGGAACCGGGCGATGTAGAATTTTTTCAAGTCGAGACGTCCGTTGACCGTCCATTCGCGTAAGAGGATGCCGGTGATCAAGTAGCCGGACAAGACGAAGAAGACGTCGACCCCGAGGAAGCCGGCGGTGATGTATGGTGTGTTCAAATGAAACAAGATGACGGCCAAGACGGCGAACGTGCGCAGTCCGTCGAGACCGGGCATGTATGTGTGTGAGTGGCGCAACGGTTGCATGCTTCCACTTCCTTTCGAACGTTTCCCTATTGTTTAAATGGAATCTATCTTCTCAGTATAGCGAGACGACTGCTAGAAAAAGTTTCAAACGATTAACATTTTCCAAAAGGAAGTGGAGAAAAACAGGAAATAAAAAAAGGGGCCCGAGAGCCCCTGATGTTATAGCATACCGATGATCGAGCCGCCGATGACACCCGCGATGACGAGCGCCCACGGCGGCAGTTTCCAGTAGGCGATCATGACGAACAAGAAGGCGGCGAAGACGAAGTCGACGGCCCCGTTCACCGTGCTCGTGAAGATCGGCTGATAGAACGCCGCGATCAAAATACCGACGACGGCGGCGTTCACCCCGATGAGGGCACCGCCGACTTTCGGGTTGCGCCGAAGCGCGTTCCAGAACGGGAGCGCTCCGAGTATTAACAAGAACGCTGGCAAGAAGATGGCGAACGTCGCGAGCAGTCCGCCCGGGACGCCGTCAATGACCGTACCGAGGTAAGACGCGAACGTGAACAGCGGTCCCGGTACGGCCTGGGCCGCCCCGTAACCAGCGAGGAACGCCTCTTCACTCAAGAAACCGGCGGGGACGAGTTCACGCTCAAGGAGCGGCAAGACGACGTGACCGCCGCCAAAGACGAGCGCCCCGGCCCGGTAAAAGCTGTCGAAGAGCGCGATTGACTGGCTCTCAATCGTCTCGCGCAAAATCGGCAAGATGACGAGCAGCGCGCCGAACAGGCTGAGCAGGACAGCCCCGAGCCGTTTCGATAGCGGGAACGTCGCCGATTTGACGTCTAAGTTTTGTGGCTTGAACATCAAGAACCCGGCCAAGGCGGCAAGCAAGATGACGAGCACTTGACTATACGCGGTCTGGACGAGCAAGACGCCGGCTAAGGCGAAGAAAGCAATCGAGCGCGTCTTCGCGTCCGGTGTCAACTTGCCGGCCATGCCAAGGATGGCGTGGGCGACGATAGCGACGGCGACGACTTTCAACCCATACAGCCAGCCCGCGTCCGAGACGTCAAGTCCTGAGACGAAGAGGGCGAACAAGATGAGCGCGATGACCGACGGGGCCGTGAAGCCGATGAATGACGTGATGCCGCCGAGGATGCCGCCCCGGACAATCCCGATGCCAATCCCGACTTGGCTGCTCGCCGGTCCCGGCAAGAACTGACAGAGGGCGACGAGGTCGGCGTACGCCTTCTCGTCGATCCATTTCCGGCGCCTGACGTATTCCTCATGGAAATAGCCGAGGTGGGCGATTGGACCGCCGAACGACGTCAACCCGAGCCGGGTCGAGACGAATAAAATTTCGAGTAACGTTTTGAATGTTACGCGTTGTTTCTCCATGTGATTCACTCCTTAATCTCTTTGAAAAGTTCATACGCCTTTTGGCGGGCTTCCGCCAAGACGACGAGCCCTTTGTCGGTCGTCGTATAGTTTTTGCGGATATGGCCGTCGACGTTCTCGTTCGAACGCATCAATAGTCCGTCTTTCTCCATCCCGTGCAAAATCGGATAGAGCGTGCCGGCGCTGATCGTATACCCATGTTCCCGCAGCTCTTCGACCATCCAAGCTCCGTACACCGGATGCTCGGACGCATGGTGCAAGATGTGGATATGGATGAAGCCAAGGAACAGTTTCCGCAAAATGCGGTCTTCCATCACCATCAACTCCTTGAAATCGGATTCCGATATCGGTTATCGACATCAGTCTAGCAATCGAATCGCTGCGGGGCAAGAGTTTTGAGCGTAAGTTTACAGAAACTTAATGTGCGCACATTGAGAGGAATTGATTCGGAAAATATAGGGGATTTATCGGGAATGAGGTAAACTGAGGAATAGATATGACTATGTAGGAGGGAATGACGTGACAGAACGCGACCAGACGAAATACCAATCCTTGTTGCGCCATATGCCCCAAGGCTATGTCGAGTTCAAAGTCGTTTACGACGAGAACGGGGAACCGGTCGACTATGAATTTTTCGAAGTGAACGCCGCCTTCGAGCAGATCATGAAAGCGAAACGTGAACAGTTTCTCGGCGGTCGCATCACCGAGAAACTGAAAGATTTCGAATACAGCGAGCGGGAATGGATCGTTCAAGTCGCCCGGGCGGTGAGCAGCGGCGAGGCCATTACGTTCGAACACTTCTCGCGACGCAACAAGGCGTGGTATGAGCTGTCCGTCTTCAGCGAGCGGCCCGGCTATGTGTCGACGCTCTTCAACGACATCACCCCCCACGTCCAAGAGAACAACGCACTCAAACAGCTCGTCAACGTGTCGCACCGGTTCGTCGCGACAGGACGGGACTTGCTCATCAACCAACACTTCCTCGACCAGATCCGTGACTTCACGGGTGCGAAGGCAGTGACGCTCAACTTGATGAACGAGGACGGTGCGTCGTACTCGACGGTCGCCTTATCCGGCATCGATGAGTTGCTTGAACGGAGCCTCGACGTGCTCGGTTTCCATCCGGTCGGGAAGAAGTGGCCGATGACCGAGAAGCGGCGTGAACTGCTCGAGGCGGGTAGCCCGATTATCTTTGACGAGATCGAACCGCTCATTGATGGGGCGCTGCCGAAACGGCTCGTCAAAAACATTTTACGTATCTTTGACCTCGGTCAAGTCGTCCTCTTCAAAATCGAGAAGGACGGTGTGTTTTACGGCGACTTGACGATCGTGATGCAAGGGCAGAAGCGGGCGAGCCGGCTCGGCCTCGTCGAGCTATACATCGTTCATATTCTCGAACAGATGACGAAAGCCGACCAGCAAGTCGGAGAAACGAAAGACTCAATGTTCGAAGGGTTCGCGACGGTCGACCTCGAGTGCATCATGTCGCTCCACAAGCGCGACGTTCTTCACTTGAACAAATCGTGGGAGCGTGTGCTCGGTTTCCCGCTCGAGGAACTCGAGAACACGGACTTCATCGGGCTCGTTCATCCCGACGACGTCGAGAAGACGGAACGCGCTTTCGCCGAACTCGATACGGCACGCGAGCTGTTCCGTTTCGTCAACCGCTACCGGACAGTGGATGGCGATTACCGCTCGATCGAGTGGCATTGCAAAGTGCAAGGCAGTTACATCTACGCCGTCGCTAAAGACGTGACCGAACGGGTCCAGCTTGAAGAAGAACTCGCCGAGCGGGATCGTCTCTTGACGAAGCTGTCCGATCAAGTGCCGGGCGCGATCTATCAGTTTGAGCGCCGGCCGGACGGGTCGTTCAACTTTCCGTTCTTCAGCCGCGGGTTCGAAGTGTTGACCGGTATCACGCTCGAAGAGATCAATCAAGATCCTGGGCTCGTCTTCACGAAGATCCATCCCGACGACTATCCGGACGTCATGGCGACGATTGACGAGTCGTATCGCAACTTGACGATTTGGGACGCCGAGTTCCGCGTCATCATGCCGGACGGCCGGACGACTTGGATTTTAGGCTCGTCTCGTCCGGAAAAACTCGCGGACGATCACGTGCTCTGGCACGGCTACATCGGTGACGTGACCGAGAAGAAAAAGTATGAGATGGAAATCGAGTATTTGAGCTATCACGACCAGTTGACCGGCGTGAAGAACCGGCGCTATTTCGACGAGGCGCTCATCACGTACGATGATCCGGCACATTACCCGCTCGCGCTCATCGTCGTCGACGTCAACGGCTTGAAGTTGACGAACGACGCATTCGGCCACCTTGTCGGGGACCGGTTGTTGATCGAGGCGACGAATATCTTGAAACGAGAAATCCGCGGCAAAGACACCGTCGCGCGAATCGGCGGCGACGAGTTCGTCCTCATCTTGCCGCAGACGTCACCGCGCGAGGCGAAACAATTGTCGGACCGGTTGAACCGGTTGTTCCATGAACGGTCGATCGAAGGGTTGCCGATCTCGGCCTCGTTCGGGGAAGCTGTGAAGATCGACGAGACGATGTCGATCGTGGAAGTGTACAACTTGGCGGAAGACCGGATGTACCACCATAAAGTGTCTGAGAAACAGAGCCGGCGCCATCACTCGATCCAGCTCATCATGCGGACGCTTTATGAGAAGATCCCGCGTGAAGAAGCGCACTCTGAACGGGTCGCGGAACTCGCTGGGAAGCTCGGTGAGGCGATGGGCTTCACGAGTTCGGAAGTGAGCGAGCTGAAGACGGCGGCCGTCTTGCATGACATCGGCAAAGTCGCCATCAGCAACGAGATTCTCGACAAGACGGGACCGCTCTCTGAAGCCGAGTGGCGCGAAATCAAGCGGCACCCGGAAGTGAGCTACAACATTTTGAGCACCGTGCCCGAGTACGGGGTACTCTCGGAAATCGTGCTTGCGCATCATGAGCGTTGGGACGGGAAAGGCTATCCGAAAGGAGTGAAGGAGTACGACATACCGCTCGCCTCACGCATCATCTCGATCGCCGACACGTTCGACGTCATGGTGACCGGCCGCCCGTACCGTCAAGCGAAGACGATCGACGAGGCGCTCACCGTCATCCGGGAAGAAGCGGGCAAGCAGTTCGACCCGATGGTCGTCGACGTGTTCTTCGAGAAAGTCGTACCGACGCTGCAACAATGAAAAGCGAGACGCCCCTAACTTGTGGGCGTCTCGCTTTGTCATGTCGTGAGCGGTTTTCTTTTCAGGAAGAGCACGGTGACGGCGAAGAGGACAAGCGTCATGACGACGAGGACGGTGAGCGACAAGAGCGGGAAACGCCCGGCGTACATGTCGGCGACGCCCGCGTTGAACCAATATGTCGGAAGCAGCCGACCGACGACTTTGAGCGAATCAGGGAGCCACGTGAGCGCGATGAAGGCTCCCCCGGTGATCGCGGCCGCCATCGTCACGGAAATCTGCCAAATGTTCGCCTTCTCCCGGTTCGACGCCGCGACGGCGATGAGCGCGCCGATGGCGAGGCAACTGCCCAAGTAGGTGATGAACAAGAGCGACAGGACAGGCAAGTGTTCGATGATGTCGTCCGCATAAAGGACGGAGCTGAACGCGAGGAGCATGAGCACATAAAACAAGCCGACCGCGAAGAACGACAAGGCGAGCGAGCCGACGTACCGGCGCGGTGTGATGGGGGCGGCGAACAGACGTGCATAAATCAACTCGTCCCGGTCGTCTGCGACGAAGAGCGGGATGAACTGGAGGAACGCCGACATCATGACGAACGAAAGCAAGCCGAGGAACGCTTGCGTGCGGGCGGTCGTCGTGACGCTCTCTTGAAACGGTTCGCTCGAGATCGTGTAGCCGCGCTCCGTCTCCCGTTCGGCGAGCGTTGGAAAATCGGTCTCGTCGTACCCGCTCGCGATGACGAGTTGACGTTCCCGCGACAAGTGAGCGTTCAACGCCTGTTCGATGAGGGCGGCGTCACTTCCTTCTGTCGCGGAGAACGCGAGTTTCGGTGTCTTGCCTTGAAACATCGCCTCGGTGAAACGTTCCGGGATGACGAGGACGATGTCTTGTCCTTCAAGGAACGTGTCTTCTTCGGCGGTCGTCTCGATCCGCGTCACCGGGCCGAACCGCTCGGCTTCCGCGATGAGCCGTTCGGCGAGGATCCCGCCGTCCCGGTCGAGGATGCCGATCGAGGCGCTGAGCGTCGACGTCGAGTTGAAGAACGACAAGACGAGGGCGAAGCCGAACATCGCCACGAACGTGAACACCCATAGCCCTTTCTTCCGGAGCATCCGTTTGGCGACATGTCTAAAGAGCACCACGGCGCGTCACCCCTTTCCAAAGCAACAAGCTGAGTACGGCGAAGACGAGGACGTGAAGCGAGAGCCAGCCGAGGCTTTGCCAAAACAAGGACATGTCACCGCCGCGCAGCAAAATCGACAGCAGGCCGTCCCGCATGAAGATTGGCATGAAGACGTAACGGGCCCACGGCGCGTAATGGAGCGTCACTTGGTCGAAGCCCGGGACGTAACCGCCCGAGAGGATCATGATGATGGCGACAAAGCCGTTGACGATCGCGTCTTTCGTCGAGTAAGCAAGGCGCGGCAAACTCGAGATGAAGAAGCCGAACGCCGTCCCGTACAAGGCGAGTGCGCCCCAGCCGATGACGAGGAGTTCGAGACGGACGTGGTCGAGCGAGAAGCTGCGATAGACGAAGTGGCTGAACCAAAACACGAGTACGAGCTGAAGGAAGATGAGCGTGTACCGGCTCACGGTGCGGGCGAGCCGATAGTCGATCAATCGGACCGGGGCGGCTTGTATGCGGAGGTAGCTCCCGCGCATCGGCCGCTCCTCGTTCAACATCCCCGTGATATAGAAAGCACCGAACAGCGCCGTCATGATCGAGATCGTGACGGTGAAGTATTCGAGCGACGTTGGGGTACGGCCCGACAAGTCGACACTCGTGCTGTCGAGAAAAGCGATGCTCTCGAACGGGGCGGAGACACCGGCCTCGGCGAGCGTGATCTGTTGATTGGCGATGGCGGTATATTGCGTGAGCACCGCCTCTAAGACGTCGAACTCGACTGTCGTCGGCTCTTCGTACAAGAGCGTGACGTCCGGGCCGTCGAGCAGGAGGATGACGTCGGCGTCCCCGTCGTTCACGGCCCGTTCCGCCTCGGCGACCGAGTCGTATGGGCGAAGCGTGAGAAAGTCGCTCAAATCGTCCGACGTGAGGAACGACTCGAGCGGGGCCCGATATTCTTCGGTCGACGTCTCGACGTAGGCGACGTCCGTGACCGGGAGAGAGAACTCGGTACTGAAGATGGCCGACAGCATCGTGCCGAGCCCGAAGATGAGCACGATCGGGAAGAGGAGCATCCAAAAGATCGTCGACCGGTCACGGAGCTGTTGTTTGACATCGTATTTGATGAACGTCCACGTCTTCATCGTCATCACTCCCGGAGCGTCTTCCCGGTCAAGGCGAGGAAGACGGTGTTCAACGACGGCCGGTCGACGGTGATCGAGGTGAAGCGGGTCCGCGTCTCATGGAGCGCATCGAGGAGCGGAGCGAGCGGAGTGTCTTTCTCGAGCGACACTTCGAGGAACGGTTCATGGTACTCGACTTTTCGTACCCGTTCGAGCGATTCGAGCCGGGCGAGAAGGCCTGGTGTGACGGCGTCGACTTTGATGCGGGCCGTCTCGAGTGTCATGACGCGGTCTTTCAACTCGTCTTGCGTCCCTTCGGCGATGATCTTCCCTTCGTCGACGATGGCGATACGGTCACAGAGGAGCTCGACTTCCTCCATGTAGTGGGACGTATAGATGATGGTCGCCCCGCGCCGGTTCAGTTCACGGATGTTCTCGAGAATCGTGTTCCGCGACTGTGGGTCGATGGCGACGGTCGGTTCATCCATGAAGATGAGCTCGGGCTCATGGACGATGCCGCAAGCGATGTTGAGACGACGAAGGAGCCCCCCGGACAGTTCCGGCGGACGTTTCTTCTGATGACCGCTCAGTTCGACGAAGTCGAGGGCGGCCGCGGTCTTCTGTTTCGCCTCGTCGGGTTTGAACCCGTACAGCTCGGCGAAGAATTGGATGTTCTCGAACACGGTGAGTTGATCGTAGACGGAGACGTGTTGCGGGACGATGCCGACGCGCTGTTTGATGGCGAGCTCATCTTTTGGCATCGATCGGTCAAAGATGCGAATGGAGCCGCTGTCGGCCGGATACAAGTTGAGCATGACGGAGATGGCGGTCGTCTTGCCGGCGCCGTTCGGACCGAGCAGGCCGAACAATGCCCCTTCTTCGACGTGGAGGGAAAAGTCGTCCAAGGCGACCGTTTCCCCGAACCGCTTCGTGACGTGGTCGAGCGCGATAATGGACACGATAACGCAACTCCTTTCAAGTGGAAACCCATACAGAGATTTCTTCCCGTTTGCAGGGATTTTGAACGCCCCGTCGAATGAAAAATAATAGTCGGAGTATTCAGACAACTAATGGAAGATGAAGTGAGGGATCGGCATGAAAGGTTGGCAGTTCAATAAAGAAGGGTCGGGGGAGAAATTCCCGGACGAGATGGCGTGGGCATTGTTTTGTACGGTCGAGCCGAAGCGGATGGACGCGACGCTCCCGTTTTATTATGACGAGTCGGTGTTCCGGTTCTCAAACGGGAGCGAGTCGTTCTACTTCAAAGTGTCACCGAGTTATCACGAGTTCGAGGTGAACGTCAAAGACGCGACCGGCGAACTGCTGTACTATCAACTGCTCCGCACCGTCGGCAAAGTCGAGGTGCTCGAGGACCGGCGCGACCACGGCGAACTATTAATCGTCATGAACGAGGACCGCGAGCGGACGGTGACGACGATCGAGCTGACGGTACGGCCGCGGTTTCGAGTGCTCGTCAAAGAGCACTATGTTTGAGTTTTCCTCATAGTGGTACATGAATTAGACAAGATACCACAAGGAGGACATCACACATGAGTAAAGACGGATTGAACAAAAAAGTTGATGGATTGATCGATAAGGCGGCCGGCAAGGCGAAAGAAGCAGCCGGTAAAGCGACGGACAACCGTTCGCTCGAGCGTGAAGGGAAGAAAGACCAAGTGAAAGGCACGGCAAAAGAAAAGACCGGCCAGGCTCAGCAGAACCTGGACAGTCTGAAAAACGATCGCCGTTAATTCAAGCGGGCTCACGATGAGCCCGTTTTTCATTTGGTCAAAAATACTTGGACGTGGATCGTCTGGCCTTGTGCATTTTTAGCGGCACCCGTACCGAGGTGGGTGAAACGGGAATTCAAGATGTTGGCCCGGTGACCGCTCGAGTTCATCCACGCACGGACGGCCGCAGCCGGGTCGCTTGATCCCATGTAGATGTTCTCGCCCCAACCGCGATAGCTGACGTTATAGGCGTCGAGCGTGTCGCCTGGGCTCCCGTTCTCACGGAGCTGGTGGGAGAACTGGCCCGTGCGCGCCATCTCGTCGGCCCGGACTTGGGCGACGCGGTTCGCTTCCGCAGAGGCACCGAGCACCGACAGACCGGCCGCCTGGCGTTCTTTATTCGTCTCGCTCAAGACGGAGGCCGACACTGGAGACGTGAACGTGACGTGTTTCGCCATCAAGTAGCCGGTCTGCGTCCCGACTTTCACTTTATACCAACGCGTCGGCCCGGTGTAGCGGTAGCTGATCGTCTCGAACGTCGTGCCTTGACGGAGGAAGGCGAGGTTCGATGATACGGTCGAGGCGCCTGACTTCAAGTACACGCTCGATGGGGCGACGTAAGCCGTCTGTTTATAAGCGACCTCGGCAGTCGACAACTTCACATAAGCGGCAGGAACGTAAGCGAACCCGGCGCCCCACTGAATTTTGTACCATGTTGAGCCGTTGACGTTGAACGAGGTCCGCACCGTCATCGTGCCTTCACGCGGGATGAGGCCGAGCCTCGCGGCCGAGAGTGACGGGGTTTTGCGGACGGGCAGCTGGCTGATGCCGGTGACGCTCCCTTTCGTGTTGACGGCGGTTTCTGTATAAGCGGCCTCGACACTTACCGGTTCAAGCGGGAGCGGGGACGTCGACGGGGTGAACGTGAGCGTCGCCGCGAGTGCCGCGGATGTAAGGAAAGCGATTGGTTTTTTCAAGATGGAGAACTCCTTTTCAAATAATCTACTTTCATAATATATTGAAGAGGAGAATCATGGGTATTACCATTTCATTACAAAAAGTGTAGCTAGCTTCGTGTGAACATAACACATGCATCTCTATTATTGAACAGTTGATATACTAGTTGTATCGATGAGTCAGATAAATGAAAGGAGGAGAATCATATGAATTACGTGTCATTCAAAAAGCGAGTACATACCATCGCTTCTAGAGTTGAACAGCTTGGTGGAGAAGTAGGGGAAGTTACGATTGCAGAGCCTGCTTCCTCTGATGAAGTTTTACAAATGGAAAAGCGTTTAGGGGTCAGTTTACCCAAGAGTTATAAGCGCGTTCTACTAGAATTTTCCGGGGAATTCTGCTTTTATTGGTCTTTACCTGATGACATGGAGCAACCGCATGAATTTCGAAAAATATCTAGCGGAACCGTTCAGTGGGGTTTGAAATCCCTACCTCGACTTGAAGAAGAACGAAAAGAGTGGATCAACGTAGTTTTTCCAGATGTAAACGATCCGTACGACGTCATCTGGCACAATAAGCTCGCCTTTTGCGAAGTAGAAAATGGAGATTATTTGGCTTTTGATTTGAGTGACGGTGTCGATGATGCGCCGATTGTTTATCTGAGCCATGATGATGGGGAAGGGCACGGCTATCGATTAGCCAACAACTTTATCGAATTTATCGAAAACTCGTCTAGGCTAGGTTTTGTTGGGTGTGAAGATTTTCGATGGCTCCCATTCACGACGAGTTCGACGAGCGGAATCCAAACAGAAGGTGAAGCGGCCATTCGATTCAGGTCGTGGCTAGCACTTGAGATATAGCATGAAAAAGGCATCGAATGAACGGCTTCGATGCCCTTTTCATAATTAGCGCTGAAATAATTGGTACTTATTTATACAACAGATATTCTTTCCGAATCGGCAAGAACGCGTCGCGCTCGGCATTGACTTTCGTCATGATCGCCTCGAGCGGCTCACCGGCGAGGATCATGTCTTTCACGTAGGCGTTGCCGGTCAACTTCGTGATGAAGTCGTTCGCGAGGAACTCAAAGTCGTCCGGATACAAGTCGTGCGCCGTCTTCACCATGGCGATGCCGGTCTTGACCGCCTCGAACTTCGTCGGTTCCGTGACGTACACTTCGACGCCATGCGACAGTTTGCCCGCGTTCTTCGAGAACGTCGGCGTGAACGAAGCGGCGCGGAACGTCACGCCAGGAAGGTCGAGGTCGTTCAGCGTCTTGGCGTACTCATGCGCTTTGATATACGGTGCGCCGATCAACTCGAACGGCTTTGTCGTACCGCGGCCTTCCGACAAGTTCGTTCCTTCAAATAACCCGGTCGCCGGATAGACGTTGACCGTGTCCGTCGTCGGCATGTTCGGTGACGGCATGACGAACGGGAGTCCCGTATCCTCGTACAGCATCGACCGTTTCCAGCCCTTCATCTTGACGACTTCGAGGTCGGCTTGGATCTGATACTCCGTGTTGAACAAGCCGGCGAGCTCGCCGACGGTCATGCCGTGTTTGAGCGGGATCGGGTAGAGGCCGATGAAGCTAGAGTAGGCCGGATCGAGCACCGGTCCGTCGACACGGAGTCCGCCTTGCGGGTTCGGGCGATCAAGGACGACGAACGGGATGTCGTTCTCCGCTGCCGCTTCCATCGCATACGCCATCGTGTAGATGTACGTGTAGTAGCGTGTGCCGACGTCTTGAATGTCGAAGACGAGCACGTCGACGTCTGCGAGCATCTCCGGAGTCGGCTTCCGCGTCGCGCCGTATAGGCTGTACACCGGCAGGCCGGTCACGTCATCGATGTACGAACTGACCGTGGCGCCGGCTTGGGCGTCACCGCGGACGCCGTGCTCCGGGCCATAGAGCGCGGTCAAGTCAAAGTCGTCCGAGTTGTGGAACAAGTCGACGATGCTCGTCATCGACGAATCGACACCGGTCGGGTTCGTGATCAAGCCGACGCGCTTCCCGGCGAGCAGTTCCGGGTTGTCGAGGAGTCGCTCGACGCCGAGTTCGACTTTCGGTTTCTTCGGCACCGATTTGGCGTCCGTCTCGAGCATGACGAGCGACGAGGTGATGAGCGTCAGGGCGGCGACGCCCCCAATCCATTTTTTCATAAGTGTTCCTCCTTCAGAAAATGTAAGCGCTTCACTACTTATCCCGAAGTGTAACATTTTGTATTTTTAATTCAATAATATTTATAATAAATAGGAAATTTTATTTCTTAATTTAGTTCGTAATACCTAAAAAAGGCCGCTCGGTTGAGCAGGCCTTGAATGGATTAACGGACCGATAACGCTTTCCATCCGGTCGCGCCCATGACGGCGCTCACTTGTGATTTCGGAATGGTGAGCCGGCCGCGGTACGGGTCGTTGATGTAAAGATTGGATTTGTCATAACCCGTCGCGAGCATGACGTGGTAGTTCAAGAAGCCGGTGAACTTTTGGTTCGAGGCCGTGTACCAATTGAAGTGGCCGTACGGCGTCTTGAAGTCGACGCTCGCCCAGACGATGACCGGGTTGCCCATCGACAGTTCTCGCTCGATCGCGGCGAGTCCTTGGCCGGAGATGTCTTTCACAGGGCGATATTTACTGGAGAAGCCGATCATGCCTTTCGGGTAGATGCCGTAGTTGCGATATTTGCCTAGCGTACCTTTCGGGTCGCCGGTGAACATGACGTTCGGGTCGACCCAACGATAGAGCCGGTTTTCATAGCGGGCGTTCCACATGCTTTTCGGCATCTCGCGGTAGAGCGTCTCGGCGCTGACGACGCGACCTTTCTTTTCAAGTGCCATCTTGAGTGAGAAGAACTCGCAGCCGGACGGATAGCCCATCTGGAACTGGCGATAGAGCGGAACGTTCATCTTATAAACGGACAAGCCCGGCGCATAGGCGCCGCGACTGTCGAACGTGGCGTTGCCGACCCGCTTGTTTTTATACATGAGCCCGGACGTGTCGAAATAATACCAGTTGCCGTTGATCAGTTGCCAATCGGTTTTCTTCATGAGTGCCGGTCCGTAGTATTCATATTGGGTCGTATACTTCCAACCGGTCTCACGGACACCGGTCGAGTGGAAATGGTAGTAGACGCCGTCAAGCTTTTGCTTGCCGCGTAACCGATAGCCGTACGTCGGGTGCAGGCCGTACACTTTCCCGCCAATCGATTGGAGTCCGTGCCGGCGTACGCCGTCCGCTCCGAAGTAATAGACATTCGTCCCGTACGTTTGCCACCCGGTCGCCATCTTGCCGTTCGTGAGGAACAAGTACTTTTGGCCGCCGACCGTGTACATGCCGGTACGAATAATGCCGTCAGCGAACAAATAGTGGCGCGTCCCATTGATCGTCTGCCAACCGGTGAGCAGCACGCCGTTTGGGGCGAAGTAATGCCGGTTACCGGAGACGGTCCAAAATCCGGTCAGCATGACGCCGGTCGAGTGGAAGAAGTAACGTTTGCCGGACACGGTCTGCCAACCTTTTTGCATCACACCGTCACTGCCGAACAAATACGTCTTCCCATCGATTTGTTGGAAGCCGGTCACGCTTTTCCCGTCCGAAAGTGAAAAATAGCGCTTCCCATCAAGCGTGAACCAACCGGTGGCAAGCGTACCGTCCGGATTAAAATAATATGTAGCCTGTTCGATCAATTGCCATCCGGTCACCATGATGCCGTTTGCGTCGAAATAATACGCCTTGCCGTCAATCGTCTGCCAACCGGTTAACAGTGTCCCGTCAGCCGCCGTATACACGGTCCCGGCCGGTGTCGTCTCGAATCCGGCCTCGGCGTGAATCGGCAAGAGCAGCGCGAAACCGAGCACCACCATCCATACATATCGCATCCTGTTCATCCCTCCATCATCATCAGACAAAATTGGAATTATTTTGTAGTCATTCTATACCCGAAATGATATGGGATGAACGGGTGGACGGGACCTATTTTTCTAGGACTTGGTTCAGGACGATTTACTTAAAAATCGCAACTGCTTCGAGGCGACGACGAGACAGCCGGCGATCATTCCGACTCCGGTCAAGAGCGCAAACAGCGGTTCTACATCCATGAGGAGCACTTCCCCGGACATGCCGCCGAGCCGCCACGGCAACCAGTCCCACTCGAGCCAACCGATGAGGAGCGAGAGGACGAGATGGCCACCGAGCGTGATGACGAGCGCGACGAGTCCGCTCTCGAGCAGCGCCGCGAACAGGAAGAAGATGGACAGTTGGACGAGGAAATGGACGATCAGCAAACCCGTCGAAACGGCGAAGTCCGTCACATCGAACTTGTCGAACAAAATGAACGTGTAGTAGGCGGCCGTACCTTGGGCGAGCAAGATTGAGACAGAAGACAGAAGGGCATAATGGGCCCATTTGCTGACGACGATCCGTGTGGCCGGGATATGGAGCGACTTCAGCCAGGCGAGCGTGCCGAGCGACCGTTCTTGACTGAACGTATGCATCGCCGACAACAAGACGACGAGCAGCCCGATTTGCCGTAACTGCTCGCCAGCTGACAACAGCACTTCCGCCGGTGACGGTGGCGGGATCTCGATGACAGCACCTTCCGGCAAGTTGCCGCCGGCTGCCAAAATGTCCGGTAAGAAGTAGAGCGTCAGCGGTTGCATCGCCGCCAGGAGCATGAGGGCGACCGGCACCCAGATGAGCCGTTTGTTGCGCCACGACTCTTTCCATTCTTGTTTAAAGATGGCGGTTTTCATGCGTTCACCTCCAAGAAGAGTGACTCGAGCGAAGGGTGGCCGACGTGGAGCGATTGGACACGCAAGCCATGCTCGAGAATCGTTTTTAGGATGGCTCGTTCGGTCACGTCTTTCGCTGACGTCTCGAGTTCCCAAGACGTCCCGGAGCGGGTCACACGTACGACGCCCGGCAGCGCGGTCCAGACGTCAATTGTCGTCGGATCGTCGAACAGTCGGAGTTGAATCGATGATTTTGACCCGAGCAGGTCCGTGACCGTCCCTTCCATGAGCAGTTTGCCTTGCCGGAGCAACAGTACCCAGTCGCTCGCCTCTTCGGCGTCTGGCAAGACGTGCGTCGAGTAAAGAATCATCCGTTCTTGTTTCAAGTCGCTCAACAGATCGAGCACTTCGCGTCGACCGCGCGGGTCGAGCGCGGATACGGGCTCATCGAGCAGCAGCAGTTCCGGGTCGTGGACGAGCGCTTGGGCAATCCCGAGCCGTTGGCGCATCCCGCCGGACAGTTGTGCCGCCGACCGGTCGACCGGGTCGAGACCGACACGGGCAAGCAGTTTCATGGGATCTGGTTTCGTTCCGGTCAGCTCGCCAGCGTACCGGATCGTCTCCACCGGAGTGAGCGACGGATAGAGTGCCGGGCGCTGCGGCAAGTAGCCGACCCGGATGTTGTCATGGCCGATGAGTTCACCGGACGTCGGGGTCGTCACGCGCGCCATCATGTTGAGGAGCGTCGTCTTCCCGGCACCGTTCTCACCGAGGAGCGATGTGCAGCCCGGGCGCAAAGAAAAGCTGACGTCGTCTAGAGCGGTGAACGTGCCGAACCGTTTCGTAAGGTGGCTGACGTTCATCGTTTCGTCCGTCCCCAGAGGAAGTAGATGATCGGCCCGAGGATGTTCATAAAGATGATGACGAGCAACCATACCCATTTCGGCCCGTTCGTCTCGCTTCGTTTGAACAAGTCAATCAAGGCGAACGTCAGTAAGACGAGTTGCAGGATGAGCAAGGGCAATAAGATGAGCAGTAACATATTGGGATCGTTTGCGATTTCCATTCGAATTCCTCCTTTATTCAATACATACTTCATTCCACAGAGACGGTGCCGTTCCTGTATCGGACACAAAAAATCCCTTTCTCGTAGCGGAGAAAGGGATATACTCATTTGACAATGATGACTGGGGCGAGTGCCCGCTTGGCGAGCTTGTGGCTGACGCTGCCGAGGACGAATTCTTGGAACGCATTCAATCCGCGTGATCCGACAACAACGTACTCGTAAGGTTCGTGGTTGGCGTACTTGACGAGCTCGACATCCGGCTCACCACGGAGCTCGATGTACTCATACGCGATGCCTTCCGCTTCAATCAAGTCGAAGAGCGGCTGAAGCATGCGTTGACGTTTTGTCTCGAGGTCAATCTTGCCCGTTGAGTTGAGCGCGGCTTCTTTTGATTCTTTCGCGCTGATGACGTGAACGAGATCGATTGAAGCGTTTGACGCCTTGGCGAGTTGAATCGCTTTCTCAAGCGCACGTTTCGAGTGGGCAGACCCATCTGCCGCGATAAATACCTTTCCCATTACAAGTCCTCCTCTTTCACACATTCTCTTTTTAGTATATGCGATTGACCGACGTGACGGACAGAAATTTCATCAATGTCCAGTGTTCGCATCTTGTTGTTTCAAATGAAGCGCGAGCGTGTTGAGTAGTTTCTCTGAATCTTTGTTCAAGTTCAAGAGCTCCGGCTCGATCCCGAGCGCGCGATATTTGAAGACGACTTTGTCGATGGCACCGATGGCCGAGTCGTCCCAAAGATGCGTGTTCGAGAAGTCGATCGTCACTTGCTTGACACCTGCTTCAAGATCTTCTTCGACGTCGAATTGATTGACGAATTCTGACGTCGAGGCGAAGAACAATTGACCGTTCACGACGTAATGGGCCCGATCTTGGTCAATTTTACGATCGAGTTCGACTTTCGAAATCTTCGCAGCAAACAAGATTGCCGCCGTCAAGATCCCGGCGAATACACCGATCGACAAGTCGTGCGTGAGCACCGTCACGAGTACTGTGACGAGCATGACGACCGTGTCCGACTTTTGAGCCGTCCGGAGGCCTTTGAGCGAGCCCCAGTCAAACGTCGCGTAAGAGACGAAGAACATGACACCGACGAGCGCGCCGACCGGGATGAGCATCAAGATGTCGCTCATCGTCATGATCATGATGAACAAAGCAAGTCCGGCGACGAACGTCGAGAGACGGCCGCGTGCACCTGACGAGACGTTGATGACCGATTGACCGATCATCGCACAGCCTGGCATTCCGCCAAAGAAGCCGGCGATGATGTTCGAGATGCCTTGACCTTTTGACTCACGGTTCTTGTTCGAATCCGTACCTGTCATGTCATCGACGATTTGCGCCGTGAGGAGCGATTCGATCAATCCGACGAAAGCGAGGGAGATCGAGTAAGGGAGGATGATCATCAACGTCTCAAACGTCAACGGGACGTTCGGGAATAAAAATTCCGGTAGCGTTGCTGAGATTGTCCCCATATCGCCGATGTTTTTCGTTTCAAGACCGAGCGTGATCGCCAGAATCGTCATGACGACGATCGCGACGAGCGGAGCTGGAATCATCTTGTTGATGCGCGGGAACAAGAAGATGATGGCGAGTGATCCGGCGACAATCGCCCAAATGATCCAGCTCTCTCCTTCAAAGTTTGTCAGTTGCGCCTGGAAAATCAAAAT
>NZ_JAFIFD010000052.1 GCF_020832205.1 Exiguobacterium sp. | reverse complement strand
CGGCAAATGCCGAGCCGTTTTGAGACGCGCTCCACGTGCGTGTCGACGGCGAATGCCGGTTCATGGAACGCGACCGACAAGACGACGTTCGCCGTCTTCCGACCGACCCCTGGCAACGCCTCTAGCGACGCCCGGTCGTCGGGCACGATCCCTCCGTGCTGTTCGACGATTTGCATCGATAGCGCCTTCACATTCTTCGCTTTGTTCCGATACAACCCGATCCGCTTGATGAGCGACTCGATTTCGGAGACGTCAGCTGCAGCCATCGCCTCGACCGTCGGGAACGCCTCGAACAGCCCGGGCGTCACACGGTTGACGAGTGCGTCGGTCGCTTGGGCCGACAACGCGACGGCGACGACGAGTTCGAACGGATTGCGGTGCGTCAATTCACAATGCGCGTCTGGGAACATGCGGCGCATCGTCTCTGATACTTCATTCAACTGCGCTCTCGTCAACATCACTTGTTCCTCCGTTGATAGTCGACTACGTCTTCGAGCGATTCGACGTTATGGTCTTGCCAGACGCGTAAAATCTTGTCCATGTATTTGAAGTTCCGGACGTTACGAAGTTTGGCTTCCCGCAGCGCCGCTAAAATGAGTTCTTCGCTGAAGCCGTCCTCTGTCAACCATCCGACGATCTGTTCGATTTCAAACGGCGTGATCGTCCCGAACTCGCGCTCGAACGTGTGGATCAAGTTTTCATTCAACGATTGCGTGTTCTTTTTCGGGGCGACGTCTTCTTCAAGTGCTTGAAACAGAGGGAGCAGACTATATCGCTCCACTTCCGCTGAAGCATCGATGGCGACGAGTTCTTTTTGCAGCAATCCGAGCAGGACGGCCCGCGCCTCACTCTCAGCGACGTTCATCCGCTCCCCGAGCTCGCTCGGTAATGGCATCTCGATGCCTTCCCCTGTCAATTCAAGCAAATGGACGACGAGACAAAACTCGACCGGGCTCAAATTTAAGCGCCGGGCATCCGTGAACAGTTTACGCGGAACGACGACCGGACTTTGCTCGAACAGTTTGATCATATTATGTGCATCCATGTCGCACATCCTTTCTAAACACATCAATCGGGGAAGACAATGTGTCATCCCCGATTGGCGATTATGGGTGAATTCGGTTCAATAGACGTGGGAACGGGATTGCTTCACGGATATGCTCGATTCCGCTGATCCAGGCGACCGTGCGTTCAAGACCGAGTCCAAAGCCAGAGTGCGGCACTGAACCGTACTTACGAAGCTCAAGATACCAGTCGTACGCATCTGTCTCGTCCAATCCTTCTTTGATAATCTCTTCTTTTAACCGGTCGTAGTCGTCTTCACGCTGCGAACCGCCGATGATTTCGCCGTACCCTTCCGGCGCGATCAAATCGGCACAAAGAACGAGTTCCGGGTTCTCCGGGTCGACTTTCATGTAGAACGGCTTGATCTCTTTTGGCCAATGTGTGATGAATACCGGCTTATCATGCGCGTTCGCGATTGCCGTCTCGTGCGGCGCACCGAAGTCGTCTCCATACTCGATATCGTCGAACCCTTCCGCTTTCAAGAACGTGATCGCGTCCGCGTAACGGATACGCGGGAACGGCGCTTGCACTTTCTCGAGTTTCGACAAGTCGCGTCCGAGCAATTCGAGCTCGTTACGGCAGTTCTCAAGAGCTGACTTCGCGATATAAGACACGTAGCGCTCTTGAAGGTCCAAGCTCATGTCGTGATCGAAGAACGCCATCTCCGGTTCGATCATCCAAAACTCGATCAAGTGACGACGTGTCTTCGACTTCTCGGCACGGAACGTCGGACCGAATGAGAATACTTTTCCGAGCGCCATCGCCGCGGCTTCCATGTACAGCTGTCCTGTTTGTGACAAGTAAGCAGGTTGCCCGAAGTAATCCGTCTCGAACAACTCCGTCGTTCCTTCTGGCGCGCTCGACGTGATGATCGGAGGATCGATCTTGACGAACCCTTCCATGTTGTAGAACTCATACGTCGCACGAATCAATTCGTTCCGAACTTTCATGATCGCGTGTTGACGACGTGAACGAAGCCATAAGTGCCGGTTGTCCATTAAGAACTCCGTGCCATGTTCTTTCGGTGTGATCGGATAATCGACCGATTCCGCGATCACTTCCATGTCCGTCACTTCAAGTTCGAAGCCGAGCGGCGTGCGTCCACCGTCCGATTTGACGTTACCCGTCACCCAGACCGAAGTCTCTTGTGTCACACTTTTGGCGAGGGCGAACAATTCTTCCGGCACGTCCGCTTTGACGACGACCGCTTGGGCGAACCCGCTCCCGTCACGGAGTTGAAGGAAGGCGATCTTCCCGCTTGAACGTTTGTTGGCGATCCACGCTCCTACTCGAATTGATTGACCTTCATAGTCTTTAAATTGGCTAATTGAAATAGTTGTCATAGTCGTTTCCATCCTTTCGCTTATCGAGTGTGCTGCTTGATGAAGTTTTCCACTCGATCGAGCGCTTCTAGTACTCGTTTTAGTTCAGTCGCATAAGAGAGACGGACGTAATCGTCTTGCCCGAAGCCAGAGCCTGGGACGAGTGCGACGAACGCCTCACCGAGAACGGCCTCACACCACGTGTCGACCGAGTCGTAGCCGCTCATCGTCGCGGCTTCTTTAGCGTTTGCGTATAAGTAAAATGCGCCTTGCGGCTTCAAACATGTGATGCCTGGAATTTTGATCAACCGGTCATAGACGATGTCGAGACGTTCCTCGAACGAGACACGCATCATGTCGACGTCGTCTTGCGGCCCGTTATAGGCCTCGACAGCCGCTGCTTGAGCGATGGATGTCGGGTTTGACGTCGAATGCGAGGCGAGGTTCGTCATCGCTTCGATGATTGAACGGTCCCCGAGAGCGTACCCGATGCGCCACCCAGTCATCGCATGAGACTTCGAGACACCGTTGATGATGATCGTCCGCTCGCGCATGCCTGGAAGCGTCGCGATTGAGACGAACTTGGCGTCCCCATACACGAGTTTCTCATAAATCTCGTCACTGACGACCAATAAATCATGACGCGTCACGACTTCAGCGAGCGCGACGAGTTCCGCCTCCGTGTATATCATGCCGGTCGGGTTCGATGGGCTGTTCAAGATGACAGCTTTCGTCCGGTCCGTCACGGCCGCCTCGAGCGCCTCTGGCGTCAATTTGAACGTCGTCGCTTCGGTCGTCTCGACGTAAACCGGCACCCCGTCGGCGAGCTTCACTTGTTCCGGATAGCTGACCCAGTACGGGACAGGGATGATGACTTCGTCGCCTTCGTCGAGGATCGCTTGAAACAGTGCGTAGAGCGCATGCTTCGCACCGGAAGCGACCATGACCTCGTTCCGTTCAAATGTGAGGTCACTGTCACGTTTCGTCTTTTCGATGATCGCATCTTTCAAGGCGACCGTACCGCCTGAAGGTGTATACTTCGTATCACCATCGCGAGCCGCCTGACAGGCTGCCTCGATGATGCGTTCCGGCGTGTTGAAGTCCGGTTCACCGGCTCCAAGCCCGATAACGTCTTGTCCTGAAGCCTTTAATGCCTTCGCTTTCGCCGTAATGGCGAGCGTCGTCGATGGTGTCAACTGCTTAACCCGTTTTGCCAATAGATGTTCCATCGTGATCCCCCTCAATTTGCTCAAAGTGAGTCCGTCAATTGGACCCGTCTGATAAAGTCTCCAGTTTGGAGCGTGTAGTACGAGTAAGTATAAGACGCGCCAGCTTTCGTCACGACTTCAATCAAGGCCCGTTCGTCAAACCCATATTTACAGCTGACGAGCGCCCCGCCGGTTTCCTCTACCGACTCGGCGCAGATTTGATCCAAGTCGATCGACGCGATCTCACGCTCTTCGATTGGGTCTTCGCTGTCAACCGGAACGAACAGCACACGATCCGCCTCCTCGAAGACGACGTACGGTTTCGTCCCATTATACAGTTCGGCCCGTTCGGCCTGGACGGTCGATTGTTCGGCCAAAAGTCGCTCGCGCGCTTCTTCGATCATCGTTTCTTTCGTCCGCTCGGTATGGCCGACTGTGAACCAATAGATTCCACTAAACACGATGACGACACCGATCAGTGCCGTCATGAGTGCGACCACTACTTTTGACTTACGTGTCATTCCGTCCGATAGATGGTGAACACCATCTCTTCTTTCTTCGGATCATTTACTTTTTTCTCTAACGCCAAACCGAACATCAAGTCTTGGCTCTTCAACGTCCGGTTCAACAAATCGACGATTTTATAAACGTCTGCCGTCGGTTCGATGCGAACGGTGGCGAGCGTCTCGATATTTGAATTCATGGTCCATCCTCCTTCAAAAACACTATACCCATTATTATAAAGCGATAATTTCGCCCTGCCTAGCGTTATCTGTCATTTCCTAAACCTGTCTTCTCTTTGTCGTCTAAAAATAGCTCGAGTTCCGAGAGGGCCGTCTCGATCGGTCCTTCGATTCGATCGACGGCGGGAAGACTGTTGAGGAACTGCTTCCCGTAACGCGTCGTCTCGACACGACGGTCGAATACGAAAATCGCACCGTAATCGTCTTTCGAGCGAATTAAGCGGCCGACCCCTTGTTTGAAGCGGATGACCGCTTGAGGGAGTGACAGCTCAAAGAAAGACGATTTCCCTGTCGCTTCAATCTTTTCAGAACGCGCTTGCATGACCGGCTGATCGGGCGGCGCGAATGGGAGCCGGACGATGATCAGGCATGTCAACGACTCGCCGGGGATGTCGACCCCTTCCCAAAAGCTCGCCGTTCCGAACAAGATCGACTGGTCAATCCGCTTGAACTGTTTCGTCAATCGGCTCCGCGAGCCGCCGCTCACTCCTTGGGCGAGCAGCGTGTATGCCTCATCGAGCTGACCTTTCACCGCCTCGTGCGTCAAGCGCAATAACTCGTTCGAGGTGAACAAGACGAGCATCCGCCCTTTCGTCACGTTGGCGATTTGAGCGATGGCGTCCGCCGTCTCGGCGACGAACTGCGGAAGCGGCACTTCGTTGATGAGCGGAAGGTCGGACGGGACGAACAGCTTCGCTTGCCGCTTGAAGTCAAACGGAGAAGGCAACACGACCCGCCGAACGTTTTCCCCGTCGAGTCCGAGTCGACGTTCGATAAAACCGAATCGTCCTGACACCGTCATCGTCGCTGACGTCAAAACGGTCGGACGTTTCATGAAGAGACGCTCGTGAAGGAGCGGCCCAATCTCGACCGGTTGCGTATAGACGGATGTGAGCTTCCGGTTCGCCAAGTTCAATTCGACCCAACTGACGGCATCGTCATCTTTCGTAAGCATCGTTTCGAACAATACGCTCTCGAGTTCGCGCACATCACCGATAAACGCTTTCAAGTCCGAAATCACGGCCCGCTGCTTGAACGTCATGTGCTCTTTATGTTCGTCGAGAAGACGATGCATTTGACGCAACGACATCCGGAGGGCCCGCAATTTGTACTCGAGTCGTTTTGCTACTTCACGGATCGGGCGGAACACGTCCCCTTCCCGTTCGAACCGCACCGTTTGGCGTTGCTCTTTTTTCTTGCCGAGCGAATGGAGGGCCGTCAACAAGTCGTCCAACTCGGCATCGACTTGGGCGAGCGCGACATCGGTGTCGCGGCTGAACGCCTCCGTCTCTTCTGCCACGGACGTCAAGTCGGCGAGTTGGAGCAGACGAGAATGGAACTTCCCGTCGGAGCCGTACCCGAACCACTTGAACAACCGGTCGAATTGGATGGCGTCGAACGTCACCCCGAAGTGATGCGATGCGACTTCCTCGACTTGATGGGCTTCATCTAAAACGAGCGGGGTATCCGTCGGGAGTATGCCGGCCTGGTGTTGAAGGTCCGAGAACAACAAGGCGTGGTTCGTCACGATGATATCCGCCTCTTTTGATCGCAGCACGGCTCGCGTGAAGAAGTCGCGGCTGTACCATGGATCAAAACGTCCGAATTCAGACGCCGCATCCGCTTGGATGAGCCGCTTGAATGAAGCCGGTCCTTGCGTCGCCGCACCGGGGAGCGACAACTCTTCCAAGTCGCCCGTCTCCGTCTCTGTCAGCCAGACGAGCACCATCGCTTTACACATGGCCGACAGTAATCCGTCCGCCGTCTCTTCGAGCACGGTCTCGAACTTGCGGAGGTCGATATAGTTTCGGCGCCCTTTTAACAACGTGAACTCGATTTCCGGGAAAATCGCTTTTAAAATCGGTAAATCCCGGTTGAGCAGTTGCTCTTGCAATTGGATCGTGTGCGTACTGACAACGACTGGACGCTTCGTCTCGAGCGCATGGTGCGCGCTCGGGATCAAGTAGGCCAGTGTCTTGCCCGTCCCCGTCCCAGCTTCGACGAGGAGCGTCGCTTCGTCATC
>NZ_JAFIFD010000051.1 GCF_020832205.1 Exiguobacterium sp. | reverse complement strand
ACGCTTGAAAGCGAATGCGACGAAACTCGGCCAGACGCTCAAATCGTTCGGTGTCGGTGTCAAAGTGCTTAAAATTCATTTAGGCCCGACCGTGACGAAATATGAGCTGCAACCTGATATCGGGGTGAAAGTGAGCCGGATCACATCACTGAGCGATGATTTGGCGCTCGCCCTCGCAGCGAAAGATATCCGGATCGAGGCCCCGATCCCAGGCAAGGCGGCGATCGGCATCGAGGTCCCGAACCAAGAAGTCGCCCCGGTCTGTCTTCGTGAAGTGCTCGAAGCAGAACCGGTCAAACGTGAGTCGTCACCGCTCCTCGTCGCGCTCGGGAGAAGCATTAGTGGGGAGACGGTGACGGTCGCCTTGAACAAAATGCCGCACTTGCTCGTGGCCGGATCGACCGGGTCAGGGAAATCGGTCTGCATTAACGGTATGATCGTATCAATCTTGATGCGGACGCGGCCGGATGAAGTCCGACTCATGATGATCGACCCGAAAATGGTCGAGTTGAACGTCTACAATGGCGTCCCGCACTTGTTGACGCCGGTCGTCACCGATCCGAAAAAAGCGGCACAAGCGCTCAAGCAAGTCGTCGCCGAAATGGAGCGGCGGTATGAGTTGTTCAGCCGCTACGGTGTCCGTAACATCGAGGGGTACAATGAGCTCGTCGACAAGTCGGAAGACGAGGACGCGAAACGGTTGCCGTTCATTGTCGTCATCGTCGATGAACTTGCCGATCTCATGATGGTCGCATCGAACGATGTCGAGGACGCAATCATGCGTCTCGCCCAAATGGCTCGGGCGGCGGGAATTCATATGGTGCTCGCGACGCAGCGTCCGTCTGTCGATGTCATCACCGGCGTCATTAAAGCGAACATCCCGTCCCGCATCGCTTTTGCCGTCTCCTCGCAGACGGATTCACGGACGATTCTCGACGGGGGCGGGGCTGAGAAATTACTAGGCCGTGGCGACATGCTCATGCTCGCCAACGGCATGAACAAGCCTGTCCGTGTCCAAGGGGCGTTCGTTTCTGATCAAGAAGTCGAGACGGTCGTCAATCATGTCATCGCGCAACAACGAGCGCAATACGTCGAGGCGATGATGCCGAAAGAAGAAGAAGTGACGACAATCGATTCCGATGACTCGCTGTTCGGAGAAGTCGTTCAATTCATCATGACGCAAGAGACGGCATCGACATCGATGATTCAACGAAGATTCCGCATCGGGTATAACCGGGCGGCCCGCTTGATCGATTCGCTCGAACAAGCTGGATACGTCGGCCCGTCAGAAGGCTCGAAACCACGGAAAGTGCTCGTCAACGAGCAAGAGACGTAAAAATAAAAAGCGAACGTTAAGATGTATGAACATCTCAACGTTCGCTTTTTATTCTTTTTGCAGCAAAAAGGAAATGAGCGTTCAATTCTGAAAATAAGCCTGCTTATGATGACTCATATAGCACATCTGACCTATATGGCCAAATGCGCCATACTACTGAAAAACGTGAAACGCTTTCATATTTTAATACCGTTTTCATTTTACAGATTCTTTTCAAACCGGAAGGTAACAGGTAATATAGACTAAGAGGTGAACAGAATCCCTTCACTTTAAAATATTTCCTTGATTCCGAACAAAAACTATTGCGTTCTAATTCTGGAATCCCTATACTTAATATTGGCAAGGGCATTCATACGTCAGATGTCTGAGCACTGGTAAGAATAGGTAAAGGTGGTGAGGCCCATGTCGATCAAGCTCGATCATCGCTTGCTCTATCTCCGGGTGATTGAGAAAATCAAGCAAGATATCGATGAGGGTGTCTATCGTGAAGGAGAAAAACTTCCTTCAGAATTCGAGTTGTCGAAGCAACTAGGAGTCAGTCGTGCGACGCTCCGAGAAGCGCTCCGTATCCTCGAAGACGAGAAATTTGTCGTGCGGAAACATGGAGTCGGAACGTTCATCAGTTCAAAACCTCCCTTCACATCAGGGATCGAAGAACTGTTCAGCGTAACGGACATGATCATGCGCGCCAAAATGACACCAGGAACAAAAGTATTGGTGGCCGAAAAGGTGTTAGCGACAGAGAGAGAAGCCGACCGTCTAAAGATTGAACCGAACTCTCCGATTTATCGGATCGTCCGGATTCGTTACGCGGACGAAACACCGGTCGTATACTGTGTGGACAAAATTCCCGCACATCTCGTTTCTGATCCTGAAGCCTTGACAGAAGGAAAGTCGCTGTTCGACGCGCTCGAAAAAGAGGTAGGACGTCGGGTCGCATATGCGATCACGCACATCGAACCGAGTGTGAACACAGAGATTTCGACTCAACTTCAAACGGACCAACCGTTACTCGCTTTAAAACAACTGCACTACGATGAGAGCGACTTACCGTTGCTCGATTCAGCAAACTTTTTCCGAGCGGATCGCTTCGACTTCCACGTCGTACGCAAACGCGTCTAAGCTAGTTCGTTTTATCCGGAAACGGTTATTTTTGGGGAACAGCGTGAAAGCGCTTTCTTATACCGGTGTAAAGACTACTGATAACATGACAACCTAAATTGTTATGAACCGAAAGGGGAAACACGACGATGATGAACAAGAAAAAAACGATTCTCTCAGCTTTAGCAGCAGGTCTCACACTCTCGACAGTACTCGCAGCATGTGGCGGGGACGACAATGAAGGTGCTTCAAACGGAGAAGGCGGCGGGGAAGCCGGCGACTTCAAAGTAGCGATGGTAACGGATACGGGCGGCGTCGACGACAAGTCGTTCAACCAATCTGCATGGGAAGGTCTCACGAAGTTTGGGGAAGACAACAACTTGACGGAAAACGAAGGGTTCAAATACCTTCAATCGTCAAAACAAGCGGACTACCAGCCGAACTTGCAGCAATTGGCACGTGACAACTTCAACTTGATCTACGGAATCGGCTTCTTGATGGCTGAAGACATTCAGACAGTGGCGGAGCAGTTCCCAGATAACAACTTCGCGATCGTCGACATGGTCGTTGATGCACCGAACGTCGCATCGATCACGTTTAAAGAACAAGAAGGTTCGTTCCTCGTCGGTGTCATCGCCGGTCTCTCTACAGAGTCGAACAAAGTCGGTTTCATCGGCGGCGTCGAGTCTGACTTGATCAAAAAGTTCGAGAACGGATTTAAAGCCGGTGTCATGGCGGTTAACCCGGACGCGACAATCGACGTCAAGTATGCAGAAGACTTTAACTCAGCAGAAAAAGGAACAGCGATCGCTTCAGGGATGTACGGCGCAGGTTCTGACATCATCTATCACGCAGCAGGCGGTACAGGGGTAGGCGTATTCACTGAAGCGAAAAACCGTAAGAAAAACGGTGAACAAGTATGGGTCATCGGTGTTGACCGCGACCAATACGAAGAAGGACTTCCAGAAGACGTCACGCTCACTTCGATGGTCAAACGTGTAGACACTGCGACGTATGAAGTATCGAAACAGACGATGGACGGGAACTTCCCAGGCGGAGAAATCATCGAGTTCGGCTTGAAAGATGACGGCGTCGGTATTGCCGAAACATCAGACAACCACGTCTCAGACGAGATCCTCGCGAAAGTTGACGAGTACCGTCAACAGTTGATCGACGGCGAACTTACGGCTCCAGCGACAGATGCTGAGTTCGAAGAGTTCATGAAATCAGTAAAATAATTCATTGAGTTAGGGGGGACCCATGCGGTCTCCCTTTACTTAAAGTTAGGGGTGGACTTTCTTGGAATATGTTATTGAAATGCTCAATATTCGCAAAGAGTTCGGAACGTTCGTAGCGAACGACAATATCACCCTCCAACTACGCAAAGGCGAGATTCATGCGCTTCTCGGGGAAAATGGTGCCGGGAAATCGACGCTCATGAACGTCTTGTTCGGTCTCTATCAACCGGAAGGTGGAGAGATTCGCGTGCGTGGAGAAAAAGTGGACATTGAGAATCCGAACATCGCCAACGATCTCGGCATCGGCATGGTGCACCAACACTTCATGCTCGTCGAGAAGTTCACGGTGACAGAAAACATCATCCTCGGTTCAGAACCGAAGAGCGGCTTGACGGTCGACCGGGCTACGGCGCGTAAAAAAGTAATGGACATCTCGGAACAGTATGGCCTCCGCATCGATCCAGATGCGAAAATCGAGGACATCTCGGTCGGGATGCAGCAGCGTGTCGAAATTTTGAAAACGCTCTATCGCGGGGCGGAGATTTTGATTTTTGATGAACCGACGGCCGTGTTGACGCCGCAAGAGATTCAAGAACTCATCCAGATCATGAAGCGTCTTATCGAAGAGGGCAAGTCAATCATCTTGATCACGCATAAGCTAAAAGAGATCATGCAAGTCGCAGACCGCTGTACGGTCATCCGTCGCGGACGCTATATCGGCACGGTCGACATCGACGAGACGGTCAATGAAGATCGCCTTGCTGAAATGATGGTCGGTCGCGAAGTCAACTTTGATGCGGAATATTCCAAGGCAGATCCACAGCAAGTCGTGCTCGACATTCAAAAGCTCGTCGTCAAAGACAGTCGTGGCCTAGAAGTCGTAGAAGGCTTGGATTTACAAATTCGTTCTGGTGAAATTCTTGGCATCGCCGGAATCGACGGGAACGGACAGACGGAACTGATCGAGGCGATTTCAGGACTTAAAAAACCGGAGTCAGGAAAGATTTTCTTGAACGGGAACGATGTGACCGGATTCACCCCTCGTAAAGTGACCGAGGCGGGCGTCGGCCATATCCCGCAAGACCGGCACAAACATGGACTCGTCCTCGACTATACGATTCGCGACAACATGGTGCTCCAGACGTACTACAAAGAGCCTTTCTCGAAACGCGGTTTGATGAATTACAAGGCCGTGGCAGAGAAAGCTAAAGCGTTAATTGAGAAGTTTGACGTCCGAACTCCATCAGTCGACGTACCGGCTCGGGCGTTATCTGGGGGGAACCAACAAAAAGCGATCATCGCCCGTGAAGTCGATCGGTCCCCGGACTTGTTGATCGCGGCGCAACCGACGCGCGGTCTTGACGTCGGCGCCATCGAGTTCATCCATGAACAGTTGATCAAAGAACGGGAAAAAGGACGCGCCGTCCTGCTCATCTCGTTCGAACTTGAAGAAATTTTACACGTGTCCGACCGGGTCGCGGTTCTCTATGAAGGTAAGATCGTCGGAATCCGTGATCCGAAAGAAACGACAGAGCAAGAGCTCGGCTTCTTGATGGCCGGCGGTAAGAGAGGGGAAGAAACAGTATGAACAAGCTAGGACTCAATCGACTTCTCATCCCACTCCTGTCGATCTTGATGGGACTACTCGTCGGGGCGATCGTCATGCTCATCGGCGGTTACGACCCAATCCGCGGTTTTTCGTCGCTCTTTAACGGCATGCTCGGTAGCCCGTACGCGATCGGTGAGACGCTCCGTGCCGCGGCGCCGCTCATCTTCTCAGGTCTAGCGGTCGCTTTCGCGTTCCGGACCGGTTTGTTCAACATCGGGGTCGAAGGCCAAGTGTTGATCGGCTGGGTGGCAGCGGTGTACATCGGGATCAACTTTGATTTGCCGATGTTCATCCACTTGCCGCTCGCCTTGCTCGCGGCGATGCTCGCTGCAGCTGCTTGGGCGTTCGTGCCAGGTTTCCTCAAGGCGAAGTTCCACGTCCACGAGGTCATCACATCGATCATGATGAACTATATCGCCCTCTATACGACGAACGCGATTTTACGTAGCGTCATCGGGGTGACGAACGAACGGACCGAATCGATCAAAGACTCGGCCTCGCTCGCCTCACCGTTGCTTCGTGAATTGACGACGTTCTCGCGCTTGCACTGGGGTATTCTCATCGCCGTGCTCGCTGCCATCGTCTATTACTACATCTTGCAACGGACGACGCTCGGTTATGAGCTTCGCGCCGTCGGCTTCAACAAGCACGCCTCGCAATACGCGGGGATGAGTGTCAATCGCAACATCGTCTTGTCGTTCGTCATCTCGGGTATGTTCGCCGGTCTCGCCGGTGCGATGGAAGGTCTCGGGACGTTCAATGGCATGACGCTCAGCGCGTCGTTCACAGGTGTCGGATTCGACGGGATTGCCGTCGCGCTTCTCGGTGCGAACACGGCCGTCGGTGTCGTCTTGGCGGCTTTGTTGTTCGCCGGACTCAACATCGGTGGGCTCGCGATGCAGCTCGGTGCGAACATTCCGTCTGAACTCGTCAAAGTCATCATCGCTGCGATCGTCATCTTCGTGGCGTCAGGTTACGCACTCAACTATGTAATCGAGAAACTTAAAGGAAATCGTAAGAAAGGAGTGGAGAAAAAATGAGCTTCTTAGAAGTCCTCTATATCGTCGTACCGGTTGCACTTGCCTATGCGACTCCACTCATCATCGCCGCTCTCGGCGGTATCTTCAGTGAACGGTCGGGTGTCGTCAACATCGCCCTCGAAGGGATCATGGTCATCGGTGCCGCGACAGGGATCATCACGACGCTCACGTTGACGAACATGGGACTCGGCGGGCTCAGCCCGTGGATCGCGCTTTTAGTCGCGATGGTCGTCGGTGCGCTCTTCTCGCTCTTCTTGGCTGTGCCGGCGATTCTGTGGCGGGCTGACCAGACCGTTCTCGGTGTCGCGATCAACATGCTCGCCGTCGGTCTCGCCATCTTCGTCGTCCGTGTCTTGTACAACAAAGGACAGACCGACTTCATTCAATACCGGATCGCCAAAGAGAACGTGCCGATCTTGTCGGACATTCCGGTGCTCCGCATGTTCTTCATCAACGTCCAGTACACGTCGTTCATCGCAATCGCACTCGCGTTCGTCGTCTGGTTCGTCATCTTCAAGACACCGTTTGGTCTGCGTCTTCGTTCGGTCGGGGAACACCCGATGGCGGCGGATACGATGGGGATCAACGTCACGAAAATGCGCTTCATGGGCGTCATGCTCTCGGGCGCGTTCGGTGGTCTTGCCGGTGCGGTATACGCCGTCACTGTCACGACGAACTTCAGTGGGACGACGATCGTCGGACAAGGCTTCCTTGCCATCGCTGCGATGATCTTCGGAAAATGGAATCCGCTCGGTGCCCTCGGAGCCGGTCTCTTCTTCGGATTCGCTCAAGCACTCTCGATCATCGGCAGCAACTTGCCGGTCATCAACAACGTGCCGCAAGTGCTGCTCTTGATCGCACCGTACGCGCTCACGATTCTCGCGCTCGCTGGAGTCGTCGGACGGGCTGATGCGCCGAAGTCAGTCGGTATCCCGTATATTAAAGGGAAACGTTAACGAAAGAAAGGACATATGTCCCGTTTACGAAAGGTTGTTTGACGCTTAAGTCGAACAACCTTTTTTGTTATACTCATAAAGAGGTGAGACAATTGAAAAAAAGATGGCAATGGCTGTTCGTCTTTTTGGCGACGATCGTGCTGTCCGGCTGTTCGGTCGACGACTGGTTCGCCGGCCAAGTCGACCCGCCCGAATCGCTCGTTGAACTGGAGGCGGACTATCCGAGTGCTGACGTCGGGAAGCAAGTCGCCCGACCGATTGGCAAGACAGAGACGGTCACGCTCGACCGCGTCGTCGATGGCGACACGCTCAAAGTCGAGTTCGAGAGCGGCGCGACCGAATCGATTCGCCTGCTCCTCGTCGACACGCCAGAGACGAGTCATCCGACACTCCCGGTGCAACCGTACGGAGAGGAAGCGAAATCGTTTGTCGAGCGTTGGCTCCCGGAAGGGGACACGATCACCCTCGAGTATGATGTCGGGCGCTATGACCGGTATCAGCGCACGCTCGCTTACGTCTGGTACGACGGGGTGATGCTGAACGAGGAATTGTTGCGGCGCGGTTTGGCCCGAGTCGCGTACATCTATGCCCCGAACACGCAGCACGTCGATGCGTTTCGGACGGTCGAGCGATCAGCGAAAGAAGCGTTGCTCGGCATCTGGAGCCTCGAAGACTACGTGACAGGGAACGGGTTTGACCATGAGGCGACGACGCCTGCGACCCCGAAACCGAAGACAGATCGTGATTGTGACATAAAAGGCAACATCAACCGAGACGGGGAGAAAATCTATCACGTCCCGGGCGGTGCGAGCTATGAGCGGACGAATGCCGAGGAGATGTTCTGCTCTGAAGATGAAGCCGAAGCAGCAGGCTTCCGGAAGGCGGCCCGCTAAAAAAAAGAGAGACATGTATGTCTTAGACACACATGTCTCTCTCCGCTTATTCGTATTTGAGCGCATCGCCGTCGAACGATTCGTCTGCGACTTTGATTGAGTCGGTCGGACAACCTTCGAACGCATCCATCAAGTCCTCGTAAAGCTCATCCGGGACTTCGATCGTACCTGTGTTGTCGTCCATCAAGTTGAAGGCGAGACCTTCATCATCATAGTCGAAGATGTCCGGGGCGGCGGCTCCGCAAGCTCCACACGCGATGCATGTATCTTTATCAACAATTGTAAATTTTGCCATTATTAACCCTCCATACGTTTCGTCTCTCTTCATAGAAATCGACTTTCTACTGACTATGAGTAATTGTAGTCTACATACCCGATTATTTCAATGAGGAAACGAACATCGTTTTGGAAGAATAATGATTTTTGAGAGGAGGTGGCACGATGGTTCATTTAGCTGACGGGGTGCTGCTCCTCGCGATCGACCGTTTAAAAGGAGAGCGCAGCGAGCGGAGTCTGTTTCACGTGTTGAACGGGAAACGGTCGGCGACGACACTTCAAGATGCGTTCTTTTATGACCTTGAACCGGTGTTCGGGATGTTCCCGTACACGAAATATGATTACGAGAAACTGATGGCCTCGTTAGAGAAACGAGGCTGGCTCAACCGTTCGACGTTCACACTGACCGGGGCAGGTCAGCTTTTAGCTGCTCCGGAAGCGGTGAGTGACTTATTTGAACGTCTCGGCGGTGAACAGCGCGACTATACGACGATGACGTGGAAACGTCTCAGTCTGTTCATCCAGACGTTCATGTCGCTCGAGCATAAACGGACGTTCTATCCGGTTCAGGCGGACCGGCTCGCCGAACGATGGGTGAAGCAAATCGTCCGGTCCGACCGGGACTGGCGTCCGTTGATCGAGTCGTTTCACGCAGAACTCGAGACTGCGCTCGAGGCGGTCGGAGACCCGTATGCGACCGCTGTCGTCTACCGGTTCACGGGTGCGTTCGAGACCGGCTACACGTATGAACAAATCGCAACGCTCCTCGACGTCGATGCTCGGACGGCCCGTCTTTACTTTTTAGCGGGATGGAACGCGTTGTTGAACCAATTGCCGGAAGACGCCAAACTCCGAGGATTTAGCCACGGTCTGTCTCGTGAACGGATGACGCTCTCGGCACGGGAGTCGTTTGACTTGTTGACGGCAGGGCGTTCGTTCTCGGAAGTACAATCGCTGCGGCGGTTACGTACTTCGACAATCGAGGATCACGTCGTCGAGATGGCGATGTATATCGAGGAGTTCCCGCTCGACCAATTCGTGCCAACGCGATGGATCGCTGAAGTGGAGCGGCTCCGCGAAGGCGAAAGTTGGGCGTTGAAACCGATTTTTGACCAGATCGACGAACTTAGTTATTTCCAGATTCGCTTAGTGTTCGCAAGACTGAAACGAGGTGAGACGTTTGTATGAGAAAACTTTGAAACGAGTATTCGGCTATGACTCATTTCGTGAAGGCCAACGCGATGTCATCGAGGCGGTCGCGGACGGACAAGACGTGCTCGCCATCATGCCGACCGGGGCCGGGAAGTCGTTGACGTTCCAGTTGCCGTCCTACATTAAAAATGACGGGCTGACGATCATCGTCTCCCCGCTCCTCTCGTTAATCGAGGATCAGATGCTCCACATCCGTGAGCGCGGTGAACGTGGCGTCGCCCGGCTCACATCGATGGAGACGCTTGAAGAGAAACAGGACATCTTGAACCACTTGAAGCGTTACCGCTTCTTGTATTTGTCGCCGGAACAGCTTGCTGTGCCGCACGTGACGCGCGCGCTGTCGAATACGAAGATTCAAATGCTCGTCGTCGATGAAGCGCACTGCATCTCGCAATGGGGGCATGAGTTCCGGCCGGAGTATGCCCGGCTCGGCGAATTGAGGAAACAGCTCGGCAGTCCGCAGTGCATGGCCGTGACGGCGACCGCACCGGAGACGGTCAAACGCGACATCATCGAGAAATTGGCGTTATTCTCCCCGTCGCAGTTCGTCCATTCGGCGAACCGTCCCGAGATTCGGCTCATCGTCGAGCGTCTCGACACCGATCAGAAGTTGCCGCGACTCGTCGATCTCGTTCGCGAAGTGCCGAAGCCGGCCGTCATCTATACGGCGACGCGGCGTGAAGCGGAGTCTCTCGCGATGGCGCTCGATGACGCCTTGTTTTACCACGGTGGCATGTCGACCGAGGACCGTCGCCTCGTCCAATCCCAGTTTTTGAGAGATGAAGTGGCGGTCATGGTATGTACGAGCGCGTTCGGGATGGGGGTCAACAAAGACAACGTCCGTAGCGTCATCCATTTCCAGCTCCCGGCGACGCTCGAGGCGTACATGCAAGAAATCGGCCGCGCCGGACGGGACGGGGCGCCTGCTTTCGCGGTGTTGTTGTACGCCGAAGGGGATGAGCGGATTCAACAGTTTTTAATCGACCAACAATATCCGAAAGAAAAAGACATCCGGGTCGCATATTTTGAGCGGGAAAACGGCACGAGTTTGGCTCAATTGCCGCGTCTCCTGAAAATGAACGAAGAAGACCCGGTGTGGGGATTGTTAAAACAGATGCTCGCGGAACGAACGCTTGCCGGTGCCATCGATTGGGTAAAGGAAAGAAAGCGCGACCGCTATCGCCAACTCGGTCAAATGATGGATTACGCCCTCATCAAGACGTGCCGGCGCGACTATTTGTTGCGTTACTTCTCGGAACAACCGGTTGACCAACAACCTTGCTGCGACGTCTGCGGAGAGATTTCGTTCCCTGAAAGCGAGCAAGTTGTGTCTAAAAATGTGACAGAATGGAAACATCGGTTGGCCCGCATCTTTTCCTTTGATTGATATCATAGTAAAATGATAAAAAAGGTAAAGGAGGACATACGTTGCGACATCGGAACCAGGCGGATTCACTCCGTGACAAAGTGGTGGATACGTTGCCGTCTCGATCGGAACGGCAAGAATACGAACGTAAAGAAAAATTGAATGACAATTGGTTGAAACGGCCACTTGCCATGATGCTGACACTTTCGATGTTTGCTATTATTCTGGCATTTTTATATATAGGGCGTCACGCGATCTTTTTATAACCGATACGGCGTAAAAGCCGTATTTTTTTTATGAAATCTTGCCAATCCCTTCCTTTTACGGCTCGTTTGGAAACGATGCGCCATTTTTTATATGAATTTGCACAATAAAACAGGCGAATTGACGGGCATGGGTCTATACTAAAAGAGAAGACTAGTTAGGAAAGGAGGGGCTGTCATGCCGAAATACTCCATTAAGACGGTCGCATCACTCACGGGAGTGAACCCGACGACGATTCGGGCGTGGGAACGTCGCTACCAATTTATCGTCCCGAGCCGGACCGATTCGGGCCACCGTCTATATTCGGAACAAGACGTCGAAAAGATCAAATGGGTCGTCGAGAAACAACGTGAAGGGTTGACCGTGTCCCAAGCGATCCAACAACTCCATAAGGCGCCTGAGCCGAAGCCTGAGCGTCTCTATGATGAAGAATTGAAAGACGGCTTGATGGATGCGTTGCTCGCTTTCGACGAGCGCCAAGCGCATGATTTGATCAACCGTGCTTTCAACACGTTCAGTTTTGAAAAAGTGACGAAAGATATTATCGGACCGTTGCTCATGGACATCGGCACACGGTGGGAGAACGATACGATCACGATCGCGCACGAACATTTCGCGACAGCGTTTCTCCGGTCCCGTCTGTCGACGTTGTCGTTGCAAATGCCGATGAACCCGTTTTTGCCGCGCATCGTCTGTGTGTGCGCCCCGGAAGAGATGCATGAGATCGGACTGTTGTTCGTCACGCTCTACTTGAGACAGCACGGCTATGACGTTATCTTTCTTGGATCGGGTATCCCGAAAGAAGACTTGAGTACGGCGCTATATGACATCGAGGCGAAATGCCTCATCTTCTCGTGCACGCTTTCCGAACATCTCGACGGACTCGAGTCGGCGATGGCATATGTGAAGACGGATCACCCGGACCTCGTCATCGGTGTCGGCGGTTATGCCGTCAGTCAACAGGCGTCCCGGTTCAAAGAGGCGTTTCTCGGCAATTCACCTGAAGCGTGGAACGAGTGGCTCGCAACAATTTGACAGTTCGGTGAAACGAGAGTAGCTTATTGTTATGTAGGAACGATTATTCTTTGGAGGTTTTCGTTTGAGATTTGAAAAACAAACAAAAGAACATTTGAGAGTGTATTTGACTGCGAATGAGCTATCGCTTCGAGGCATCGCCATCGATACGATCGTCGGAGAGAGCGGACAGGAGCTCTGGCGTGAACTGCTCGAGACGGCGGAGGCCGAGTACGGGTTTTCCCCGCAAGGCGCCGTCGATTTGAACGTGACGATGTTCCCGCGTGACGGGATTGTCATCGACGTCCAAAAAGTGGGGGCGGTCGAACCGGAAGCAGACCAAGAACAAGTCGAAATCCGTTTGACGATCGACGTGATCCACCATTTGATTTACCAGTTCGAAGACATCGAGGACGTCATTGACGCCTCGGTCCGCTTGTTCCCTTTCATGCGCGACACGGAGCATGGCGGGGCGCTCTACCATTACGAAGGACGCTACTATTTGCATTTCGCGGAAGTACTGCCTCCTCGCGTCGAAGAGCCACTAGCTGCCATCCTCTCCGAATACGGAAAGACGACGACCGTCAGCCCGTACGTCATGCTCGAATACGGCAAGACGATTCAAACAGAACAAGCGGTGAAAGAGCTGTACGATGCGTTTGCGTGAGTACGGCTTTTTCACCGTTCTGTTTCTATTGTTTTCGCGCCGCCCGTGGTATGATAAAACTTGAATTTTTCAGAAGATAGTCGAAGGAGAGATTAGATGAGAGTCGCGGTGTTATATGGAGGAGTATCGGGTGAGCGGGAAGTATCGCTCACGAGCGGAAAAGGTATGATCGAGGCGCTGAAAGAAAGAGGGCATGAAGTTGTGGCCATCGATTTCCACCCCGATCGGGCGGAAGAGTTATTGCAGCTCGAAGCGGATGTCGTCTTGAGTGCGCTTCACGGGAAGTATGGCGAGGACGGTCGCGTCCAGTCGCTCCTCGAGATGGCGCAACTTCCGTACACCGGTTCTGGTGTATTGGCGTCAGCGCTCGCGATGGACAAAGCGCGGGCAAAAATTATTTTCAAGGCGGCCGGCATTCGCGTCGCGCGTGACGTGCTCGTCGAGGGTACAGATGAAATCGATGAGAAAGTCGCGGAGTGGGGTGGCGAGTTTCCGTGTGTCGTCAAACCGGCGCAGGAAGGCTCGTCGAACGGATTGACGATCGCGATGGACGAGACGATGTTACGTGACGGGATCGCCAAGGCGTTCCAATGTGACACGGCCGTGTTGGTCGAACAATATATTAAAGGGCGCGAGTTGACCGTACCGGTGCTAGGCAACCGCGGGAACGAATACGCCCTACCGGTCATCGAGATCATCCCGAAAAATGAGTTTTACGACTATGAGTCGAAGTATACGGAAGGCGGATCGGTGCACGTCTGTCCGGCTGAACTTCCTGAAGCGTTGACGAAAGAAGTGCAAGAGGCGGCCGTGCTCGCGCACCGAGCACTCGGTTGTGCCGGCTATTCGCGTTCTGACTTCCTCGTTTCAGAAGACGGGCTCGCTTACATTCTCGAGACGAATACGCTCCCGGGCATGACACCGCTCAGCCTGTTCCCGGACAGCGCCCGTGCGGTCGGCATCTCATACGGTGAATTGCTCGAACGTTTCATCGAACTGGCGTTAGAAAAGTAAGGAGGGGCCACCCCTTCTTTTTCTTTTAGAAAACGCTTTCATTATTTTTGTAAAACCCTTTCAAATTGGTCGTGTATCAGCTATACTTTTAAACGAATACGAGGTTGATTCTTGGGGGAGAATTGACAACTTAGGGGAGGAAACCTTCATGATTACGGATCAAGAAAAAGGTCATCAAAAACGAAAAAACATCCTGGAATCGACACAAGAGGTCATTCACGAGGCGCTCGAGAAGCTCGGCTATCCAGATGAGATGTATGAGCTTTTGAAAGAGCCGCTCCGGATGTTGACCGTTCGCATTCCGGTCCGCATGGACGATGGATCGACGAAAATCTTCACCGGCTATCGGGCACAGCACAACGATGCCGTCGGACCGACGAAAGGCGGGATTCGTTTCCACCCGAGCGTCACGGAAGTGGAAGTGAAGGCGCTATCGGTATGGATGAGCTTGAAGGCCGGGATTGTCGACCTTCCATATGGCGGCGGGAAAGGCGGTATCGTCTGTGATCCGCGTGAGATGAGTTTCCGTGAAATCGAACGTTTGAGCCGCGGATACGTACGTGCCATCAGTCAAATCGTCGGACCGACGAAAGACATTCCGGCACCTGACGTCTTCACGAACTCACAAATTATGGCGTGGATGATGGACGAATATAGCCGGATCGATGAGTTCAACTCACCAGGCTTCATCACGGGTAAACCGCTCGTCCTCGGCGGTTCGCACGGGCGTGAGACGGCGACGGCCAAAGGTGTCGCCATCATGATCCGTGAAGCAGCTCTCCGTCGCGGGATCGAGTTAAAAGGCGCTCGCGTCGTCGTCCAAGGGTTCGGTAATGCCGGCAGCTTCTTGTCGAAGTTCATGTACGACGCCGGAGCTAAAGTCATTGCCGTCAGTGACGCCTACGGGGCGATTCACGATGAGAACGGCCTTGATATCCCGTATCTCCTTGACCGCCGAGATTCGTTCGGGACGATCTCGACGTTGTTCAAAAACACGATCTCCAATCAAGAGATGCTCGAGCTCGACTGTGACATTTTAGTGCCGGCCGCCATCGAGAATCAGATCACAGAAGACAACGCCGATAATATTAAAGCGTCCATCGTCGTCGAGGCCGCGAACGGACCGACGACGAACGAAGCGACACGCATCTTGACAGAGCGTGGTATCCTCCTCGTACCTGACGTGCTCGCCTCGAGCGGTGGTGTGACGGTCTCATACTTCGAATGGGTACAAAACAATCAAGGGTATTACTGGACGGAAGAGGAAGTGGAAGAGAAACTTGAAAAAGTGCTCGTCCACTCGTTCAACACCGTGTACAACACGTCCTCGGCCCGCAAAGTCGACATGCGTCTCGCCGCTTATATGGTCGGTGTCCGCAAGATGGCGGAAGCGTCTCGTTTCCGCGGTTGGGTATGATATAAGTACGTTGATCGCCAAAAAGAGGGAGTGCCTGAAGTCAGGCGCTCCCTCTTTTTCGATGTTGTCATGACGTCACTTCGTTCCGCTCTCGGAGCGTCTCAGCGATCGCTTTTCCATGGAATCGGCCGTTCTCGATGAAGATCTTGTTGGCGTCATTTCCAGCGGCGACGACACCGGCGATGAACAGACCGTCGACGTTCGTCTCATACGTCGATTCGTTGAACGACGGGACCCCTGTCGCTTCATCGATCTCGACACCTGATTCGGCAAACAGCCCATGATCCGGCAAATACCCGGTCATGGCGAGCACGTGGTCGGTTGCGACTCGTTTCTCGACGCCGTGCTGCACGTACACGACGTGGTCCGTCTCGATGCGGATGATCTCGGCTTCGAGCTCGAGGCGGACTTTCTCATGACGGACGAGCGAATCGAACGCCGGGAGCACCCACGGCTTGACCGATGGGCTGTACGCATCTCCGCGGTAGAGCACCGTGACGTGAGCTCCTGCTTTCTCAAGTTCGATCGCCGCATCGACGGCCGAGTTTTTCCCGCCGATGACGGTGACGTGTTGACGGTAGAACGGGTGCGCTTCTTTGAAGTAATGCGAGACGTGAGGGAGCTCTTCCCCCGGTACGTCGAGATTACGAGGACGCCCGTAATAACCTGTCGCTAAGACGACGTAGTCCGCTTCCCGTTCGATTTGTCCGTGTCGCTCATGATGAGACGTCACGACAAAGCGTCCGTCACTCTTGTCGATGGAAGTGACCGTTTCAAACGGTCTCACCTCGAGGTTCGTCCGGCTCACGACTTCCCGGTAGTAGACGAGCGCGTCTTGACGACGCGGTTTCAAATCTTTACAGATGAACGGGATATCCCCGATTTCAAGTAAGTTGGCAGACGAGAAAAACGTCTGGTGGGTCGGATAACGATAAATCGCGTCGACGATGTTGCCGCGCTCGATGATCGTGCATGAGATGCCGACCCGTTCTAGTTCGATGGCCGCCGATAGGCCGCAAGGACCGGCACCGACGATAATGGCCTGTTTGTTCAATGAAATCACCTCATTCCCCATTGTATGGAAGCGGGCGGGTGTTGGCAAGTCACTGCTGGAAGCTGAAACTGTGCTCCATGACCGGTTGAGACGATCCCGCCTCGAGCTCGACGAGAAGCCGGAGCCGGGCTTTTTGCGAGTTGAGTCCGTTCGAGAAGATGACACCCATGTCTTTCAACTGCTTGCCGCCGCCTTCGTAGCCGTAGACGTCTTGGACGATCCCGTTGAAACAACGGCTGACGATGACGACCGGGATGTGGGCGACGAGCCGCTCGAGTGCGGGAATGATCGTCGGCGGGACGTTCCCTTGACCGAGCACTTCAAGGACGAGACCGTCATACCCGAGATCGAGGACGGCTTCAAGCAAGTCAGGTTCCATGCCGGCGACGACTTTTAACACGGCGACCCGTTTCGTGATGTGTGAAATCATCTTCGCTTGCCGCGTCATCGGCTGGCTGTAAATGAGGACGTGATCTTTTGTCACCATGCCGACGTTGCCGAAGTGGACCGATTTGAACGTGTCGACCGATGACGTATGCGTCTTCGTGACGTTGAACGCCGAGTGGATCTCGCCGTTGAAGACGACGAGTACGCCTTTGCCGCGCGCCGCCTCGCTTCTTGCGACACGGAGTGCCGTGATGAGATTGAACTCTCCGTCTGAGCCGATCTCGTTAGAAGAGCGCATCGCTCCCGTCAGTACGATCGGCACCGGGGCGCCGAGCGTGATTTGGAGGAAGTAAGCCGTCTCCTCGAGCGTGTCGGTACCGTGGGTGATGACGACCCCGTCATACGTGTCTTGCGTCAATTGTTGGGCGATGAACTGGGCGAGTTCGAGCATCTTCGCCGGCGTCATATGCGGGGACGGGATGTTCGAGAAATGTTTTGTCGTGATTCGGGCAATATCGGTCGCTTTTGGCAACGTCGCGTCGATCGGATTAATATCGCTCGGTGAGACGTGTCCTGACCCGGTTTGGGACATCGCGATCGTGCCCCCGGTGTGAATGAGTAATAAATGATTCATACGTAAACCTCCAACTTTTTTTGTTCGATTCTTCCAATTTCTAGGCGTTAACTACTTTTTCTTTCGTTCGTTTCAGTGTATGCTTAACGGTAGAGAGGAGAGATGCATCATGATTGCAATCGCCTTGTCTGCGGTAGCGCCAGGGTTCGCCCTTCTTTCCTATTTCTATTTGCGACATGAATTGGAAGCGGAACCGCTCGGCTATGTGATTCGTTCGTTCGTTGCCGGAGCCATCCTCGTCTTTCCGATCATGTTCATCCAATACGCGCTCGAAGAGGAAGGTGTCCTCACTAGCCCGTTTTGGAAGGCGTTCGTGGCTACCGCGCTTCTTGAAGAGTTTTTTAAGTGGTTCATGATTTATTATACAATATACATACATAAAGTCTTTGATGATTACTACGACGGGATTCTCTATGCGGTCGCCTGCTCGCTCGGCTTCGCCACGTTAGAGAATTTTCTATATTTATGGGTGTACGACTCACTCGAGATCGCAATCTGGCGAGCTGTCTTGCCGGTGAGCGGACACGCCTTGTTCGCCGTGGCGATGGGCTTTTGCCTCGGGCGTGCGAAGCATTCGTCGCGCGAGCGGTTGTGGCTCTTCATCGCGGTCGCCTCGGCGACGCTCATGCACGGCGTGTTCGACTACATCTTGCTCATCGACCCGACGAACAAAGTACCGGCCGTGCTCTATATCGTCGTGCTGTGGATGGTGGCCTTATTGCTCGTCCGTGCCGCCAATCGCTCTAATCGTCGTCAATTTAAATAGCTAAAAGGGGAATTGAGTTTATGTTAAAAGTTGGTCAAGAGTTACGGGTGGAAGTTGAAGGGAGAAACGAAGGCAAAACGAAAATCGCGGCGATCCATGACGATGTCGTCTGGATCGAGTCGCCGAGTGAAACGGCGACGCTAAAAACGTTCTTCTTGCACGAAGAAGAAGCGTTGCGCGTTTATTTCTTTAAAGGAGAAGACCAACTGTTCGCGTTCAACACCGTCATCACAAAACGAGTGAGCGACGCCCAACTGACACTCCGCTACGCGTTTGCGCTCCCTAAAGCAGAAAACATCAAACGCGTCCAACGTCGCGAATATTTACGAGTGCCGGAAATGATCAATGTCACGGTGCTCGCCGCCGATGGACAGGCGTTTCCCGCGTTCGAGACGACATCGCTCGACGTGTCGGCCGGCGGGATGCGCATCGTCGCCAATCGGGCTCCGATCGAGATCGATGAATCGCTCATCGTCGTGTTCCGCATCGAGGACGACCGAGGCATGCCGCAGACGTTCCGCGTGAAAAGCCGTCTCGTCCGTGTCCACGAACAGGCCGTCAAACAAGAACTGTCCCTTTGTTTCGAGAACTTGACGCCGCGTGACCAAGAGACGATTTTACGTTACTGTTTCCGCGCCCAGCTCGAGGCGCGCAAACGGACGGGCTCTGTATTTTCTTCACGATAAAAAACTGGTATGATGTTCTCGGAACAAATGACCGAGAGGAGGCGGGTATCGGGAGCAGCCGATACCCAATTTTTATGATGAAACCGTTACAGATTGCACTAGATGGACCGGCCGGAGCCGGTAAAAGCACGATTGCCAAAACACTTGCCAAAAAACTTGGCTACGTCTATATCGATACAGGGGCGATTTATCGCGCCGTCACGTATCGGGCGCTCAAAGAAGGAATCGGTCTTGAAGACGGTCCGGCGCTCGCTGCGATGATCCACCACATGGACTTGCGTCTCGTTCCGAGTGAATCCGGGCAACGGGTGTTCGACGGGGTCGCGGAAGTGACGGACGAGATTCGCTCAAGTGAAGTGACGAATAACGTCAGCTTCGTTGCGAGACAAGCTGAAGTGCGCGACGCGCTTATGGACTTGCAGCGCGACCTCGCGCGTGAAGGTGGGATCGTCATGGACGGCCGTGATATCGGTACGCACGTCTTGCCGTCTGCCGACTTGAAAGTGTTTATGACCGCGACCGTGGAAGAACGGGCTCGCCGGCGCCACGAAGAGAACGTGGCAAAAGGGATCCCGAGCAACTTCGAACAGCTGAAAGAAGAAATTGCCCTTCGTGATAAACGAGACTCTGAACGCGTCGTCGCGCCGCTCCGTCAAGCCGATGACGCCCATTTCCTCGATACGACCGACTTGTCGATCGACGGTGTCGTCATGGCGATCGAGCAGTTGATGAAGCAGGTGATCAACCGATGAAGCCGCTCAACAACGGACCGTTCGGCATGTATCGGCTCACGGTCGGCGTCGTCAACATCATTCGGAGGTTGAGCTTCCGGGTGGAGTACGTCGGCCGCGAAAACGTCCCGCTCGACGGCTCAATGATCGTCTGCTCGAACCACCAGTCAAACTGGGACCCGGTCTTGTTGGCCGGGGCGATGCCAAAACAACGCCAGCTCCGTTTCTTCGCTAAGAAAGAGCTGTTCAACGTGCCGGTATTGAAGCACATTTTGAACCGGTCCGGTCAAATCCCGGTCTCGCGCGGGGAAGGAGATCGCCAGGCGCTTCGCGTCGTCCTTCAAAAGTTGAAGGAAGACGAGGTCATCTCGATCTTCCCGGAAGGCACCCGCTCAAAAGACGGGACGCTCGGGAAAGCGCAAGCCGGTGTCGGCTTCTTCGCGCTTCGCTCCGAGGCGGCTGTGTTGCCGATCGCGATCATCGGTGAATACAAGTTCCGTAAACGGCTGAAAGTCGTCATCGGTGAACCGGTCGACTTGTCTGCCTTAAAAGCAAACAAAGCGAGCGCGCAAGCCGCAGCCGACTTGATCATGGCGCGAATCAACGGATTGTACAAAGAGCATTCACGGAACGTTCGTTAAATTCAGGTTTAATCTGTTGCGAGGAAAGGTACTAATCTGATAACACCTTGACAAATCTTCGGAATTATAAGAAGTTTATACTAGGTGTTAAGCGCCTTTGGGCGCTCCTTTTTGTACTCATCGTGAGGGGGTAGTGTTGGAATGGTCGAAGAAATGAAAGATATGCCTGATTTTGAAATTAATCGAGGTCAAATCGTGACCGGTACAGTCGTCAAAATCGAGGACAAGCAAGCGTTAATCGATATCGGTTACAAGACCGAGGCGATTTTGCCAATCAGCGAAGTATCAAGCATGCATTTAGACGATTTAAACGAATCACTCCATGTCAACGACGAAATCCGTGTCAAAGTGAAGAAAGTCACGGACGAAGAGGTTGTCGTATCGAAGAAAGACGTGGATGCCGAGGCAGCTTGGGATCAAATCGTCGAAAAATACGAATCAGGTGAAGTATTCGAAGTCATGGTAAAAGACAAGGTCAAAGGCGGTCTTGTCGTCGACATCGGGATTCGCGGATTTATCCCGGCCTCGCTCGTCGAAAGTCATTTCGTCGAGGACTTCTCATCATACTTGCATAAACCGATCACGGTCAAAGTCGTCGAGATCGACCGTGAAAAGAATCGCGTCATTCTCTCGCACAAAGCGGTCGCTGAAGCAGAGATGAGCGCGAAAAAAGCTGAGACGCTCGAATCGCTCGAAGTCGGGCAAATTATCGAAGGAACGGTGCAACGTCTGACTGACTTCGGTGCGTTTGTCGATATCGGTGGCGTCGATGGCCTCGTCCACATCTCGGAAATGGCGCATAGCCGTGTTGAAAAACCGAGTGATGTCGTGACAGAAGGCGACAAAGTGAAAGTGAAAGTACTCGGCCTCGATCTCGACAACGAGAAAGTGAAGTTGTCGATCAAAGAGACGCAACCGGGTCCTTGGGAATCGGTCGAAGGCCAGATTCAACCTGGTGATGTCATTACCGGGAAAGTGAAACGTCTCGTCACGTTCGGTGCGTTCGTCGAAGTCGCCCCGCAAGTCGAAGGGTTGCTCCACATCTCGCAAATCGCGAACCGTCATATCGCGACGCCGTCTGAAGTGTTGTCAGAAGGGCAAGAAGTGAAAGTGAAAGTACTCGATGTGCATCTCGACGAGAAAAAGATTTCACTCTCGATGCGTGCGCTCGAGTCAGCCGAAGCTTCACACGATGAAGACAAGGCGCTCCTTGACGAATACAGTGACCAAGGGGGATTCTCCGTCTCTGAACTCACAGGCGAAGAGTCTTCGGACGATTCTAAATAAGACGGTCGTTCAAGCGGGAGTCGTGCTCCCGCTTCTTTTTGTATGGTCACCGAATTTCCGCTGTGATATGATAGTACAGTTGCATTTAGAAACGATTATTTATTGAATGAAAGTTAGAGAGGTGTTTTTATGGGAATTCCAGCAGTGGCCATCGTAGGCCGCCCGAATATTGGGAAATCCACGATTTTCAACCGGATTATCGGTGATCGCGTGTCGATCGTCGACGATAAACCGGGAGTGACACGCGACCGTATTTACGGTACGGGTGAGTGGTTGAACCGCAAGTTCCATCTAATCGATACAGGCGGGATCGAGGTCGGCGACGAGCCGATCCTCGTCCAGATGCGTCACCAAGCCGAGCTTGCCATCGATGAGGCGGATGTCATTATCTTCATGGTAAACGGACGGGAAGGCATCACGGCAGCGGACGAAGAAGTCGCGAACTTATTGTTCCGTTCGAACAAGCCGATCGTGCTCGCTGTCAACAAAGTCGACAACTTCGAGATGCGTGATCTCATGTATGAGTTCTACTCGCTCGGATTTGGCGACCCGTTCCCGATCTCGGGAACGCACGGCCTCGGTCTCGGTGATTTGCTCGACAAGGTGTTCGAGCTCGCGCCAGACAAGGACGAGTACGAATACAATGAAGACGTGATCCTCTTCTCCCTCATCGGACGTCCAAACGTTGGTAAATCAAGTTTGACGAACTCGATTCTCGGAGAAGAACGCGTCATCGTCTCGGATGTCGCCGGTACGACACGCGATGCGGTCGATACACCGTTCACGCGTGACGGTCAAGAGTACGTCATCATCGATACGGCCGGGATGCGAAAGCGCGGCAAAGTATACGAGTCAACGGAACGTTACAGCGTCATGCGTGCCCAAAAGGCGATCGAACGTTCGAACGTCGTCCTCGTCGTCCTCGACGGCGAAGAAGGCATCATCGAGCAAGATAAACGTGTCGCCGGACTCGCCCACGAGGCCGGGAAGGCGATCGTCATCGTCGTCAACAAATGGGATGCCGTCGAGAAAGACGACAAGACGATGAAAAAGATGGAAGAAGAGATCAGAAAAGAGTTCTTGTTCCTCGACTATGCCCCGATCGTCTTCTTGTCGGCGCTCACGTCAAAACGGTTGCAGACGCTTCTTCCGGTCATCAACCAAGTGGCCGAGTCGCATCGTCGCCGTATCGGCACGAGCGTGTTGAATGACGTCATCGTCGATGCCGTCGCGATGAACCCGACACCGACGGACAAAGGACAACGACTCAAGATTAACTATGCGACGCAAGTGGCCATCGAGCCGCCGACGTTCGTATTGTTCGTCAACGATCCGGAGTTGCTTCACTTCTCCTACAAGCGTTATCTAGATAACCAGATTCGCCGCGCGTTTGATTTTACCGGAACTCCGGTTCATATCGTGGCTCGTCAGAAAAACTAGTGATGGGGGTGCCTCATATGGCAAAAGTAGCTGTCATCGGCGCAGGAAGTTGGGGAACGGCGTTATCGCTCGTCCTCGCTGACAACGGTCATGACGTATTGCTCTACGGTCGTGAGGAAGATCACGTCGAAGAGATCAACACGTCGCATACGAATACGACGTACTTGAAAGATGCGCCGTTGCCGGAATCGATCCGGGCAACGACCGATTTGAAAGAAGCGATCGACGGACGGTCGATCATCTTTCTCGTCGTCCCGAGCTCGGCGATTCGACCGGTGTCCCGGGAGTTAAATACACTTCTTACGGAACCGGCCGTCATCGTCCACGCCGCGAAAGGGATCGAACCGAAGACGCATAAACGGCTGTCTGAAATCATCGCAGAAGAAGTCGCGCCGTCAAAACGTCGCGCGATCGGGGTGTTGACCGGTCCGACTCACGCCGAAGAAGTGGCCGTGCGTAAACTGACGACGATCACCATCGCTTGTGAAGATTTAGACGTCGCCGACGAGATTCAAGAACTGCTCACGAACGATCAATTCCGAGTTTATTTGAACTCGGACGTCATCGGGGCGGAGTACGGCGGTGCGTTGAAAAACATCATCGCTCTCGCCGCCGGAATGACCGACGGCCTCGGATACGGGGATAACGCGAAAGCGGCCCTCATGACGCGAGGCATCGTCGAGATCGCCCGGCTCGGTGTGAAGCTCGGGGCCAACCCGGCGTCGTTCTCTGGATTGACCGGGATCGGCGACTTGATTGTGACGGCGACGTCACAACATAGTCGCAACTGGCGGGCCGGGAACGCGATCGGCCGCGGCGAGAAACTCGAAGACGTGCTCGGTCAAATGGGAATGGTCGTCGAAGGAGTGCGTGCCTGTGAGGCGGCGCATACGCTCGCCCGTGAGGCCGGCGTCGAGATGCCGATCACCGAAGCGCTCTATAACGTCCTGTTCGAAGGCAAGAGCCCGCATGATGAAGTGAAAAAGTTGATGAGACGCCCGCAAAAGCATGAAATGGAGGAAGTATTCCATTTCGAGGGTGACGAAGAAGTGAGGGACTGACGTTTTCGTTCAGTTCCTCGCTTTTTTTTGCTACACTAATGTACGGAGAGAGAATTAAAGAGAAAGTCGAGGGGATAGACGTGACACCGTCACTCATCAAAATGTGGATTTCATTCGCAGGAATCGGGGCGTTCGCGATTGCCGCGCTCATGGTAGCCGTGAGCCATACGAAGCTTTCGGGCTGGTTCGCGACACTCGTGCGAGTCATCGCATTCGTTATTTTTTTATTCGGGACGCTCATTATGATTTATGTGGTCGCCTCGGGACCGACGGGAGGATAAACTGTTGAAACGAATGTTATTAACTGTCAGCCTGTTGGCGGCGACCGTACTTAGCGGTTGCATGTTCCCGCAGACGAACCGTGTCGACAACGTTCCATACGACGACCAGTTGCGGTCCGTGCAGACGGCCGTCGACTCGTTCAAAGAGACGGCCGGGGTATTGCCGATCAAGACGAAGCCGGCGGAGACGCCGCTCATGGAGCGGTACCCGATCGAATTCGGCCGACTCGTCCCAGGTTATATGGCCGACCCGCCGGCGAACAGCTTTGAAGGCGGCGGACTGTTTTTATACGTCCTCGTCGACGTTGAGACCGAACCGGCCGTGAAATTGATCGATTTACGCGTGACGGAACGTCTGCAACAGTTGCAGACGAACATTAACTCGTTCCGCATCAAAGAAGGCAAGTTCCCGTTCGATGGATCGCTCGGAAAAAACCAGTTCACGATTGACTACGATCTCGTCTTCGTCGCCGATGAACCGAAAATCCCGAGTCCGTACACCGATAACGAGCTTCCGATATACGTGGATGGGAGTGGGCAATTATTTGTCGACTACCGGGCCGACCTCGAAGCGGCGCTTGAAAACACGAATGCGACGCCTGAAGTCGGTGAAGATATTCGGTATTTGCTCTATAATGATTCACCATTCGCCCCGGCTTATTCGCAAGGCTATACGATAAATGAACAAGGCGACGTTGAGTTTTTAAACAACTGATCCGGGAAGCGCGTCCAAAATATGCTTATTGCTTAAAAAATGTTGTCATATCAACGTTTGTACGATATGATTAATCCCGTAAACTCTCTGTGAGAGGAGGTGAATCGTGATGAACAAGACTGAATTGATCCAAGCAGTTGCTGAGAAAGCTGGCGTTTCGAAAAAAGAAGCGACGACAGTGGTAGAAGCTACATTTGAATCAATCACTGAAGCACTCCAAAACGGTGAGAAAATTCAATTGATCGGGTTTGGTACTTTCGAAGTTCGTGAGCGTGCTGCCCGTAAAGGTCGCAACCCACGTACGAAAGAAGATATCGAAATCCCTGCGAGCAAAGTCCCTGCTTTCAAAGCTGGTAAAGCGCTCAAAGACGCAGTTAAATAATGGGCAGTACATAAGTCGCCGCAAGGCGGCTTTTTTGTGTCCGTTTACGAGTTCGAATGGCGTGAATGTGACAAAAATGTGCTATACTATGTCAGAATGACAACGAAGAAGACGAGGGGGAATAGCATGGAACAGTGGACAAACGAAAGCGTTGTCACCGACCTTGCTCGTCAAATCGAAGGACGCATGAATCATCCGTATTTGACGAGACACGAGATTGTACCCGCAGTCGACATGCCTTTACTTCGTTGGATGGTCGAACTGATTGACAACGAATCAACCGAAGAGCGGCAACTCGTGCTCGCCACTTACTTTGCGCATCAGGCACTCGAGCTCCACGATCAAGTAAAGGATTGTCCGAACGGTTCTCTCGAACGCCAATTGAACGTGCTTGCGGGGGACTTCGCATCGGCTCAATTTTATAAAATATTAGCGCTGTTCCCGGCCGACTATAGCAATCGCTTCGGACAGACGGTCCAACTCGTCAACGGGGCAAAATGTACGCTCGCTTTAGACGACGACATATCGGTCGCAACTTGGATGGAAGCGAACTTTGGGTTGGTCAAGACGTTTTCTGAATTGATCGGTCAATCTTATTTGACGTCGTTCGGGAAACAAGTCATCGAACAAAGGGCAACAAGACTGCGCCAAGAACAACGAGAACAGCTATCGACGCTTCTTGCGCATGCTGTCGCTTAGAACGGAAAGGATGTTACGTGTTGCAACCGAAAGAAAAAGAGCAAAAAGTATATGACGTGTTTCAATCAATTTCACCGAGCTACGATACGATGAACTCGATCATCAGCTTTCGCCTCCATAAATGGTGGCGTAGAGCGACGATGCGGCAAATGCAAGTGTTTCCGGGTGCCAAATGCTTAGATGTGTGTTGCGGGACGGCCGATTGGACGATTCAACTCGCCGCGGCTGCAGGCAACACAGGCGTCGTCAAAGGACTCGACTTCTCTGAGAACATGCTCGCCGTCGGAAACGAAAAAGTAGCGGACATGCCGACGATCGAGCTCATTCATGGCAATGCGATGGCGTTGCCGTTCGGGGATGACTCGTTTGACTATGTGACGATCGGGTTCGGGTTGCGTAACGTCCCGGATTATATGACCGTGCTCCGTGAGATGCACCGCGTCTTGAAACCAGGAGGAACGGTCGTCTGTCTCGAGACGAGCCAACCGACCGCGCCGCTCTTCAGCGAGTTGTACCGGTTTTATTTCGGGACGGTCATGCCGCTCTTTGGCAAACTGTTCGCCGGCTCATACGACCAATACAAATGGCTGCAAGAGTCGACCGATGAGTTTCCGGACCGATTGACGCTCAAGCGGATGTTCGAAGAGGCCGGATTCGAGCAAGTCGAAGTGAAGCCGTTCTCCGGCGGTGCATGTGCCATGCACCTAGGAAAGAAGTGGTGACCGATGTCTTTGAAGCGACTGTATCGGCACATGAACCGCGAAATCGACCAAATCGATCGCTTCTTGTCGACGCGCGTCCGTACGGATCATCCGGTCATTGACGCGGCCTCGAGACAACTGCTCGACGCCGGCGGCAAACGAATCCGGCCCGCGTTCGTTCTGTTGAGCGCCGCGTTCGGACAAGACAACGATATTCGTTTGACAAAAGTGGCGGCCAGTCTCGAACTGATCCATATGGCGTCGCTCGTCCACGATGACGTCATCGACGACGCCACGCTCAGACGCGGCAAGCCGACCGTCATGGAACGTTACGATGAGCGCGTCGCCATGTATACGGGAAACACGTTGTTCGGCGAGGCGATCCGTCTCGTCTCAGAAGTCGATTCACCGGAAGTGATGCAAATCATGGCCGAGACGATGGAGTTGATTTGTATCGGGGAAATCAACCAAATCCAAGATCAATACGATTGGGCGCAATCCCCGAAGCGCTACTTGGACCGGATCGCCCGGAAGACGGCGCTTCTCATCGAGACGAGCTGCGCGGCCGGCGCCGTCGTTTCGGGCGCTTCCCCTGAAGTCGTCAAACAGCTTCGGCTGTTCGGGTATGATATCGGGATGGCGTTCCAAATGACAGACGACCTCCTCGATTTCACGGCGAAAAGTTTTCAGCTCGGTAAACCGGTCGGTGAAGATTTGAAGCACGGCCATAAAACGTTACCGCTCTTCTATTCAGCGGAAGACCCGTTGTTTTATGATCGGCTGAAACAAGTCACCCAGACGTCCAGTTACGAGTTGACCCAAACGCTCGTGCGTGAAGTACAACGCAACGGGACGCTCGAACGGAGCCAGCGGACGATCGATCGCTATGTACGTCGCGCGATTGAGCGGCTCGAGCCGTTACCTGACGTGCCAGACAAACGTTCACTCATTGAGATCGCCGAATATATCGGCAAACGAAAATGGTGATTTGGACGTTGTAACCCCTTTCATTAATGGGAGTGACCGTGTAAACTGATAGAGTACATGGTACACACATTGATTTAGGGGGATTAGGGGAATGGAAAAGACATTTTTAATGGTAAAGCCGGACGGCGTGGCGCGCGGTTTGATTGGGGAAATCATCACGCGCTTTGAGAACAAAGGGTACACGTTGAACCGGCTCGAGATGATGACGCCGTCAAAAGAAACCGCAGAAGCGCACTATGCGGAACATAACGAAAAACCGTTCTTCGGAGAACTCGTCGCCTTTTTAACGTCAGGTCCTGTCGTGGCGATGGAGTGGGAAGGCGAGAACGTCATCGCCGTCTCGCGCATGATGATCGGGAAGACGAACCCGCTTGATGCACAGCCGGGGACGATTCGCGGCGACTTGGCCTCGACGATGTCTCAAAACGTCATCCACGGGTCCGATAGCTTAGAAAGCGCCGAGCGCGAACTGTCGCTCTGGTTTGCCTCTGAAGCATCACACGTTTGATGACGAGGAAAGGGACGGGGCGACCTGTCCCTTTTTCTATTGGTAATAAAGCGCTTTCGTCACGACACGTATGAACATATAGGAGAAGAGAAAGAATTGAGGTTGGAACTGGTGATAAATGATTATGCCATCTTCGTGAAGAAGTTTTATATGAAATCTGGAATCGACTTGAATTTATATAAGGAAGCACAAATGAAGCGCCGGATGATTGCCCTCCGGGAGAAGAAAGGCTACGCCACGTTCATCGAGTACTTTAAAGCGATGGAGGCAGACCGTGGGCTTTACGAAGAGTTTCTCGACCGAATGACGATCAACGTCAGCGAATTTTACCGGAATCCGATCCGTTGGCAGCAGCTCGAGACGGACATCTTGCCGGATTTGATTCGGAGAAGCCAAGGGAAGCTCCGGGTATGGAGTGCGGCTTGTTCGACGGGAGAAGAGCCTTATTCGCTAGCGATGTTGCTATCCAAGCATTTGTCACCTGCCCAGTTCTCGATTACGGCGACGGACTTAGACGACGTGGTGCTCGAAAAAGCGAAGCAAGGAAAGTACCATGAACGCGCCCTTGTCGATTTGCCGGACGAGTTTCGTCAACGTTATTTCACGCGGCGCGGTGACGACTATTACATCACGGAAGATATTAAAAAGCTTGTCACGTTCAAAAAACATAACTTGCTCGCCGACTTGTACGAGCGTAACTTTGATTTGATCGTCTGCCGCAACGTCTTGATTTATTTCACCGAGGAAGCGAAAGAGAAAGTATATAAATCGTTCCATCGGTCACTGCGACCGGGCGGCATGTTATTCGTCGGCGGGACCGAGCAGATTTTCCAACCGAAACGCTACGGCTATCGGATGAAGCAAAGTTTCTTTTATGAAAAATTTGAAGAGTGAGGTGTCGCGTATGCGTTATTTGACGGCAGGAGAGTCACACGGACCAGGTTTGACCGTTATCGTCGAAGGAGTGCCGGCAGGGCTAGACGTCGATATCGATGCGATCAATCAAGAACTGAAAAAACGACAATCGGGTTACGGCCGGGGACGGCGGATGCAAATCGAGTCCGACCGCGTCGAAGTCAAAGCCGGGATTCGTCACGGACGGACGACGGGCGCCCCGATCTCGTTTTGGATTGAAAACAAAGACCACACCCATTGGCGCAACGTCATGCAAGCCGAGCCGATCGCGGACGATCTCGAAGTGAAACGGCGCGTCGTCCGGCCGCGCCCGGGCCACGCTGACTTGGTCGGCGGACTCAAATATGACCATCGCGATCTTCGGGACGTGCTCGAGCGTTCAAGCGCCCGTGAGACAGCGGCGCGAGTCGCTGTCGGTGCCCTCAGCAAGCAATTGCTCGCAACGGTCGGGATGACCGTGTTCAGCTATGTGAACGTGATCGGCGGTGTCGAGGCGGAAGCAACGGAAGCCGACTCGAAACAAAGCTTGATGGCGGCGGTCGAAGCTTCCCCGGTGCGAACGTTCGACGCTGACGCGGCCGAACGGATGATGCGATTGATCGACGAGGCGAAAGCGGCGGGTGACTCACTCGGCGGCGTCGTCACGACAGAAGTGCACGGGGTCATCCCGGGCCTCGGGTCATACGTCCAATATGACCGAAAACTTGATGCGAAAATCGCCCAGGCGGTCATGAGCGTCAATGCGATCAAAGGCGTTGCGTTCGGTGACGGCTTCGGCATGGCGTATCGTCCGGGTTCTGAAGTGATGGACCCGATCGCATATGGCGACACCGGCTATACGAGACTGTCCAATCACCTCGGCGGATTCGAGGGCGGCATGACGACCGGGATGCCGATTATTTGTACGGCGGTCATGAAACCGATCCCGACGCTTTATAAACCGCTCCCGTCAGTCGACATCGAGACGAAAGAAGCGTTCCTCGCTCAAATCGAGCGAAGTGACGCCTGTGCCGTGCCTGCGGCTTCGCTCGTCGTCGAGGCGGTCGTCGCGTTCGAACTCGCCCGCGAGCTGTGCGAGACGTTCGGGCATGACACGGTCGGACGGATTCAAGGCCGCGTCGCGGCTTACCGCGAGGAGGTCCGTACATGGTGACGATTCACATCGACGCCTCGCGCCCATATGAAGTAACGATTGAACGCGGTGATGCCTGGCTCGACCGCGTTCCTTATTTTTCGTGCTCGTCCGTCTGGGTCGTGACCGATGAGACGGTCGACGAGCGACACGGCGCCTCGCTGCGCCGCCGCCTCGCGGCCGTTCATCCGTCAGTCGTCTGGTCGGTCGTACCGCCTGGTGACGGTTCGAAGTCGCTCGAGACGATTGAACGTCTCGTCGCAGAAGGGCTGACGGCCGGGTGTGACCGGGAGACGCTCATTCTTGCCTTCGGCGGGGGGATGGTCGGAGACTTGGCCGGTTTTCTCGCGAGCGTCTATATGCGGGGCGTCCGTTACGCGCAAGTACCGACGACGATATTAGCCCACGACTCGGCAGTTGGCGGCAAAGTCGCGGTGAATCATCCGCTCGCCAAAAATGCGATCGGCGCCTTTTATCAACCGGTCGGAGTCCACTATGACGTCACACTTCTGGAGACGCTCGCCGATCGCGAGGTGTTGAGCGGACTCGGCGAACTGATCAAACACGCCTATTTGTCCCGCTACGTCCTTTGTGATTCGTTCGAAGAGGAACTGTTCGCGGCACTCGAGACAGGTCCGCTCGATTGGACGATCTGGCTCGCACGCGGGATCGAAGTGAAGCGGCGTGTCGTCGAAACGGATGAGCGTGAAGAAGGTGTGCGCGCTTGGCTCAATTTCGGTCATACGTTCGGCCATGCGCTCGAGTCGGTCGAACAGTATCGTCTCGCCCACGGAGAGGCCGTCCTGTATGGAATGGTGTACGCGTTTCTGGTCGCCGGCGACGTTCGGCGGGCCGAACTGCTCACGGCGTGGATCAAACAACACGACGTCACGCCGATCGACTGGCAACCGTTCGATGTGTACGCGGCGAAGATGAAGCGGGATAAGAAGAATCGTGACGGCGACGTGCGCTTCGTCTTGCTCGGCGAGCGAGTCACGGTCGAACCTGTCACACCAGAACGGCTCGAGGCCGTATTCAATCAAATGAGAGGGTGGATGCAAAATGGGATTGAACGGAACCATTCGCGTACCGAGCGATAAATCGATCACGCATCGTGCCATCATGTTCGGGGCGGTCGCGGCCGGTCGGACGGTCGTTTTGAAACCGTTACTCGGGGAGGACTGCCGGTCGACGATCGAAGCCGTCCGTCGTCTCGGGGCCACGGTCGAGGAAACGCCGGACGAACTCGTCATCACAGGTGTCCGGACGCTTTCGGCGGCGACACTCGACTGCGGGAACTCGGGGACGACGATGCGCCTGTTGGCCGGATTGTTGGCCGGCTACGACGGAGAATTCGTGTTGACTGGCGACGCTTCGCTCTCAAAACGGCCAATGCGCCGCGTGACGACGCCACTCCGCCAAATGAACGCGACGATTGCCGGGGACCACGCCCCGCTACACATTACCGGGGGAAGATTGCATGGGATCGACTATACCCTTCCCGTCGCAAGTGCCCAAGTGAAGTCGGCCGTCCTTTTGGCTGGACTCCGGGCAGACGGCGAGACGGTCGTACGCGAGCCGGTGTTGTCGCGTGACCATACCGAACGGTTGTTGCCGTTGTTCGGCGGAACGGTCACGATCGATGAAGAGAACGGCGTTCGCCTCATTCGGGTGACGCCGTCACAGCTCAAAGGAACGACGGTGACGATTCCAGCAGATCCGTCATCGGCCGCTTTCTTGTGGGCCGGGGCCGCCATTACCCCGAACAGTCGGGTGACGACGACCGACGTTTGTTTGAACGAGACGAGGATCGGTTTTTTGCGGACACTTGAACGGATGGGGGCGAACGTTGATGTCGAGCGCGTTCGCCCGCTCGGTGAAGAGACGGTAGCGGACGTGACCGTATCGACGAGCGAACTTCACGGTGTCGAGTTGTCGGGCGCTTCCATCCCGCACCAAATCGATGAGCTGCCATTGTTTGCGCTCGTCGCTTCCCAGGCGTCGAGCCCGTCTGTCGTTCGTGACGCGGCCGAGCTTCGGGTGAAAGAGACCGACCGCATCGTGACGGTCGTGACGGAATTACGGGCGCTCGGGATCGACATTCATGAGACAGAGGACGGCTTCATCGTCCATCCGAGTCAAATCCGCGGGGGCCGTGTGCGGGCCAACGGTGACCACCGGCTGTCGATGATGTTACAAGTGGCCGCCCTCTTGACCGAGGAGACGGTCGACATCGAAGGGATGGAAGTATCGGACGTCAGCTACCCGCATTTCCGTGACGATTTACAACGGCTCGGCCGTGAGATAGAATAACGTCAATAGCTGTTGTCGGTAGGAGGAAGATAGGATGTTAGATGAAACAGAATTAAACCATATCATTGAGATGCTCGAAACAGGCGAGACGGAGCACGCCCTCATGCATCTCGAAGCGCTCGAGAAGGACGGTTCAGACGAAGATCGGCTCGCCATCGCCGACTTGTATCTCGAGCTCGGCCTCGCCGATCGGGCCGTGAACGTGCTCGCCGCCTTGTATGTCGATTATGCCGGTAACCCGCACGTCGCCTTGTCGCTCGCGGAAGCGTACCTCGACAGCGACCGTGAGGAAGAAGCGATCGCCGTGCTTGAAAAGATCGAAGCGACGGACAAGGAAGCCCACGTCCGAAGTCTCGTCTTGCTCGCCGACTTATATCAGTCCCAAGGACTCGATGAAGTCGCCGTCAAAAAATTGATGGAGGCACTCGAGGCGAACCCGGACGAGCCGCTGCTCGTCTACGGCCTCGCCGAACTATACGCCTCGATCGGATCGTTCGAGCAGGCCGTACCGTTGTATGCGCGACTGCCGCATTTGAAACTGCCTGAAGAGATTGACTATCAAGCCGACTACGCTGAAGCGCTCACGATGATCGGCTCGTTCGAAGAGGCGCTCGATGAGTTCGAGAAGACGAAAGACCGCAACTTGAACACGGTGTTCGGACACGCCATGACGGCGCATCGGATCAGCCGTGACGAGGTGGCTGTCAAGCAGTTCGAAGAGCTCCGGACGATGGACCCTGACTTCACGTCGCTCTATTTACCGTACACGGAAGCCCTCGAGGCGCTCGGCCGGATCGACGAGGCGCTCGAGATGATCGGGCAAGGTATCGACCGCGATGATTACAACGATGAGTTGCGGACGGTGAAAGCGAAGCTGTACCTTCGCCAAAACCGAGTCGACGAAGCGGTCACAGAGCTCCGGGAAGCGCTCGCGTTGAACCCGGAATCGCTCGAAGCGACCGAACTGCTCCTGTCGGTGTTGTTTGAAACGGGCGACATGGAAGCGGTCATCGAGACGATCGATGCGCTCGAGGATCATTCGACGTCGCCGCTCATGACATGGTACAAAGCGAAAGCGGCCTATGAGCTTGAAGTGTATGATCAAGCCGTCACGTTGTATGCGTCGATTGAAGACGTTTATAAAGAGGACGTGTCATTTGCGATGGAATGGGCTACACTGTTAGTAGAAGAAGGACAGCGAGACAAAGCACAACGAGTGCTCGAGCAAACGCTTGCGCTCTCCGTCGACGTGGACGACCGCCAAGTGCTTGAAGAGCGGCTCGATCAGTTGACGGATCGCGATTAATCGATATAAAGGAGATGGGGTCATATGGTGGAGCGGAAAAAGAATTTCTTGAAGCGATTTCTCGCTCATCATACGCTTCGTAAACGAGAGGCCAAATGGATTATCGATTACTGGCTTAGACATCCGGAGAAACTCGGCAACGTCCACTTCGTGACGAACGCCTCGGTGTCACCGCGCAGTCTCGTCATGACGGCTTATGGATTCGACGGGGAGCCGTTCCGCTACCGGCGTGGCGATCTCGTCACCGTCAACCCGGAAAAGGCGTATCATGACATTCGGCTTCATGACGGTGCGATTTACGTCGAACTCAATTTCCAAGGCATGATGATCGATGAGAGTTGGGTCGACATCGTCGAACCGAACCCGTTCGAACCCGTCGCTGAAGTGAGGGACGAAGTGACGACATCGGCCCAGACGGTCATTCGCGCTTCTGTCGCCCAGTTTGAAGAAGAGCGGCTGCTCGTCGAGATCGATGAGGCACTCGACCGTCGCGATGAGAAGTTGTTTCGGAATTTGACGAGCAAGCTCCATCAAGTCCGGGCCTCAAAATTATTTTAGGAAAAACAAGCGCTTCCGTTATGGGTTGCGCTTGTTTTTTGGTATATTAATGACGTAGGAATACACAATAATTTCACATTTCGTTCATAACTTTGAACAAGCAATGAACGAAGGTGCGATACAATAGACATGATGAATCATGTCTAGAGAGGAGGGTGAAGATGAGGTTCGATAGTCAAGATGCCAAACGTTCATTGACGGAGCGTCAATACGTCGATACGCTCATCGTTCCACTCGCAGAATTGGCGTTTGATGACGAGATGGTCCGCAAGGCCGAAAGTTATGAAGTGGTCCAAGCGGTAGCGCTCGAGACCGAACGACAACTCTCTGGACGGACGATGCTCAGCCCGACGATCAGTTACGTGGACGTAGATGCCGGTCATGCGTTGAGCGAGGCGGTTTACGACAAGGCGACGGCGTCGGGGTTCACACACGTGTTGTTCATCTCTTCAGACGTTCGCTTCAAAGCGTTCGAGTTACCGATCATCTTCGTGCCGCCGCTTGCGTTAAAAGGCATGTCGGCCGAGCAGTCGCATACGATGGTTCAAAATTTTGCGACGCAAGTCATCACCGAGCTTTCGGGCCGTTGGATGGCGACATGAAGCGGTTGACGTAGAGGTTTTATTGATATACTATTTTGTTGAGTGAGAAATTTTTGTGAAGAATGCATAAAGAATTATGGGGTTATGCACACGAATGAGGGGGGAACGAAATGGCTCAAAAAGGGTCAAAAGTCACACGCCGTCAGTTCTTAACGTACACGCTGACTGGAGTAGGTGGCTTTATGGCGGCAACATTGATCAGTCCGATGGTCAACTTTGCGATCGATCCGGTACTCAAAAAATCGGATGCGGGCGACAAAGTACGAGTTATGAGTCTCGATGACATCACGACTGAGCCGCAACGTGTCGACTTTAAAAAACAAACGCAAGACGCTTGGTATGAATTTGAAGAAACGCTTTCAGCTTGGGTCTTCAAAGATGAGAGCGGAGAGGTTATTGCCCTGTCTCCGATCTGTACACACTTAGGCTGTCAAGTAGGTTACGGCGGCGATCCGACGCGCCCGACAGAATTCTTCTGCCCGTGTCACTTCGGACGTTATACGAAAGACGGGACGAACATTCCTGGTACGCCTCCGACATCACCACTTGCCCGTTATGAAAAAGAAGAAAAAGACGGCTTCCTATACTTGGGCAGTCCAGTCACACAGTTGTGAGAGGGGGAATAGTCGATGTTACAAAAGATTTATGATTGGGTCGATGAACGCGTCGACATCACGCCGTTATGGCGCGACATCGCTGACCATGAAGTTCCAGAACACGTCAACCCTGCCCATCACTTTTCAGCATTTGTATATTGCTTCGGCGGTTTGACGTTCTTCACGATCGTCATTCAAATCCTGTCAGGGATGTTTTTGACGATGTATTACGTGCCGGATATCATCAACGCGCACGCGTCGGTATATTACTTGCAAAATGAGATCGCACACGGCCAAATCGTCCGTGGGATGCACCACTGGGGTGCGTCGGTCGCCATCGTCATGTTGTTCTTACATACGCTCCGCGTATTCTTTACCGGATCGTATAAAAAGCCGCGCGAGCTCAACTGGGTCGTCGGTGTCCTATTGTTCTTCGTCGTCTTGGCGCTCGGTCTCACAGGTTACTTGTTGCCATGGGATATGAAAGCGTTGTTCGCGACGAAAGTTACGCTTCAGATTGCAGAGAGTGTCCCGGTCATCGGTGGCATCGCTAAGACGCTTCTCGCCGGTGGCGAGATTGTCGGTGCGCGGACGCTCACGAACTTCTTCGCCGTTCACGTCTTCTTCTTGCCGGCGGCCTTGTTCGGACTTCTCGGAGCTCACTTCTTGATGATTCGTAAACAAGGAATTTCTGGACCGCTTTAAGCCGGTACGAGGAAAAAAGGGGGAGAAACGATATGCATCGCGGTAAAGGGATGAAATTTGTGACCGACTCTCGAGTAGGAATCTCGAATCGGAAACAAAATATTGCGAAAGACTATTCAGAATACCCAGGACGCACTGAAGCGTTCTGGCCGAACTTCTTGCTGAAGGAGTGGATGGTCGGGTCGGTCTTCTTGATCGGATTCATCGCTTTGACAATCGTCGAGGCGCCACCGCTCCAAAATATCGCCGATCCAACGAACACGTCATACATTCCGCTTCCGGACTGGTATTTCTTGTTCTTGTATCAATTGCTCAAATACCAGTTCGCGGCTGGAGATTGGATTTTACTCGGGACAGTCATCATGCCGGGGGTAGCGTTCACCGCGCTTCTCATCGCGCCTTGGCTCGACCAAGGACTTGAACGTCGCCCGGCGAAACGCCCGGTCGCGGTCAGTTTCATGTTGCTCGGTATCCTTTCAATCGTCTACTTGACGTGGGAATCGGTCCAAACGACGCACTGGGACCAAGTTCACGAGCAAGGGATTCTCGTCGTACCGGGCGAAGGCCCGGAAATCGACACGGCGGCGCCGGGTTACGAGATTTACGCGGCCCAGTCTTGTGTCAACTGTCACGGTCAGAACCTTGAAGGCGGCGCAGCGGCACCACCTCTTGTTGGAACAGCTTATACAGCTGAAGAGATTGCTGAAATCTCGGTCAACGGGATCGGGGCCATGCCGGCCGGACAATGGGAAGGCTCGGACGAAGACCTTCAAGCCATGTCTGAATTCATCGCTTCATACGGTGAAGGCGGAGAGAACAACGAATAACACACGCCTAGAAGTGTAGCCCCGTCAAACGGGTTACACTTCTTTTACTTTTCTCGTCCACGCACGCTACAATAGAGAAAAAAGGATGGTTCACTCGAATGCTACATATGTTGCGCCCACTGCTCACTCATCGCATCGTCTTGATGACGCTGTTCGTCATTAACTTGCTCGGAACAATCTACGGATACGTTTGGTACGAGCCACAGCTACGCGACACCCCGCTCCTGTATTGGCCGTTCGTCCCAGACAGCCCGACGGCGTCACTTTTCTTCACGATCGTGCTCGGTCTTTGGATCGCGGGGAAGAAGTCACCGCTCATGGAGACGCTCGCGTTTATTACGCTCATCAAATATGGCCTCTGGGCCGTCGTCATGAACTTGCTGTTCTTGCGGACGCTCGGGAGTGATGCCGAGACCGTCACGGTGCTCATGGCCGTCATGCTCATGGTGTCGCACGGGGCGATGGCGTTCCAGGCACTGTTGTACGCACCGTTCATGAAATGGACGGTTCGGTCGTTCGTCTTGACGTTGATTTGGGTCGTCCATAACGACGTCGTCGACTACGTTCTCGGCCAATGGCCGCGTTATCCGTCGCTCGCCGAGCATATCATGTGGATCGGCTACGGCTCGTTCTGGCTTACGGGATTGTGTTTTTTTGTGGGATACAAGCTCATCCTGCGCAGTTCACTTGATAATAAGGTCATAAGAATGTAAAATCGAAGTATCAAATACACGCAGAGGTGATATAGAAAATGTCATTAGGTGGCTATATTTTCTATCTTGCACTGATCATGCTCATCCCGTTATGGGCTCAGATGCGAGTGAAAAGCACGTATAAGAAATTTTTACAGCAACGTCTCCAAAGTGGGGTTACCGGCGCTCAAGTCGCCGACTTCATCATGAAACAAAACGGCGTCCGCGATGTCCGAATCGAGATGGTCGATGGCTTGATGAGCGACCATTATGACCCGGTCAACAAAGTCGTCCGCTTGTCGCGTGAAGTGTACCAAGGCTCGACGATTTCATCTGCTGCGATCGCGGCCCATGAGATCGGGCACGTCATTCAAGACGCGACCGACTACAAGATGATGCGTGTCCGTCATCGTCTCGTCCCGGTCGTGAACATCACGTCGAACTTGTCGTTCCCACTCCTTCTCGGTGGTTTCCTCTTAGGTGCGATGGGACTCGCCCAACTCGGTGTCATCATGATGCTCGGTGCGGTCATGTTCCAGCTCGTGACTCTTCCGGTCGAATTCGACGCTTCGAAGCGTGCGATGGCTGAACTGACGAGTCACGGCATCGTGACGGCGACAGAAGAATCAGGCGCACGGAAAGTGCTCAATGCGGCTGCTTGGACGTACGTCGCGGCGACACTCGTCGCCGTCGCCGAACTCATCCGTTTGGCGCTCATCGTCTTCATGCCGCGAAACGACTAAAACCAATCCCGTCTTTGGACGGGATTTTTTACCTTTAAAGGAGGGGACCGATGATGGGACGAAAATTGACGAGCGCAGGATATGCCCGGTTAAAAGAAGAGCTCGCCGACTTGCGCGAAGCCGGAAGAAAGCGGGCGCTTGAGCGTGTGAAGGACGCACGTAAATTTTGCGACTTTCGTGAAGACGTCACCTATACGGAGGCGGTCCGCGAACAAGAGCGAATCGAAGCTAAAATTGTCGAACTTGAGCGTCTGCTCGCTGATGCCGTCATCGTCGAAACGGGTCGTCCCGACGTCGTCGCGTTCGGAAGCCAAGTTGTCATTCGCGAGATACCGAACGGGGACGAAGAGACGTATCGCCTCGTCGGGGAACTCGAAGCCGATTTGGCGGAAGGGACAATTTCCGTGACGTCCCCGCTCGGCAACGGCTTGATGGGATGCGTCGTCGGTCAATCGGTTTCAATTGATTCACCGGGCGGGACGCTCGACTTTGAGATTGTCCATATCGAACGATGACGAAGCGGGCGCCTCATGAGCCAGCGACCGTTCGAACGAAAACAGGCCACGAGGAGCGAATACATCGCTCTCGTGGCCTGTTTTATGTCCGCATGTCGTAACGATACGGACCGATGCAATCTTTCCGACATCCGTGACTAAAACGTGTCTCGTCTCCACTCGGCATCCTTAAGAAAAGTGCCGTCGGGCTAGTCCGCCTCTAACGGTCCGAGCACGGAACGGAAGCAAGTGGGTTACTTCATTTTAACGGGACCCGGTTCTCATCGAACGTGAACCCTTCACCGCCGACTTCATACACGTGGTGGAACGTGACGAACGCATGCGGGTCGATTTGTTTGACAATCGTTTTCAGACGGTTCACTTCGTTGCGCCCGACGACGACGTAAAGCACTTCGAGCTCTTTGTTCGAATATCCGCCTTTGGCGATGAGTCGTGTCGTCCCGCGGTTCATCGTCGCATGGATGCCGTCGGCGATCGCCGTCCGGTGGTCGCTGATGATCATCGCGGCTTTGCCGGCATACGTCCCTTCCTGCATCGAATCGATGACGCGAGCCCCGATATAAACCGCGAGGAGCGTATACATCGCCTCATGGATTTCGAGGTACGTCAAGCTGAGGACGATGACGAAGAAGTCAAAGACGAGGAACGTCTTACCGATCGACCAGCCGACGTACCGCTGGACGAGGCGGGCGATGATGTCGACGCCGCCGGTCGTGCCCCCGTTGTTAAAGATGATGCCGAGACCGACGCCGATGAACAGTCCGGCGAACAAACTCGCGAGCACCATATCATCGGTCAAGTCGATGACGAGAGTCGAATATTTGGCGATGAGCGCGTACCAAATTGAAAAGCTGAACGTACCGATGAGCGTATAGATGAACGTTGTCCGCCCGAGCAGCTTGTAGCTGACGAAGAAGAGCGGGATGTTGAGCGCCAAGTTCGTGATCGACGGCGAAAGATCGAACAGGCCGCGCAAGATTAGGGTGATCCCGGTGAAACCGCCCTCCGCCAGATTGTTTTGGACGTTGAAATGGTAAACGCCAAACGCGAAAATAAATGAACCTATTAAGATGAAAAATATATTGCGAAATCGAATCGGCAACTGTACCGTCATTCGGTTCACCTCCCATCTAGTAGCGTACTCGAAAAACCTCTCGATTGACTACCCTGAACATATGACATTCGCGGGTGAGTCCGATATACTTTTCACAGAAGAGGTGATTTTTATGAAAATAGTAGCAATCGGGGCCCATCCGGACGATATCGAAATCGGAATCGCCGGCATGACAGCCCAATGGACGAGTGACGGGATCCCGGTCATGTACGTCGATTTGACGCGGGCCGAACTGTCATCGAACGGCGACGTCGCCACGCGGGCACGGGAAGCGGCCGAAGCCGACGAAGTGCTCGGTGTCCGTCGTGTCAATCTCGGCTTCCCGGACCGGGGACTCGCGGTGACCGACGCACACGTCGAAGCGCTCGTCCGACTCATCCGTACCGACCGCCCGACGCACGTCTTGTATCCATACGGTGTCGACCGCCATCCTGACCACGGTGCCTGTGCCCGTCTCGTCGAGGAGGCGCTCTTTAATGCCGGTATCCGTAAATACTTACCGGACGTGCCGGCCTATCGGCCGAACACCGTCTATCAATACATGATCAACGCGCTCGAGACACCGGACGTCTGTGTCGACATCTCGGAGACGATCGAGACGAAACTGCGGGCGCTCTCGGCTTATGCGAGTCAGTTCATGCCTGTCGACGGCGTCGCGACCCCGCTCACGGACGAATATGTCGAGCGTGTGCGGGCGCGGGAACGTCATTTCGGCAGCTTGATCGGGGCGGACTATGCCGAGGGACTCATGACGGTGAAACCTTACGTCGTCCACAAGGCAGGTGATCTCGCATGAAACTGCGCATCGGCGTCCTCTGTTATCCGTCGGTCGGCGGATCAGGCATTCTCGCCACCGAGCTCGGGATGAAACTCGCAGACCGCGGGCATGACGTTCATTTCATCACGTCGAGCATCCCGTTCCGCTTGAACGCCTATCATCCGAATATCACGTTCCACCAAGTCGAGATCAACCAATACTCGGTCTTTCGCTACCCGCCATACGATATCACGCTCGCCTCAAAAATCGCGAGTGTGATCGAGGCGTTCGGTTTAGACGTCATCCATGCCCATTATGCCGTGCCACATGCCGTCTGTGCCGCGCTCGGGCGTGAGATGGCCGGTCGGAAGATCCCGATCGTCTCGACGCTGCACGGTACCGACATCACGGTGCTCGGGGAAGACGAGGAATTGAAGCCGGCGATCCTTTACGGACTCCGACAATCGAACGCCATCACGGCTGTCTCAGACAGTTTGAGACGAGAGACGCTCGAGCGGATCGCACCGGACTTGACGATCAACGTCATCCATAATTTCATCGACGAGTCGGTGTACAAGCCGCAGGCGGACTCCGCGTTGCGAGAACGTTACGGTTTGAACGCCACCGATCGGGTCGTCATCCACGTCTCGAACTTCCGGCAAGTGAAGCGGATCGACCTCGTCCTCGAGGCGTTCAAACTGCTGAACGTCCCGAACAAGAAGTTGCTGCTCGTCGGGGACGGTCCGCTCATGGGCGCGATGCGTCGTCTCGTCAGCGAGATGGGACTCGAACAGAACGTCATCTTCGCCGGGAAGCAAGAGCAAGTCGCGGAACTGTTGTCGATCAGTGACGTGCACGTCCTCTTGTCAGACAAAGAGGCGTTCGGTCTCGTCGCGCTCGAGGCGATGGCGACCGGTGTCCCGTCCGTCGTCAGTGATGCCGGCGGATTGCCTGAAGTGATCACAGACGGAGTCGAAGGTTACGTCGTCGCTCGCGGGGATGTCCCCGGGGCCACGGCGGCACTTGAAGCAATTTTGCTCGATCCCGAGCTCCATGCGAAGCTGCGGGCCGGCGGTTTGAAACGGGCCGGACAGTTCGCCTCGCATGACATCGTCAACGCTTATGAACATCTATACGAACAGGTGGTGCACCGATGACCGAATGGGAATACGCGAAACGAATCATCGAGACGATCAACGCCCGTGGCGGAGAGGCGTACATCGTCGGCGGCGCCGTCCGTGACTATATGCTCGGCCACTTGCCGGACGACATCGACATCGCGACGTCGCTCTTCCCGGACGAGGTGCTGTCGCTGTTCCCGAAAGCGGTCCCGACCGGAATCGAACACGGGACGGTGACGGTCATTCTCGACCACCATCCGTTCGAAGTGACGACATTCCGTTCGGAAGGGACGTATTCTGACTCCCGCCGTCCGGACCGTGTCGCGCTCGGCGTCTCGCTCGAGGAGGACTTGCTCCGCCGCGACTTCACGATGAACGCGATGGCGTTCCATGATGGAAACGTCGTCGACTTGTTCGGTGGACGGCTCGATCTCGAGTCGGGCATCATCCGGACCGTCGGCAGCCCGTACGAGCGGTTCGGCGAGGACGCCCTCCGTATCATGCGCGCGTTCCGCTTCATGTCCCAACTCGATTTCACACTAGACGAGGAGCTGCGTCAGGCGGCCGAGTCACTCGGTCATAAACTCCGCCACATCGCCATGGAGCGGATCGCCATCGAGTTTGAGAAACTGATGGCTGGTCCGGCTTACAAGAAAGCGCTCACCGACCTCGTCGCCCTCGGCATCCATGAACATCTCCCGGACGTCACGGCGCCACTCGTCGAACACATCATCGCCGACGAGCGCAAACCGGTCAATGCGGCCGGGGGCTGGGCGTTGTTCGTCCATCACGCCGGCGACGCCGCTTGGCTCGCCCCGTGGAAGCGGTCGAACGCCTTGAAGCGCCAAGCCGTCGTCTTGTCCCGCTTGTTCTCGACCGGACTCGACACGTTCGCCGTCTACGAGACGGAAGAAGCGACGCTCGACACGTATTTACGGATGGAACGACGTGACGGTGTGTCGGCGTCCGAGCTGAAACGGACTTTACCGATCCAACATCGAAAGCAACTTCGTTTTGACGGGCGTGACGCGCTCGCGCTCGGGGCGGTCGGGGCGGAAATCAAAGGCGTCCTCGCTTATTTGGAACGGAGTGTCGTCCTCGGACAACTCGCGAACGACTCAGAGACGTTACGAAAGGAGGCGGTGTCGTGGCTTCAACGAGAGGAAAAGTGTTGAATTTGTTGCAAGACGGGGCGGTGTGGAGCGGTCAAGAATTGGCTCGGCGCTTAAATATTTCACGTACCGCTATTTGGAAACATATCGAGACGTTAAAACAAGACGGTTACGCCATCGAGACGATTCCAAGAAAAGGATACCAACTGCTCGAGCGCACTGATCGACTCGATGAACCGGCTTTCGTCTCGTTTCGACGTGGCCGGTTCGGACAGAACGTCTATGCGTACGAACGAGTCGATACGACGCAACGGCTCGCCCACGAGTTCGCACAAAAAGGAGCGCCGGAAGGCACGCTCGTCATGAGCGAAGAGCAGACGGCCGGGCGCGGTCAGCTCGGGCGGACGTGGTACAACCCGAGCCATGTCAACATCGCAGCGAGCATTATCCTGCGTCCGAGTCTTCCGATTCGGGAAGCGTCGAAATTGACGCTCATGGCAGCGAGCGCTTTCGCCAGTTCGCTCAACGAACAACATATCCCGGTCACGATCAAATGGCCGAATGATCTGTTGTTGAACGGAAAAAAGGTCGGGGGGATCTTGACCGAGATGCAGACGGAAGGGGACCGGATCCAAGCCGTCATTCTCGGT
>NZ_JAFIFD010000050.1 GCF_020832205.1 Exiguobacterium sp. | reverse complement strand
CAGCGTTCGTCCTGAGCCAGGATCAAACTCTCCAAAGAATTTGATATAGCTCTTGAAAATGACGAAGCTTGCGCTTCAATCAAAACTTGTAAAACTTTTTTTGCCTCATCGTTCAGTTTTCAAAGTTCGTCTGTCGCTCTTGGCGACTTAAATATCTTAACAAGTTATCAACGATTGGTCAATAGCTTTTTAAAATATTCTTTTCGTTCGCTCTCGGCGACGTCTATTAATATATCAGTAAAATTTATAAGATGCAATAACTTTTGTAGAAAAGTTTTTATTTTTATATTTCTCGAATCAGTTCGTTTGATCTAATCGATTAATCTCTTCATTATATAGCGCGTTTTTTAAACCGATTATTCAAACACCTGGCCACCAGCGGTCAATCTATTCACCTAACGAAATGACCGTCCAAGCAAATGCCAGCCGCTCCGTATTGTGCATTCTTGCTTCTTAAAAACCATAATAGTCTTCTACTTACACGATATGACGACAAATAGAAAACGAGGCTTGCGCCTCGTTTTAAGAACGTAAATTGGAAAGAGACACGTTTCGACGTTTCGCTTCTTTCAAATAAAAGAAATAGAGCGTTTCCGCTTGCTTCACTTGCGCTGCCAACTCTCCTGTATCTTCAATGCTTACGTCCAACATATGTCGTTTCGCTTCAAACTTCGCTTTCGCATCCAACAGTTCCGTAAGAAATCGTTGATCGTATTCGGTTCGGAGCGACTTTCGAAACCATCTCATAACTCTCTTCGGCCTTCCATCGCTCGAGAAAGCGTCACTTCATCCGCATATTCTAAGTCCCCACCGACCGGGAGACCATGCGCAAGTCTCGTTACGCGTATTCCCGTCGGTTTGAGCAACCGTGATAAATACATCGAAGTCGCTTCTCCCTCAATGTTCGGATTCGTGGCCAAGATCACTTCGGTAATCTCTTCGTTTTCTTGGAGACGTGTCAATAAGCTCGAGACATTTATGTCTTCTGGTCCAATACCTTCCATCGGACTGATCGCACCGTGAAGCACATGATACTTCCCTCTGTACTCTCGCATCTTCTCCATGGCGATGACATCTCGCGAGTCCTGCACCACACAGACTACTGTTTCATCACGATGAGAGTCCGTACAGATCGAACATGGGTCGACATCTGTGATATGCCCGCAAACCGTACAATACTTAATATCACGTTTGGCACTGACAAGAGACTTCGCAAATGTCAACACATCGTCCTCCTCCATGTCCAATACATGAAAGGCCAGTCGAATGGCCGTTTTCGGACCAATGCCTGGTAATTTTGTAAAGCTCTCAATCAATCGTCCAATCGCTTCAGGGTATTGCAACTCACATCTTTCCTTTCTTCATTAAAAGCCTGGGAGATTCATCCCTTGTGTGAAACGTCCCATTTTATCGTTTACAAGTTGATCGGCTTGCTTCATGCCATCATTTACAGCAGCAAGAACGAGGTCTTGTAACATATCCACATCATCCGGGTCGACGACATCTTCGGCGATGATGATATCTAACACTTCTTTATGTCCGCTTACGACGACTTTCACCATGCCACCGCCGGCTGTTCCTTCCACCGTTAAATCTTTCAATTCTTCTTGGGCTTTAGCCATGTCCTTTTGCATTTTCTGCATTTGTTTCATCATATTGTTCATGTTTCCCATTCCACGCATATAAAGCGCCTCCTTTATTAAACTTCTTCGATTTCTACGACGTCACCGAAACGTTCGACTGCTTGCGCCACAAGTGGGTCTTCCTCGACTGGGGTCACTTCTTCTTTCGAATCAGCACGTTCGGTCTGCTTTTGCAGAATAAACTCGTTTTTCAACTCAACCCAATCCGTCTCAAGAACAGCCATGATTTCTCGACGAATGCCGGTTACTTCAAACAACGCTTGTTCGATCACGTCACGGGTACGGCCGTTTGAACTGACTTGTTCATAATGCCATGTCATCCCATCTTTAAATTGTACCAGTAAGGTGTCACTTGCACAAAGGACAGCCTCACTCTCATAGAACAGCGCAAAAATCGGACCGTCTTGCGTTCGAATATTGCCCATGATGTCGTCCCAACTGTCACGGATCGCATTCAAATGTTGCCGTTCAGCTCGTTGTAACAACTGGCGGATCCGCTCTTTCGGGACCCGGATTTGTGTACGTTTCACCACTTTAGGCTTTTCAGCAGAAACCTCTGTGGTGGCTACACCGTTCTTTTTCACTTCATTCAGTTCTCGACTCAATTCACGCACTTGGTCTTGAAGCTGTTGCATCTGTTCGCTCATAGTACGGCCTTGTTCCGCAATCCGGATAAATGTCAATTCCACCAATACTTTCGGATGGTTGGATAACCGCATTTGCTGTTGGCAGTCATTTAACTCCTCAATGACTTGGAATAACTCATCAGTTGAAGTCGCTTCGACGAATTCACGGAATTGTTCATTCGGTCGTGCCCGCTCCAGCAAATCGACAGCTTGCGGGGAAGCTTTCAATAGTAACGCGTCGCGATGAATAAAGACGAGATCTTCCACGAAACGCTTTAAATCTTTCCCTTCACGTAACATCGTTTCTAGCGTACTAAGAATTTGGTCCAGCTGCTTTTTTTGTAACCCGTACGCCATATCAAGAAGCGCATCGTCGGTCACGGCACCGGTCACTTCGAGGACGGCCGCTTCCGTCAATCGATCGTCACTAAAAGCGAGCGCTTGATCAAGAAGGCTGAGCGCATCCCGCATCCCGCCGTCCGCGGCACGCGCAATCAACTTGAGCGCTTCCGGGTCGTAATCGTAATTTTGGTCATTTAAGATGTAAGCCATTCTCGTTTGAAGTTGACCGACTTCATGACGCTTCACGTCGAAACGTTGACACCGCGAAATAATCGTCGCCGGAATTTTGTGCGGCTCTGTCGTCGCCAAAATAAAGATCGCGTGCGGCGGTGGCTCTTCTAACGTTTTTAGTAACGCATTGAAGGCGCCGGTTGACAGCATGTGTACTTCATCGATGATGTACACTTTGAACCGCGCTTGTGAAGGCGGATACTTCACCTTATCCCGAATTTCTCGAATTTCATCAACACCGTTATTTGATGCCGCGTCAATCTCGAAGACGTCCGGGCTCGTCCCTTCTGTAATCGCTACACAAGTCGGGCACGTATTGCACGGTTCTCTAGTCGGTGCCGTCTCACAGTTGATGGCTTTCGCAATGATTTTGGCAAGGCTCGTCTTCCCCGTCCCTCTTGGTCCAGAGAACAGATACGCATGCGAAACCCGTTCCTCAAGCAACGCGTTTTGAATCGTACGCGTGATATGGACTTGACCGACAACCTCTTGGAACGACTGCGGACGATAGACTCGGTATAATGCTTGGTACGCCATGTCCCCGCCTCCTTTCTTCCTTACGTTTCTCTATTTCATCATACAAAAAAATCTACAACCCATGGGCCGTAGATTGAAGTTATTAAATAAATCTGCCGCGCACCGATTTCTGAAAGCACGTCAATGTGCGTTACTCATGCAGTTTGCTCGGCCCAAGCACCCCTACGGCACACGGTACCTCACCACTTAAGGCTGCTTCCTTCCGGACCTGACCTGGTTCATGGGTGACCGTTGCGCAGGACTCAGACGTCAACGCCACTTACACGAGGACGGGCCACACCAATGCACTCCCTCGAATCGGGATTCAGTCTCGCTATAGCGGATTGCGAGTTACAGGGCACCGCTACCTCCCCGCCTAGCACGGCAAATGGGTAAATGTAGTTAAGCACTTCTTTGAGTGCTATTACATTATACTGTTTAATCTGTGGGGTTGCAACCTCTCTGTTCAAGCCGAGCCTGCTTCTTCCGTTCACGGAGGTCCCGAAAGAAATCAGTCAGTAGTGCTCCACACTCTTCCGCTAAAACATTTTCGGTTACCTCGGCCCGGTGATTGAAGCGGTCATCTTGAACGAGGTTCATGAGTGTCCCGCAACATCCGCCTTTCGGGTCATGGGCCCCGAAGACGACTCGCTTCACACGCGAGAGCACAATCGCCCCCGCACACATCGGACACGGCTCTAACGTAACGAACAATTCACAGTCCTCAAGCCGCCAATTCCGAAGCGCGCGATTTGCTGTTTCAATCGCAATCATCTCCGCATGGGCGGCCGCTAGTAAGTCCGTCTCCCGCCGGTTGTGCCCCGAGGCGATCACCTCATCTCCTTTGACGATGACACACCCGATCGGCACCTCTCCAATCGCTTCCGCTTTCTTTGCTTCGGCAATGGCGAGCCGCATAAATCGTTCATCACGTTCCATATTAACACTCCGTTTCTCGTCACTTATTATGAAAAAAAATGAAAATCATTTCGCTCGCCCTATCCAACTCATTGTGTGCTAGAATGGAACTTGCACTTTGGATAATGGAGGATGACATCATATGTTTATAACGGTAGAAGGACCGATTGGTGTCGGGAAAACGTCACTGGCCCATATCATCAGTCAGCACTTTTCAATGCAGATGCTGAATGAAATTGTAGAAGAGAACCCATTTCTCGGCAAGTTTTATGAAGATATCGAAGAATGGAGTTTCCAAACGGAAATGTTCTTCTTGTGCAATCGCTTCAAGCAATTAGACGATATCCACAAACACCACTTGAGTCAACAGCAATCCGTCGTTTCAGACTACCATATTTTCAAGAACTTGATTTTTGCTCACCGTTCGTTACGACCGGCTCACTTGAACAAGTACGAGCAGATTTATAAGATTTTGACACATGATATGCCGAAACCTGATGTCGTCATCTACTTACACGCCAGTATTGAGACGCTCATGAAGCGCGTCGCCTTACGCGGACGAGAAGTAGAAGAGAATATGTCGCGCGACTACCTCGAACAGCTCGCTCATGATTACGAGACGTTTGTCGAATCGTATCGGGCGACCCACCCCGAAGTGACGATTCTGTCGTTCAGCGGTGACGAGCTTGATTTTGTCCAGAATCCGGACGATTTGACGCACGTCCTCGCGACGATTGAACGTGAACTAGAATTGACTAAAGGAGCCCAATTAAAATGACGCTGAACGAAAAGTATAACATTCCGAACGACACGATCATCACGATCGGCGGTATGGTCGGAATCGGTAAATCGACAATCACGAACTCGCTCGCTGACGCCCTCAACTTCCGGACGTCCCTCGAAAAAGTTGACACGAACCCGTACCTCGACAAATTTTATCACGATTTCGAGCGTTGGAGCTTCCATCTTCAAATCTACTTTTTAGCTGAACGCTTTAAAGAACAAAAGAAAATCTTCCAATACGGTGGAGGATTCATTCAAGACCGTTCGATTTATGAAGATACGGGGATCTTTGCGAAGATGCACTATGAAAAAGGCACGATGTCGCCGACAGACTACGAAACGTACTCAAGCCTGTTCGAGGCGATGGTGCTTACACCGTTCTTCCCGCATCCTGATCTATTGATCTACCTCGAAGGTTCATTCGACCAAGTACTCGACCGCATTCAACTTCGCGGCCGTGAGATGGAACAACAAACACCGATCACGTACTGGGAAGAAATGTACGCGCGCTATACAGAGTGGATCAACAACTTCAACCTCTGTCCGGTACTTCGTCTATCGATCGAAGAGTACGACTTGATTAACGACCCAGATTCAGTAGAGCTCATCCTCGAGAAAATCGAGAAGCAATTGACGATCGCTCGTGAAGCGAAAGTTAGATAACGTAAAGAAGGTGCAGCGCTTGATGGCGTTGCACCTTCTTTTTACGTGTGTGCGATATGGTGTTTGTGATACGTCGGTGCTTTACGCGCTTTCCGAAAACCGTCGATTGAATCAAACACAGCTGCAAGGATCGTGATCGCCACGACGAGGCCGAACACCCAATTGAACGAGAAGACGCCGTTAGGGACGTTCGCTTCCATCCAGTTCACGAACCGGGCATCTAGCAATTGCGAGGAACTCGCCATCCAAATGATGAATGTTGCCGAAGCCGCATTGTAAATCAGATTATAGGAAGCAAGTGCGTACGACCAACGTCCTTTAATCCATTTCCACACACCAAGTACGACTTGCAACAACACGACGAGTAGAAATAGCCAAATCACATCAAAGAGGAACGCTTGATTAAAGACCGGTGTGACCATCGCGAACCCTTCTCCGGTAGATTCATAAATCCCGATTAAGCGTTCGGCGTTCACATACACTCCAAACCAAACCGCCGTCCAAAACAACGCAAACCCGGCGTCCCACTTACTGATTCGAAAGCCCCGCTCCCGTTCACGCAACGTATTCACATCCCATTTCATGACAGGTGTCTTCGTCCCTTGAGGGGCATAACGCTCAACTAAAAAAAAGATGAGTGTAATCCAAAATACGAGTTGAATCCCGACGTCCCATAGTGTGTCGAATACGTTCGCGAGGAAGGTGCCGACAGTCGGCAAGATCGGTCCGGAAAATGTCGGGATGCTCGCAATCACAAGGCCGAAAAAGACGACGGCCATCACGATCGGCACAACGAGTTTGACGACGGACACATACATCGGAAACATGCCAGGGCCAATCAAATACTGACCTTCTTTAAAGTGTGCGGCTACGACAGCCGGATGCCCCATTTCTTCTAACACACGTTTTACTTCCACTTCCGTCGGATCAGCCGATAATTTCGTCTCGATGTCTTGACGTAACGATTCGGCAAGGGTCTCTCGTCGATTAGCCGGAACATGTTTGACGACTTCTTCTATATACGCTTCGATCCAGTTCACAACGTCCACCTCCTTTCCCATTGATTCGAACAGACTCTATGTTATTAGAATTCCCGTTTTCAGCCGAAGATAGCCGTCGTTCGCCATTTTGCCACAAACAAAAAAGCCGCAGACGTAACGTCTGCGACCAACAAAAAATGCATCTGCCTATGCAGATGCCAAATCAAGCGGAGTTGGTGGGATTCGAACCCACGCGAGCCTTGCGACTCCTAACGGATTTCGAGTCCGTCCCCTTCAGCCGGACTTGGGTACAACTCCAGGCTTAAAAAAGTGTAAAAAAAAGAAAGTGGAGGAGGTGGTGGGATTCGAACCCACGCAGGCTATTACACCCCTGACGGTTTTCAAGACCGTTCCCTTAAACCACTTGGGTACACCTCCAAAGCTCATATACAGTTGGCGAGCAATCATCTCGCTCGACATGATTTATAGTACCAACTGATGACACAGATGTCAAACCCTTTTGTGAAAAAACATTAAAAAAATCCGCCGACACGAATTCGTATCGACGGAACAGCTTTTTACTTGGCAGGCATTTCGATTTTTTCAATGCCACCCATGTACGGACGAAGGACTTCTGGAATCATAACCGATCCGTCCGCTTGTTGGAAGTTCTCTAAAATTGCTGCCACGGTCCGACCGACAGCGAGCCCCGAACCGTTCAATGTGTGCACGAATTCCGGCTTGGCGTTCGCTTCACGACGGAAACGAATACCGGCACGACGGGCTTGGAAATCTTCAAAGTTTGAGCAAGAAGAGATCTCGCGGTACACGCCTTGCGCCGGCATCCATACTTCGATATCGTATTTCTTCGCCGCCGTGAAACCGAGGTCGGCCGTACACATGCTGAGCACTTGGTACGGGAGACCGAGACGTTTGAGCACTTCTTCCGCGTGACCCGTCAACAATTCGAGTTGTTCGTAAGATTCTTCTGGTTTCACGAAACGGACGAGTTCGACTTTGTTGAACTGGTGCTGACGGATAAGACCGCGTGTATCACGGCCGGCAGATCCGGCTTCTGAACGGAAACAAGCGCTGTATGCCGTGTACGTGATCGGAAGCTGGTCTTCAGCGATAATCTCATCGCGATGCATGTTCGTGACCGGCACTTCCGCTGTCGGGATGAGGAAATAGTTCGTGTCGGCCACTTTAAACGCGTCTTCTTCGAACTTAGGAAGTTGGCCAGTCCCTGTCATCGCATCGCGGTTGACCATGTATGGCGGGAGGACTTCTGAGTAGCCATGCTCATCCGCGTGCATGTCCATCATGAAGTTGATCAAGGCACGCTCTAAACGGGCACCGAGTCCTTTATAGAAGACAAAACGGCTGCCCGTAACTTTTCCGGCCCGCTCGACGTCAACAATTTTCAAGTCTTCCATCACGTCCCAATGTTGTTTCATCTCAAAATCGAACGCCGGTTTCGTTCCGACTTCACGGATTGTGACGTTGTCGTCTTCCGTTTCACCGATTGGCGTTGATTCATGCGGAATGTTCGGAATGCTGAGCAAAATCATGTTCAACTCCGCTTCCACTTCACGCAAGTCTTCATCCAACAATTTGATTTCATCACCGAGTCGGCGCGTCTCTAAAATCGGAGCTTCCGCATCTTGTTTATTGCGCTTCAGTTCAGCGATTTGTTTTGACGCCTCGTTGCGTTTTGCTTTTTTCACATCTACTTCATTAATGAGATTCCGGCGCTTCTCCTCAAGTTGTGGAAAACGGTCGAGCGCGCTTAAGTCCTCACCTCGGTGAGCGAGTTTCGCTTTAATGTCTTCAAAGTCTTGGCGTAATCGTTTGATGTCTAACATACATAGTTCCTCCTTTTTTTACATAAAAAAGGTGGCACGCCCCTTTCCCATAGGAAAGGGACGAACCACCTTGGATCCGCGTTGCCACCCTCGTTGCCTGACATGCAGGCCACTCGATGCACGTAACGTGTGCGTGACGTGACTTGTTTCCAAGCCAATGCTCCGAGGCCGATTCAGTTACATCATCCCACTAGTTTGCACCAACCACTAGCTCTCTGTCAGTAGATGACTATAACGTACTTTTCCCCATCATTGCAGCTGTCATTGAATTAATTTTACTTTACAACAACTCAAGTCTGTCGACAAGACTCAGTTTTCCAAGAACGAGTCGAATCTCATCCAAAAAGTCTGAAAATGCACGGGTCATCCGTGTCAGAAACGACGCTTCTTCGACCGCCTCTGCCGTCACAAGCATTCCTTTCGGAGGTTGCTCACCGTCTAAATACCGGACGTGATCGGACAACTCGACGGTCACTGTCCCGACTTGTTGGTCGGCCTTCACCGGGGCACTCGTTTCAGGAAGGTCATAGACGAGCTTCGGAACCGGTTGACCTTTTTCGATGAGCACTTCGAAAGCAGACGTCGTCCGGACCGAGACGTGTTCCACTTCGCCCCCGGCGACAAAGGCTTGTTCCGGTACGAGCTCACCGGTACGCAAAATCGGCGTCATGACAAAGTCGCCATAGGCGTAGTCATGCAACGCTTTCGTGGCCGTATATCGGCCTTCATCCGTTTTCGCCCCTAGGACGACGGACAAGACCGTCCGGCCATCTCGTGTCGAGACACCGATAAAGCAGTACCCGGCGTCATCTGTCGTTCCCGTCTTAAAGCCGAGCATACCCGAATAAGCTAAATCGCGACCGGTAAGCATCCGGTTTGTCGCTTCGAAGCGTACACCGTCAATGTCGACGTAAGCCTGTTTCGTCACGTCAAGCACGTCCGGATACTTCGTCAAATAGGTGAGCGCCAATTTCATTAAATCACTCGCGGACGTCAAGTTCTCACCTGGCCGTCCGGCTGAGACCGAATCAAGTCCGGACGCGTTTGCAAACGTCGTCTGGGTCATCCCGAGCGCTGTCGCCCGCTCATTCATCAAGACGACGAACGCCTCTTCTGATCCCGCCACCGCTTCCCCAAGTGTCACGGCAGCCTCGTTCGCTGAGCGAATCAATGCCACATCATACAATTCTTTGATGGTATACGGTTTATTGACGAGCGGGATTCGTGCCAGACCTGGTTTTTTTGTCAAAGCGAGAGCGTCTGCGCTCGGTGTCACTTCCTCATTCCAACTGAGCTCGCCCGCTTCAATCGCTTCCCGCACGAGGAAGGCCGTCATGAGTTTTGTGATCGACGCTGGGGGAAGCATCGCATCTTCCTCTTTGGAGAACAGGATTTGGCCTGTCGTCAAATCGACGAGCATCGCGCCGCTCACATCTATGTCCGGCGCAGCCTTTGCCACTCCTGGAGAAGCTATGTTCATAAAGATTGCTCCTATGAGCAACCATACCATCCATCTCACTTTCACGGTCTTGCCCCTTTCTATACGTGTCTCGTTACAGTGTAGCAAAAAACAGCGCGAAAAAGGCTCCCGATTTATAACCGGGAGCCTTTCGATCAAGTGAGTTGATGCTTCTTCGCTTCCACGAGGTCAAGGAAGTAGCGGTGCATCGACAAATCGTCTGTCAGCTCCGGATGGAACGAGCAGGCGACGTACTTGTCGTAACGTACGGCGACGATCGCTTCCTCCACTTCAGCGAGCACTTCGACGACTGGTTCGACCGTCGCGACTTGTGGGGCGCGGATAAAGACCGCCTCGACTGGCGCTTCGATTCCTTTCACCGGAAGCTCAACTTCGAAACTGTCGACTTGACGTCCGAACGCGTTCCGTTTCACCGTCATCGGGATTTTTCGCAGATGGGCATCATAGCCTTCGACTTCGGTCGCAAGCAAGATCAAGCCGGCACACGTCCCGAACATCGGTAAATCCGTGTTCGCCCGCAGCGGTTCGAGCAGACCGTAGCGATCGAGCAAGCGACGCATCGCCGTACTTTCTCCACCTGGTAAGACGAGACCGTCAATTTGAGCCAAGTCGTCGATCGATCGGACGACGAGCGTATCCGCCCCGAGCGCCTCGAGCATGCGCACATGCTCTCGAATCGCTCCTTGCATACCAAGAACGCCAATCGTAGTCATCTTACCAGCCTCGCGGCGCCATGAGTTCTTCTTCTTTCAGTGTCCGTACGTCAAGGCCTTTCATCGCTTCGCCTAGACCTTTCGACAAATGAGCGATGCGCTCGTAGTCGTCATGATATGTCGTCGCCTCAACGATGGCACGGGCGAATTTCTCCGGGTTCTCTGCTTTGAAAATACCTGATCCGACGAAGACACCGTCCGCACCGAGGTGCATCATGAGCGCCGCGTCCGCTGGCGTCGCGATTCCGCCGGCTGCGAAGTTGACGACTGGGAGGCGTCCGGCTTCACGGATTTGCATGAGCACTTCAAACGGCGCACCGAGGTCACGCGCTTCGGTCATCACTTCGTCGATGCTCATTGAGAGCAAGCGTTTCACTTGTGCTTGAACGGTACGCATATGACGAACCGCTTCAACGATGTTCCCCGTCCCTGGCTCACCTTTCGTGCGGATCATCGCTGCCCCTTCACCGATGCGGCGTGAAGCCTCTCCAAGGTCACGAGCGCCACAAACGAACGGTGCTTTGTAGTCACGCTTGTACAAATGGAACTCTTCATCCGCTGGTGTCAACACTTCACTCTCATCAATGAAATCGACCCCCATCGATTCAAGGACACGGGCCTCAGCGATGTGACCGATCCGGCACTTCGCCATAACCGGTACGGAGACCGCCCCCATGACATCTTCAATGATTGTCGGGTCAGCCATTCGGGCGACACCGCCCATTTTGCGAATATCTGAAGGAACGCGCTCGAGCGCCATAACTGCGACCGCACCGGCAGCCTCAGCAATTTTAGCCTGTTCAGCGTTGATGACGTCCATGATGACGCCGCCTTTTTGCATTTCAGCCATCCCGCGTTTTACTTTATCTGTACCTACTTGTCTCTTTTCCAAATGAATCCCCTCCATATAAGCTAGTCTACTTGTAAGTATAGTGAGATTTGACTATATTGAAAGTGTCAGTTTAACAATTTTTAAAGTGGTCAGTTTGAATGGAGGACTTCACTTTCCTATTCTCGAATGAATGATTAAGACTGAAAAGGAGGAATGAGATATGTCTCAATGGGACCCGCGCGACGATGCACAAAATCGCTCCTATTACGGTAAGCCTGGATTGATCGGCCTTCTCCTTATCATCGGTTTTGCCCTCTACTTCTTCTTCGGCTGATCACGGAAGGGATTCAGTATGGATATGCTCACGCTCGCGCTCGAGCCTGAATCGAGCACACCACTATATGAACAGCTCTATTTACACATTCGCCAAGCGATTGTCGATGACACGCTCACGACCGGGGCCAAACTGCCCTCCAAACGCAAACTGAGCGACTTCATCGATGTCTCACAAACGACCGTCGAACTAGCTTACGCCCAACTGCTCGCCGAGGGGTATATCGAATCTGTACCGCGTAAAGGGTTCTATGTCTTGCCGCAAGAAGAACTATACGTCCGCCGCAGCGATAACCCGATCAAACCACTCCCGCAAAAGAAGACGTATACGTTCGACGTATACCCGAGTCAAATCGATACGACCGCGTTCCCGTTCGAGCGTTGGCGACGCCATCTCAAACAAGTGGTCACTGAAGAGAACCGTGATTTACTCGCACTCGGGTCTGTCCAAGGCGACCTCGTCCTCCGACAAGAGATTGCGACGTACCTTTATCATTCCCGGGGCGTGAGCTGTTCTCCTGAACAGATTATCGTCGGTTCCGGCACTGAGCAATTGCTCCCACAACTGCTCGACTTATTGACCGACGCGAAGACGTTCGGCATTGAGGACCCGGGGTACCCGCTTACGAAACAGCTGTTCGAACATCAAAATCGGCATTACGTCCCCATCCCTGTCGATGAGAGTGGATTAGTTGTCGACCGACTCGAGACGGAACGAATTGATGCGGTGTATGTGACGCCCGCTCACCAGTTTCCGACTGGGACGATTCTCTCCGTCAGTCGAAGACAACGTCTTCTCAACTGGGCGCTCGAACATCAAACGTATATCATCGAGGACGATTATGACAGCGAGTTTCGATACAGTGGAAAACCGATCCCGTCTCTGCAAAGCATGGATCAAAATGAACGGGTCATCTATTTGAGCACGTTCTCCAAATCACTCATGCCATCACTTCGAATCGGATATATGGTGCTACCACCTCAATTGTTGAATCGCTATCGCGAACGTTACCGCCACTTCACGTGCAGCGTTCCCCGGTTCGAACAACATACGCTCGCGGAATTCATGGCAAACGGAGATTTCGAAAAGCATTTGAACCGGATGCGCAAGACGTATCGTCGCAAGCTTGAGATCGTCACAGCCGCGTTTAAACCATACGAACCGACCGTCTCCATTACCGGGGCGAGTGCCGGACTGCATATCATCCTTTCAATCAATGTGCCTCATTCGACCGAGACGTTGCAACACATGGCCGAATCGTCCGGGATCCGTATTAAAGCAATGGAGGATTATTACATTCGTCCTCAACATCTTCACCCCCAATTTCTATTCGGCTTCGCCGCTTTGTCAGAAGCCGTGTTGCCGATTGCTGTCGCACGGTTAATGTCGTGTTGGAACGTAACGAAGGGAGGGACATCAACGGATTAGATCCGTCGATGGCATGTGCATGAGACGTCTACGTTTTGGAGTCGGCATCCTTCTCTTGCTTGCCGGACTTCTTCTGTTATCCAATTCATGGTGGAAAGACCAAGTTGCCGTCTCAAACAGTGAACGAGTCACCGAAGAGCTGCAGCTGCAACAGCCCGAACAAGGAGAATTTGACTTTGCTTCTGTAACACCACTGTCTTGGGATGACCTCTTATCTGTGCGCAATCGGTTTCATGATTTACCGACCATCGGTTTGATTCTCGTGCCAGACATCGACTTAGAACTCCCCATCCTCTACGGCCTCGACGCGGACAACTTGGCCGTCGGAGCCGGGACGATGCGACCAGACCAACAGATGGGTAAAGGCAATTATGCACTGGCTGGGCATTACACACAGAGCCCAACGTCTCTGTTTGGCCCGCTCCATGAGATCGAGATTGGGACGCTCGTCTACGTGACCGATTTGACCGCCACGTACGAATACGTCGTCACATCGCTTGAGACCGTGCCTCCGAGTCGAATCGATGTCCTCGATGACACGACAGAAGCGACGATCACGCTCGTCACTTGCACGTTCGATGCGACCGAACGATTAATTGTGAAAGGGCGCCTCGCCAACAAGACTCCTTATTCCCCACTCTGAACACCTTCGTGACATGAAGGTGTTTTTTCAATGCTTTTTTAAAAATATATTGTTAGCGCTTACATGATCAGCTACACTATTTTTGAAACCGTTTGCACAATTTTCCTGTTTTGTTGCCCTGTAGACGATTTAATCCATGAAAGAGGTGTCCTATGAAGAATAAAACTGCACGCCGCACGTCGACCCTTCTGTTATCTTCAGTTCTCTTGATTCAAACGGGTGTCCCCGTGAACGTACTCGCTGAACCTACAGCCGTTTCCATCGATGGCATAAAGAGCGATTGGGCAAACGTTCCGGCTCTCGCCACGTCCCCTACTGCTGGTTGGCAAGGATTTGACCTCGGTGACCTTTATATGCAAAACGATGCCAAGCATCTTTATTTCTATGTCGATGCAAAGAACGTTCCGAATTGGGGCGACAATGGGCAGTACATAAACATCGCACTTCAAGTGAATGACGAGGACTCCGGCGTGAACACGAACCCGCTCGGTTACCCGTTCAACTTCAGCCAGACCGATAAAAAACCACAGTATCATATTTTACTTCGCGTCGATGGCGACGCAGCGATTAAAGAAGCCGCGATCTACGAATCGGGCAAGTCGACTCCGCTCGCGAATTTGAATAACTTGAACGGCGCCTCGTTCGCCCTCGACCGCACAAAAGGATTTGAAGGGAAAATCCCGTTGTCGTTACTCGGTTTGACGAATAACGACCAACTCCGGGTCTTGACCGTCCTCAGTGGGAATAACGCCGGTGAACACGGGGCGTTCGATACGATTCCAAGCAACCCGGCCAACAAGCTCGCGGACAGTTGGAACGTGGCCGCATCGCCATCCGTTCAATCGGTATACAGCCCCGCTTATACGCTCAGCGGTGTCGAGACGGTCAGCCAACTCGAAGTCACAACGGTCGTCCCGGCGAATCAATCGGCGGATGTCACACTTGATGCCCCAATCACATGGACGTTCAATGAACCAGTCACGGTCGATGCTTCCCAAGTCCAGTTCATGAACGGAGAGTCGGCTGTGCCGTTCCGTGTCGAAACAAGTGGCGCGACGGTCACAGTCACCCCGACGGAAAAACTGTTGCTCGGTGAGACGTATGAAGCGACGATTCCAGCCGGTGCTGTGAAAGGCAAACTGTCGAACACGACCCTCCCTGCTCTCACGACTTCGTTCAAGACGATCACTGAAGTGGCAGATCCTTGGAAGACACAGCGTTATATCGAAATGACGTACGTACGTGCAGACGGGAATTATACGGACTGGAACTTGTGGACGTGGAGCACTGGTGCGAAAGACGGACAAGTCGATCCATACAAAGTGACCGAAAACGGGGCCGTCTTCCGGATTCCGGTCGGAAAAGACGCGACGAACGTCGGTTTCGTCATTCGTAAAGGTACGGATTGGGCCGTCAAAGACGGCTACGGGGAAGACCGGTACGTCAAACTCGGTACCGACCGTATCACGAAAGTCGTCGTCGAGAGCGGCAAAGGCGTGTTCCATCAAGTCCCGACGATTCAAGGACCTGTCTTTGAGAACGGCAATATCACGTTCTTTTATCGTGATAAAGAGTTGTACGAAGCAGGAACACTCGCACAAATCGAACAGGTCGCCTTGAAAGTCAACGGAGTAACCTACCCAATGGCATATGAAGCGAACAACGAATGGTTCCGTCATACAATCCAACTACCTGAAGGGAAACACGACTACACGTTCCTCGTCACGAAAGACGGCGTGACGACCGAAGTCAAAGATCCATACTTTGAAGCGTCAAGCATCGAGTATAGACGTCCGAACGTCAAATTGACTTCATCCGTTTCACCAAAAGCGATCAGTTCGCGAGAGAATGCGGTCGTTCACGTAAAGCCGACGTTGCCAAAAGGGGTGACGTTGCGTGAGCTGTATATCGACGCACGCCCACTCGGCGGACCGGCGAAACTTGCGATCGATCCGGCTCTCAACAAACAGACGATCGCGGTCAAAGACACCGTTAAACCAGGGAACAAGACGTTGACGGTTCAGGCGATCGACCAATACGGTAACGTGCATAAGACGACGACTTCCGTCAACGTCCTTCCCGTATCGATGAAAGACAAGCAAGAGTTCGACTGGGACGAGGCGCGGATTTACTTCATGTTGACGGACCGGTTCTATGATGGCGATAAGACGAATAACAATCCGAATGGCGAGTATTATGACCTCGATCACCCAGAGTCCTACCATGGCGGTGACTTTGCGGGCATCACGAAGAAACTTGATTATCTCGACAAGCTAGGGATCAACACGATTTGGATCACACCGATTGTCGACAACATCGATTGGGATCTCCGTTACGGTAAAGATGGGTCTCAATACGGATATCATGGTTATTGGGCGAAGAATTTCGAGAAGCTCGATGAGCACCTCGGTGACATGCAGGCGTTCCATCGATTGATCGATGCTGCTAATGACCGTGGCATAAAAATCATGGTCGACGTCGTTTTAAACCATCCAGGCTACGGTATGGAACCTGGCGCGGAGGAGACAGGAGCAACGAACTTCCCAACAGACAAAGAACGAAATGTGTTCGATGGGATGATTCGAACGAATCCGGTCGACGGGGACGACTTGAAGATGTCACTCTCGGGACTCCCGGACTTCAAGACAGAAGAAACTGCCGTCCGTGAACAACTCGTCAAATGGCAGACGGACTGGATCAAGCGCTCAAAAACGAAAAAAGGCAACACGATTGATTACTTCCGTGTTGATACGGTCAAACATGTCGACTCCACAACGTGGAAGTCATTTAAAAACGAATTGACGGCCATCAAACCGGACTTTAAGATGATTGGCGAGCACTACGGTGCGAGCGTGAACAATACGGGCGGCTATTTGCATAGCGGACAGATGGATTCCTTGCTCGACTTTGATTTCAAGTATCAAGCTGAGAGTTTTGTGAACGGGAATATCGATGGTGTCGAAAGCGCCCTTCAATATCGCAACATGCAGCTGTCGAACGAAGCGACGCTCGGCCAATTCCTTTCAAGTCATGATGAAGACGGTTTCCTTATTTCTCGTGCCGGTGGAGACGAAGGCAAACATATGGTCGCCGCCTCGCTTCAAATGACGGCAAAAGGTCAGCCGGTCATTTATTACGGTGAAGAAATCGGTCAATCAGGTAAACATGCGGGTGATATGGACAAAGGCGAATTCAATGAAAACCGCTACGACTTCGACTGGAAACGAGTGACCGGTGAAGGGAAAGCAATGCATACGCATTACCAAAAACTACTCAATATCCGAGCCGACTATTCAAAAGTGTTCAGCAAAGGGACACGTGAAGTCGTCGCTGGCGGATCGAGCACCGGCTATTCGATCTTTGAACGCACGTATGGAAAACAAGCCATCCTCGTTGGCTTGAATACGAAAGAGACGACTCAAAAAGCAACGTTCCAAACGAAATACAAGCACAAGACGGTGCTCGTCGATCGTTATAGCGGACGTTCCTACATCGTCCAACCAGACGGAAAAGTTACCGTGCAATTGCCTGCGCAAGATCAAGGCGGAACCGTTATCCTTGTGAAGAAATGAAAAAAATCCGTTGCTCACATCATGAGCAACGGATTTTTTATTATCTCGAGTAGTTTGGTGCTTCTTTTGTGATATGCACATCGTGCGGGTGGCTCTCTTGGAGGCCAGCCCCCGTCATACGAATGAACTGCGTATCTTCACGGAGTGCACGAATGTCGGCTGCACCGCAATAACCCATCCCAGAGCGGAGTCCGCCGATGAGTTGGTACACCGTATCAGCCAGTTCCCCACGGTATGCGACGCGTCCTTCGATGCCTTCTGGGACGAATTTCTTGTCGGCTTCTTGGAAGTAGCGGTCTTGGCTACCGCGCTTCATTGACGCCTCAGATCCCATACCACGATACGTCTTGAACTGACGGCCTTGGTAAATTTCCATCTCTCCTGGACTTTCTTTCACACCGGCCAAGAGGCTACCGAGCATGACCGCATGCGCACCTGCAGCAATCGCCTTGACGATGTCACCCGAGTACTTGATACCGCCGTCTGCGATGACCGTTACGCCATGTTCGCGCGCTTCAGTGACACAGTCATAGACAGCCGTGATTTGTGGGACACCTACGCCTGCGACGACTCGTGTCGTACAAATCGAACCTGGACCAATTCCGACTTTGATGACTGAAGCACCTGCTTCGATCAAAGCGCGAGTCGCTTCGGCAGTCGCAACGTTTCCAGCGATGATCGGAAGTGTCGGGAAGAGATCCCGAAGTTCTTTCACTTTCTCGATGACACCTGCTGAGTGGCCATGAGCTGTATCGACGACGAGAGCATCGACACCTGCATCGACAAGAATTTGGGCACGTGACGCCGCATCTCCTGTGACACCAACTGCAGCGGCAACAAGGAGACGACCTTGCTTATCTTTTGCAGCATGCGGGAACTGCTCGACTTTCTCAATGTCTTTCGTCGTGATTAAGCCTTTTAGAATCCCGGCATCATCGACAAGCGGTAACTTTTCAATGCGATGTTGATGGAGGATGCGTTCTGCTTCTTCAAGCGAGGTACCGACTTTTGCCGTCACTAGGTTTTCTGTCGTCATCACATCTTCGATCACCGTCGAATAATCTTTGATGAAACGAAGATCCCGGTTCGTCAAAATCCCGATGAGTTTGCGCTCGCTCTCAGAGTTGACGATTGGAACTCCAGAAATGCGATATTTGCTCATCAAATATTCTGCATCATACACTTGTCGTTCCGGCGTTAAATAGAAAGGATTTGTAATGACCCCGTTTTCTGAACGTTTTACCCGATCTACGTGCTCAGCTTGCATTTCCATGGACATGTTTTTATGGATGACTCCTAGTCCGCCTTGACGGGCCATCGCGATAGCCATCGGAGCTTCAGTTACCGTATCCATACCTGCACTGATGACTGGAATATTCAGTTCAAGTCCCTCACAAAGCTTTGTGCTTAAATTTACGTCCCGCGGTAAGACGTTAGAGAATCTTGGCACGAGTAGCACATCATCAAATGTTAATCCTTCTTTTGCAAACTTGTTTTCCCACATAAAAATCGATTGCCCCTTTCCTTATCGGACCCGAATCTTTGTTTCGAAATATTTCTGTAATGGTAACAGGTATGGCTCGAAAGTGCAATTCAATTGAGGATGTTCAGAAAGTTCTGAATTGTGTTCATTCCATTTAGAGATGCTCGTTAATATTCGGAAATTGGTGGAATCAAGGGGGAATTCTTTAAAATGCATATAAAATGATACGAAAAAAGACGATCAAGCATGTGCTTGACCGTCTCGTGTTGCCTGGCAACGTCCTATCCTCACAGGGGGAGACCCCCAACTACTTTCGGCGCTGAAGCGCTTAACTTCCGTGTTCGGCATGGGAACGGGTGTGGCCGCTTCGCTATCGCCACCAGACATATTCAGGGCTTGTTCCCTGAAA
>NZ_JAFIFD010000049.1 GCF_020832205.1 Exiguobacterium sp. | reverse complement strand
CGTGTCCGTCTCTGAGAGGAACGGCACGTCGAGTGTCGCCTTGATTTGCTCGTCGTTCTCGATGACACCGTTGTGGACGAGCGTGAAGCGCGCCGTCGTGCTCTGGTGCGGGTGGGCGTTCGGGACGCTCGGCACCCCGTGCGTCGCCCAACGTGTGTGGCCGATGCCGACTGTGCCTTCCGCCTCGAACGGTACGATGTCACGAAGTGCGGCAATGCGCCCGACTTCTTTAAAGACGTTCACATCTTCTCCGACGAGCGCGATCCCGGCTGAGTCATAGCCACGGTACTCAAGCTTTTCAAGCCCTTTCAACAAAATCTCTTTCGTCCCGACTTGACCAATCATTCCTACAATTCCACACATACAAAAATCTCCTCTGTATTCGATTTCTCGAAAAAGGAAACGGGCTTTTTAGAGTGCTGTCAACGTGCTCCCCTTTGTCCGTCCGGTCGCCCGGGCGTTTTACAGGAACACTTTTAGTCGTGACAGGCGACTAGAAGGCATCCGCCGAAACCTCGATCACCTTCGTCCTCGTCAACTCCGCAGAGTTCTGGCGCTTCTCGATCATACCTAGCCGTTTCTCCAGATACCCTTTCATGCTAGCTGTTCCATGAAATGACGGGTAGTATTTTTGTCACGTCGTGCCTCCTTACTTTTTTACTGTTCATGCAAAAGTCACCACTTTCACTAAAAAGCTATTTGTCTCATGACTTGTCCCATCGCCTCGGTTCAGGCATGATGAAAGTATCTATTTAGATGGAGTGGAGGAATGGCTATGAACATCGGCTTTCTCGTCATCGGCATCATTTTATCGACGCTCTCGAAATGGTTGCAGTATCAGGGGAACGATACGCTCGGCGACTTGCTCGTGTTCCCGGCCGCCTTTTTTCTCGGCTTGGCACTCGTGTGCAGTTTCCCGTTCTTCAAAGAGTGGTGGCAAGAACCGTCAAGACGCCCAAGAGCGATCCGTTTCGCGGCGTTCGTCGCAGGAGGGTTGCTATCGTTTCAACTGTTCGCCTGGCTCGTCTTCGGTCAAGGCGAATGGCTCGGCGCCTGGTTTTTAGTGCCGTTTCTCATCTTTCTCTACTTCGTCATCCGCACGTTCAAATAAAATGGGGAAGCGCTCAGGCGCTCCCCCATTTTCGTTCTTCCTTCAATTCGGCTTCGGAGACGTAGTTGTCATCAAGACGAACCATATGTCGTTCGTAAAGACGATGTTCGAGGATTGAGAGTGCATATCCCCCTAAACCAATCAATGCGAACGTTTGGAGTGAAATCATATCCGTAAGTAACGTATAGACCCATAATACAATGAGTGGTAACGAAGCGAGTCCGAAAATGGAGTTAAGGTGGACGAGCCGCTTTGCCTCCTGCGACGTCAAATATTGCTTCTTAATGTTCTCGCGACGCCATGCCTTTCGAAAGTCAGGAAGACTCACCACGACACTGAGGCACATGACGGTTACCGGTGAAAGCCAATTATATTCTGATGAGAAAAACATGAGGCCGACGAACACCGCTGATAAGAATGCGAGTGTGGAATGTTTTTTCTCATCGAATGCTGTCAATTCTCGCATCTGGCTGCGCTTATCCATAACTCTCTTCCCTCTCAAGCTCACGCGCTTCTCGAATCAGTTTCAAGTCCTTGTCCGTCAAATAGTGGTCATCGTGCTTTTGAATGATACGATCGAGCCATTTCCCTAGAAACGATGCTCCCCAGAAAAAGACTTGTGACAAGAGGAACGCTTGAAACGACTGCGGTTGTGTGGCTTGGTTGAAGGCGACGTAACCGAAGTAACCGAATGCGGCAAAACCGATGAACGAAGCAGTATAGCGCAACGACAACAAGTTTCGGGCCTGTTTGTTCTTCACGAATCGCAGCCACAAATTAAACCGGGCGACTTCCATTCCAATCAGTAAAAAGTAAATCGCAAACATCGTCATAATCAACGCGCCATCTGAAATGCTCCGATAAGATGCATACGTTAAAATACCGATGATTGCCGTTACCCCGACAATGCCAATCGTCCAACTCGTGAACGTTTGGAAGCGTAACAGCGTGTCAATTTGTCGTTTTGAATGCGGAGATAGCTCCATTTAACTCATCCTTTCAATCAGTTGTTCATAGGTCGGTATGTCCGGTTCTACTACCTTTAGTTTCATTGTAATGAGATGGTCGCGGTATGAGTCCGTGAATCGCATGACAGCAAAAAGGACACCAATCAACAATCCGATTGTTTGATCGAGGACCAGCGCCGTCATCGATACCGCGAGCAAGAGCGCCTCTAACCACGTCATCGCATATTGGATGCGGAGCCACTTGATGGCCTGGGGATTCGTTGCGACGTGACGCATGATGCGATATTCATTCGTCCCCATGAAGATGAGAAACATGGCGAGTATCCACATTAAAGGAATCAACCACATCCATTCGACGAACAATGCATACAGAAAGGCAGCAAAGTAGACAATCAGTGCCGGGACCCCATACCGTCGAATCTTGATGATTTGCCTAACGTTTCGTTGGACCTGCTCCACTTTCTCACCCTCTCACTTCTTCTCTTTCTTCTTTAGTATACGTAAACTATTTCAATTCCGTTTCAAATTTACAAAATATTCCCTAAATGATTGTTCGACGTTTTTCAACAAATGACGAAGGATTGTCCGCCATCCCGACACAATTTCTGATATACTGATAGCGTATTCATACCTACAAATTTTTATGTGAAAGGTGCAGACAGTCATGGCCCCAAAGTATAAACAAGTCGCCGAACAGATCGAGACGGATATTATGAATCACGTCTACCAACATACGAGCAAGCTCCTCACCGAGGACGAATATGCCACGAAATATGGCGTCAGTCGCAACACGGTCCGGAAGGCGATCGAGATTCTCGTCAATAAAGGTTACGTCTATCAAGTACAGGGGAGCGGCGTCTTCGTCCGCGACCACTACATGAGTGATTACGTGAACCTTGAAAAACTACAAGGTCTCACGAGCGACTTCAGTGGACGAAAAGTCGAAACGCGTGTCCTCGATTTCGAACTGACGACAGCGAATGAAGAAGTCGCTGAGAAAATGAAGTGTGACGTCGGGACACCGGTCTACTACGTGAAACGTCTTCGCCTCGTCGATGACCATCCGTTCTCACTCGAAGACTCTTACTTCCGGAAAGACCTCGTCGTCTATCTCGACCGCAACATCACCGAGAAATCGATCTACAACTATTTCCGTAACGATCAAAAGCTTGCTATCGGTTTTGCCGATCGTGTCATCTATGCCGACTTTTTAAATAAAGAAGATGCCGACTTGCTCGGACTGAACGAGAACGACCCGGCGCTCCTCGTCGACAACACCGTCTATTTGACGAATGGGCAAATCTTCGACGTATCGCGCTCGACACATCATTTCCGCCATGTTAAGATGCTGAAAGTCTCTAACATCAAATCCTAAACGCACTCGAGAGCCTGTTCTCGCGTGCGTTTTTTCGTTCACATTTTATTCACTTAGAAAGGGTTTACATGTAAGCGGTATCGTGCTACTATCAACTTGTAGAATTTGTACCTATGAATCAAGGTTATCCATACAAAAAGGAGAGATACTATGGTTTCTGAAACAGTTGAAATTACTCCCGAAGATATCTTCGGTTTAATCGCCCTCTCGGGTGACGCTAAAGCGAGCTACCATCACGCAATGCTCCTCATGCAAGAAGGTAAAGCAGAAGAAGCAGCTGAAACGGTGAAAGCCGGAGACGCGACGTTGAAAGAAGCACACGCGATTCAAACGAAATTTGTCACGCTTGAGGCTCAAGGGAAAACGGCTACAGTCGGCGTCCTCATGGTACATGCCCAAGACCACTTGATGAACACAATCCTCGTCAAAGAGATGCTCGGCTATATGATGAACATGCAAAACGAAATCAACCAATTGAAAGGAATGGATCAAAAATGATGAAAATTGGACTCTTCTGCGCAGCAGGTATGTCAACAAGTATGTTAGTAGAAAAAATGAAAGCGGTTGCCGCTGAACGTGGCATTGAAGCTGAAATCGCAGCTTACCCAGAATCGGAGATGGAAACGTATGTCGACAACCTCGACGTCGCCCTTCTCGGACCACAAGTGAAATACTTGCTTTCAAAAGGCAAACAAATCTGTGAGCCAAAAGGCGTGCCAATCGACGTGATCAACACGATCGACTACGGCATGATGAACGGAGCAAAAGTATTCGACCACGCAATGAAACTTGCAAACAAATAATTCAACTGAGGTGACCATTTTGAAAATGCCTAAAGATTTCTTGTTCGGCGCAGCATCGGCTTCTTACCAAGTCGAAGGCGCATGGAACGAGGACGGGAAAGGACTCTCGAACTGGGACGTCTTCTCGAAAATTCCTGGAAAAACATTTGAAGATACGAACGGCGACGTCGCTGTCGACCACTACCACCGCTACAAAGAAGATATCGCGCTCATGGCTGAGATGGGACTTGAATCATATCGCTTCTCAATCTCATGGCCGCGTGTCTTCCCGAACGGTACAGGCGAAGTAAACGAAAAAGGACTCGAGTTTTACAACAACTTGATCGACGAATGCTTGAAGCACAACATCGTCCCATTCGTGACGCTCTACCACTGGGACCTCCCGCAAGCGCTCGAAGAAAAAGGCGGCTGGAAAAACAAAGAGACGGTTGACGCGTTCGTCCGTTTCGCCGATACTTGTTTCCAATCGTTCGGCGACCGTGTCCGTCACTGGATCACGTTCAACGAAGCGGTCATCTTCTGCTCGCTCGGCTACTTGACTGGGGCACACCCACCAGGCATCGAAGGAGACGTCAAAGGTTACTTCCAAACGACGCACCACGTCAACGTCGCACACGCTCGTTCAGTCGAGTTGTTCAAACAAGGTGGCTACGAAGGCGAAATCGGGATCACGCACGTGTTCAACCCGGCCTTCAGCATCGATGAAGCAGAAGAGAACAAATTCGCGGAAATGCACGCGAACGCTTACTCGACGCACTGGTTCTACGATCCGGTACTTAAAGGAACGTATCCGGAATACGTCGTCAAAGGACTCGACGAGCAAGGTCTTCTCCCTGAAATGACAGACGAAGAACTCGACCTCTTGAAGCGCACAGCTTCGATGAACGACTTCATCGGCCTTAACTACTACAGCCCGCAACGCGTCATGAAAAACGACTCGGCGCTCGTCATGGCTGGTGGCCGCGAAAACTCGACGGGCCGCCCAGGCAACCCATCATTCGATGGTGTCTATAAGACGGTCATGATGGACGATAAAGTTTATACGAAATGGGCTTGGGAAATCTCACCAGAAGCGTTCCTCGACGGCATGCACATGCTCAAGGATCGTTACGGTGACGTGAAAATCTACATCACAGAGAACGGTCTCGGTGACGTCGACCCAATCGTTGACGGCGAAATCCTCGACGACCCACGCATCGAATATATCGAAGGCCACATCCGTGCCGTGAAGCACGCGGTTGAACAAGGCATCAACGTCGCAGGCTACTACGCTTGGTCGGCAATCGACCTTCTCAGCTGGCTCAACGGTTATAAGAAACAGTACGGCTTCATCTACGTCGATCACGCCAACGGCCTCGAGCGTAAGAAGAAGAAATCGTTCTACTGGTACAAAGACATTATCGCTACACGCGCTGAAAACCTATAAGGAGGTTCCCCATGAGCCGCTTAGAAACTGTATTTGAAAAATTCACGCCAGGGTTCGTTCGTTTTGCGAACGCCAAGCCCGTCCTTGCTATCAAGGACGGGTTCATCCTGACGATGCCGATGACGATCATCGGTTCATTGTTCTTGCTCATCCTCGCGCTCCCGATTCCAGGTTGGGCCGAGTTCATGTCAGGTCTGTTCGGAGCAGACTGGACACTCCCGCTCACGCAAGTCGTCGGCGCTACGTTTGACATCCTTGCTTTAATCGGTGTTTTTGGAATCGCTTACTCGTACGTCAAAAACGAAAAAATCGAAGGTGTGCCTGCCGGTATTCTTGGGATCATTTCGTTCTTGATCATCACGCAAGCGTCTGTCCTCTCTGAAGGCGGAGAAACAATCGGCGGGGTTATCCCGAAAGTATGGACAGGTGGACAAGGTGTCCTCGCTGCCATCGTCGTCGGTCTCGTTGTCGGATTCATCTACTCACAGTTCATCAAACGCGGTATCCGCATCAAAATGCCTGACGGTGTACCACCAGGTGTCTCGAACTCATTCTCGGCGTTGATCCCAGGTCTCGCCATCGTATCACTCGCGGTCGCAACGTTCGCCATCTTCCAAGCAGTGGCAGATCGTACGTTCACAGAAGTCGTCTATGACGTCCTTCAATCGCCGCTTCAAAACTTGACGGACACGCTCGCTGGAGCGGTCATCATCATGGTGCTCATGTCTGTCATGTGGTGGTGTGGAATTCACGGAGCAGCGATCATCATGGGTATCATGGGTCCACTCCTTACAGCGAACGCGCTTCAAAACCAAGCAATTATCGACTCGGGTGAAGCACTCGTCGTCGGTGAGAACGCAAAAATCGTTACAATCCAGTTCCTCGATGTCTTCACGAAGCTCGGCGGATCAGGAATCACAATCGGCTTCATCATCGCGACGCTCATGGTTGCCCGTTCAGCTCACTTGAAGCAGCTCGGTAAACTCTCGCTCGCACCAAGTATTTTCAACATTAACGAACCGGTCATCTTCGGTATGCCGATCGTATTCAACCCGATCATGTTCATCCCGTTCGTGATCGTACCAGCAATCGCATCGTTCATGGTGTACTTCTCAATCCTTTGGGGCTGGGTCGAACCGTTCAACGCACTTCAAGTGCCGTGGACGACACCACCGATCATCTCTGGCTTCTTGATCGGCGGATGGCGTGCAGCGCTCTTGCAAATCGCAACGATCGCTATGGCCGTCGCTGTCTACCTCCCATTCGTCCGCATGCAAGACCGCGTGTCGTACGGTGAAGAAGTAAAAGCACAAGAAGACGCAGATAAAGCGTCAGCATAAGCCTAAGCAAATAACGACAGCCCTTCTCAACGATGAGAAGGGCTGTTATATTTAGGAAAATGAGTAAGAGAGTTGGGACAATATGAAAAACTATACACCGAGCTTTTTGATTTTATCGAGTGCAGCCCTCGCCTTCGGCCTCGGCTTTAAAGCAATCGTGCCTTACGCCATGCTAATCGGTATCGGGTTACATATGATTCTCCTACTGTGTGCCGCCTACTCGTTGGGCAAGTATCGGGCGCATCTCTCCAAGATAAACGCATAACGCCATGACGGCATTCGTCATGGCGTTTGTCTATTCAATCTCTCGAACGGGAAACTCATTCGCAATCTCCCGTAACCCCTGCAAGAACTGCTCCACTTTCAAGACCGACGTCTCGAATTCAAAATCGAGCTCTTCTGTCTCGTCCCCGAGCGGGTGTTCGAGATGACCTCGCACGTTCACTTCATCCCCGCCCCCGTCTCGTCGCGTCAACGTCAAGCTGACGAACGGTTCCGTCGGTTCGAACGCGACTTCTTGCACACCGCCGGCCACGAACGATTCGAACACCGGTATGTAGTGCGCGACGAGCAGACTGTCGAGCATGATGTCATCGAACGTGATGCGATGCTCCGGGGCGTGGAATCCGACCCAGTTACGATGCCACGCCGCATCATGGACGTTGTCGGCGTCTTGGTACGCATAGGCATAGCTCTCGATCGAGATGTCGGTCGTTCCGTCACGCGACTCTAGCTTTGTGAGCGCCATCGTCAACCGTCCTTCCTGAGCGAATAGCCATCGATCTCCAAGAGACGCATCCGTTTCTGATCGACGGCTGCGTGGACGATGACCGTCACCCCCGGGTTGAGTTCCATCATCTTCTTGATTTTCGTCAAGTCGTCCCCTTTGATTTCGACCGGCAAAACGAACTCGCCTTCTTTCAAATGAACGAATTTGATTTTTCCTTTATCGTCATAGCCTGTCACTTCGTACGTCGCATACTCGCGTTTCATCAACATCTCTCCTTCTTTCGAATCCATCTCGATTCCAAGTTCACGAATCGCCCGCTCGCGTTTAATACGCTCATCACGTTCGAACACGCCTTTTAAACCGAAGACGAGCACGAAACAGGAGAAGAAGACGACAGCGAATTCTCGGTACAACATACCGTACACCATCCCAAAGATGAACCCGTTGAGCGTCCACATGAGAAGTGCTGTCGTCCAACGGTCTTCGTTGCGCTCCTCGTCCGTCCTGTAGTCCAACGCCATCGCCTCCTCTCCTCTTTACTTCATACGTTCCCCCCTTGAATAAGTTCCACACAAAAAAGCCCATCCCCGTAGCGGCAGGGATGGGCGATTCTTATGCTTCGACGCTGTCTGCGTGTTTGGCTTTATGGTCGGCGATGACGCCTGCGTACCATTTCGCGCTGTCTTTCCAGACACGCTCTTGCGTCTCGAAGTCGATGTAGAGAATGCCGAAGCGCTTCTCGTAACCGAAGCTCCATTCGAAGTTGTCCATGAGCGACCAGAGATAGTATCCGGCGATGTTCATGCCTTCGTCGTTCAAGTCAGATACGGCTGTGAGGTGCTTTTTGACGTAGTCGATGCGTTTATCGTCATGGACTTCGCCGTTCTCGAGCACGTCGTCATACGCTGCGCCGTTTTCTGTGATGATGATTGGAAGGTCGGTATACTCGTTACGTAAGCGACGGATCAGGTCTTTGAATTCGTTCGGGGCGATATCCCAGCCCATGCCCGTCTTGTCGTAATCGGAGTACGCCGCCACTGTCATGAAGTCGTTTGCCGCGCTGAACTCGACGAGTCCGCGGCTGTAGAAGTTGATGCCGAAGAAGTCACACTCTGTCGAGATCGTCTCCATGTCACCCGGTTTGATGAAATCATACGAGTGCACGTATTTCGAGAACAAGTTCATCATGTCGACCGGATACTGGCCTTTGAACACTGGATCGAGGAACCAACGATTCGAATAGCCGTCCGAGTTGTTTTGCGCGAGACGATCGTTAGCCGAGTCCGTCTTCGCGTAAACTGGCGACAAGTTGAGCGTGATGCCGATTGGCGTCGTCGACTTCAACTCTTGTTTCAACAGTTCGACCGCTTTCCCGTGCGACAGAAGCATATGGTGCACGGCGCGGACCGCCTCGTTCATGTCCCGGTGTCCCGGGGCGTGAACGCCGACATGGTAGCCGAGGAATCCGGCGCACCATGGCTCGTTGTGTGTGATCCATGAGTCGACGATGCCGTCGAGCTCATCGAAACACACTTTCGCGTAGTCGAGGAACCAATCAACCGAGTCACGGTTCACCCAGCCGCCTTCTTCGTGTGCCCACATCGGGAGGTCCCAATGATAGAGCGTGACAGCCGGTTTGATGCCTTCTTCACGGAGACGCGTTGCGAGCGTCTTGTAGAACGCCATCCCAGCCGGGTTGAACTCACCCTTTGCCGGGAAGATGCGCGGCCAAGCGATCGAGAAACGATATGTGTCGACACCGAGCTTTTTGATGTGTTGAATGTCTTCTTCGAAACGATGGTAGTGATCGCAAGCGACGTCACCGTTGTGCTTCTCGAAGACACGTCCGTCGATGTCACAGAACATGTCCCAAATCGACGGCGTCCGACCGTCTTCGTTGTGCGCGCCTTCGATTTGATACGAAGACGTGGCAGTTCCGAAGACGAAGTCTTTATTAAATTGCATAGTGTTTTCCTCTTTTCTCTATTATTCTTTGACCGCGCCAGCCGAGATACTGCTGACGATATACTTCGACATGAACAAGAAGGCGATCATGATCGGCACGACTGAGATGGCGATACCGAGATACAAAGCACCGAGGTTTTCGGCGACTTGCGACCCTTTCAAGAAGCCCATGAGAACCGGAAGCGTGTACTTCTCCGGTGAGAACAAGAGCACGAGCGGCATCAAGTAGTTGTTCCATGAGCCGATGAACGTGAAGATCGACATCGTCGCGACAGCCGGCATCATCATCGGGAGTGCGATTGTGTGGAAGATGCGCAATTCGCTCGCTCCATCAATCCGAGCCGCTTCGATCATACTGATGTGAAGCGTCGCCTGGGTATACTGCCGGATGAAGAAGACGACGAACGGGCTTGCAATCGACGGGATGATGAGCGGGATGAACGAGTCGAGAATCCCGAGCGTCTTAGAGATCTCGTAGAAACCGATGAGTCCGAGTTGTCCCGGTACCATCATCATGACGAGCATGAAGATGAACAAAATGTTTTTGCCTTTGAAGTCATAGAAGGCGAAACCGAACGCTGTCATCGCCGAGAAGTAACCAGAGAGCAACGTGACGAGCACGGCGATGATCAAACTGTTTTTGAAGCCTGTCCAGATGTTGATGTAGTCGCTCAAAATCGCGTAGTTATCGATGAGCGCCGTACCCGGGAGGAGCGAGAAGCCTGACATGATCTCCCCGTTCGTCCGTGTCGCGTTGACGAGCATCATGAGAAACGGGATGAAACAGATGATTGTCAGGATGATCAAGCCCGTGTAGATGACTCCACGGCTAAAGAATTTTTTCTTCTGCTTTTGTTTCGGTGGTTCCACTCTGAGCGGTTTTTCCTCACGCGGTGGCTGCACTTCGCTGTCGGCGAGCATACGCCGTGATTCTGCATTCTGTTCCATTGCTTATGCTCCCTTCTGCGCAGCGCGTTCTTTACGGAACATGCCTTTGAAGACGACCGCCGAGAAGACGAGCGTGATCAAGAACAAGCCGTAAGCGACCGCTGCCGCATAGCCGTAGTTGTTATACTTGAACGCCTGGTTGTACAGGTAAAGTACCATCGTGTTAAGCGATCCGTCTGGTGCACCGATCCCGTCCGTCAAGAGAAGCGGAAGGTCGAACAATTGAAGTCCGCCGATGAGCGACGTGATCATGATGTACAAGAGAATCGGTTTGAGTAATGGCAACGTGACATACGTAAACATTTGCCAACGGTTCGCGCCATCGATATGGGCGGCTTCGAAGAAGTCTTTTGAGATACCCGATACGCCGGCCATGACGATGATGAACGAGTGACCGAACCACATCCATGTCAAAATGAGTGAGACGGACAGTTGTGCCGTCACCGGTTGCGATAGCCAGTTGATTGGGTCTGAGATGATCCCGAGTTTCAAGAGCATCATGTTGAGTGAACCGTGCTGCCAGTCAAGCAAAATTCCGAACAAGAGCGCGACCGAACTGATCGTGATCAAGTTTGGCAGGTAGAAGAATGAACGGAAGAACGCGAGGCCCTTCAATTTCAACCGAAGATCGGAGAACAAGAGTGCAAGAAGCAAAGCAAGACCAATCTGTAAGGCGAAGTTTACTCCCCAAATCTTGATCGTATTGACGAACGCCTCGATGAAGAACGTATCCGTCAACAGTCGCGCATAGTTCGCGAAGCCGACGATTTCTTCTCCTGGGCTGCCGGTATAGTTCGTAAAGCTGTAATACAGGGTCAAGAAGACCGGATAAATACTGAATGTCAAAAAGACGACCCAAAACGGGGCAATAAAGGCATAGCCATAGCGGTCTAGTTTTTTCACGTCGTGTTACTCCTTCCATAGCAACCCTCAGGGGGGAGGGTCTTCCCCCCAAGGATTAGCTGGCCTCAGTCAACTTGGATGTCTGGGTAAGCGTTTTTCGCTTGTTTTTTAAATTCTGCAATCGCTTCGTCTTTCGTCTTCTTGCCTTCCACGTATTGGAGGACTGACGCACCGTAAAGCGTGTCGAGCTGTTGGTCGTATTTCGTGACGATTCCTGGTGTGATTTCATCCGCTTGTCCGAGGAAGAACTCGTAGTTGTTCTGTCCGCCGAGGAACTCGTCGCTGAAGTCGTCTTTGATTTTGTCTGTTACTGGTTTGAAGGCAAGAACGTCGCCTGTCTCTTCAGCCCAGTCCGTCAAGAACTCTTCGTCTTGTGTCATGAGTTTGACGAAGTCGTAAGCGGCTTCTTTGTTTTTCGATCCTTCGTACACGCCGAGCCATGTGCCGCCCCAGAAGTACGGGCTTGGACCGTTCGTGACTGCCCAGTCGCCGGCTGTGTCTTTCGCGCTGTCTTTCAAGACGCTGTGAAGGCCCCAAGTTGGGAGGACGTATGAGAAGACTTGTGTTTCTGTCTCTGTGCCGCCTTCTTTAACTTTGATTGGTTTCGACATACCTTCGAACCAAGATGGTGACCATTCAGGAGCAAGTGCCGTGTACTGCTTGTCACGAAGCTCTTTCGCGTAGTCCATGTAGTTGATCTTGTCTTCTGTCAACACGAGTTCGTTGTTTTCGTTTACCCATGCTTCTGGGTTCGCGCCTTGTGAGAACCAACGGATCGCGCCTTCGTCTGGGAACATTTTGTAGCCTTTTTCTTTCATCTTCTCAGCTACTTCGAAGACACCTTCCATCGAGCTCATCATATCGCCGATTTCAGCTGGGTCATCCGTGCCGAGTACTTCTTTTGCTAAGCTACGTTTGTAGTAGACGCCACCTGGTGTCGTTTGCCATGAAAGGGCGCGCACATTGCCGTCTGAGTCTTTCCCGAGATCGAATACGTATGGGATGTAGTCGTCTGCGATTTCGTTGACGTTGTATGGGTCTTCCGAGAGGTTTTCCCAATAGCCTGCGTCCACCCATTGTTTGAGGAAGGCGATTTCACCTGTGAACACGTCAGGTGCTCCGACGCCGCTCTCGAGTGCCGGCTTAAGTTTTGTCGGGTAGTCAGCGATTGGAACGATCGTCAACTCGACTTTCACGCCGTTGCGCTCTTCGTATGTTTTGATTGGCTCTTTCAATTCATCTGTGAATGACCAAACTTTAAGGACATCGTCTTTTGAACCTGAGTTCGATCCTGATGTGCCGCCTTCGCTGTCTGAGCAACCGCTCAAGACGCCGACTGATAGTGCACCGATTGAAAGTAAGCTGACTAATTTACGCATGTGTGAGTCCCATCCTTTTAAAGTTTTTTAGAAAGCGTTTGCAAGAAGAGGTAAATAATTGTCGAAAGCGCTTTCGGTTTTGTCGAAATAAATAATCGAAAGCGGTTTCGATTTTGGCGGAATGATGTTTCGAAATCGCTCTCTTCTCTCCATTCCGTTGAAGGGAACAGAGCGACTTCGAAAGATCAATCGGAACTACTTTAGTTGTTCACCGGCGCGCATGACGCCCGTTCAATCAGTTTGACCGGAATGACGCGACGTTCTGTCCGTCGCTCCTTGGCGGTCATTTGCTCAATCAACAACTCTGCCGCTGCTTCGCCGATCTCATCCGTATCTTGGCGGATCGTCGTCAACTTTGGCGTGATGTACTTGATCATCTCGATGTCGTCGTAACCGATGACCGAAATGTCTTCTGGCACGCGAAGTCCTCGTTCATGGATCGCTTCGATGGCGCCGATTGCCATTTGGTCGCCCGCGACGAATACCGCGGTCGGACGTGACTCGAGGTCGAGCAGTTTTTCCATCGCTTGCTTCCCTTCTTCGACAGAGAAGAAGCCGGCGTTGACCAAGTAACCTGGCTCGATCGGAAGGCCGAGCGCACCCATGGCAAGCTCGTATCCTTTAACGCGTGCCGCACCCGCATCAATCGTCTGATCACCAGCGATATGGGCGATGTGGCGGTGTCCGAGGTCGTGCAAGTAGTTCACGGCAAGGCGGGCCCCTTCGGTGTTGTCGGAATAGACGACGCTGCAGTTAGCGCTGTCCATGTCGACGACGACGATTGGGATGTCACTTTGCATGAGCTCTTGAACTTGCTCATCCATCCGGTCCGAACAAATGACGACAATGCCGTCGACGGCCCGGTGTTTGAAGTGCTCGAGATAACTCATGTCACGGTTGCGAAGGTTACGCGAGGCGAAGATCAAATCGTAGCCTTGCTCCTCCGTAGCGTGACGGAAACTTTCAATGATGCCGTTGAAGAACGGATGTTTCATTCCGACTTCGTTCGCTTCCGAAAACATGACCCCGATCGCCCACGATTTTTTCGTCGATAACGACTGCGCGTGTGCGTTCGGCAGATAGTCCATCTCGGCCGCGGCTTTCAAAATCTTGGCTCTCGTCTTCTCGCTCACGTCCTTGTAGTTGTTCAACGCTTTAGAGACGGTCGTGATGGAGAAGCCGGTTTTCTTTGCTAAATCATAGATCGTACCCATGTTAGTCTCCTCTTCCCGAAAGCGCTTTCGGTACTTTGATTGTAGCGCATGAATTTGTAGGAATCAATTCTTTTTCGTGGAATATTTTGCGATAAATTTTAATGACGTCTTTCTTCTATATTACTGCATCTGGAAACTTTTTGTCTTTAGTGTGTCCGTGTATACAACCAGACGAGATTCGTGAATTTTTGGACTTCGGTCTCGCCGGCCACCCCTTTAAACAGCCGTTGGAACGGCTTCAATAATTGCTCTAACACGATTTTTCGCAATCGTGGTTGCTGAAGCTCGTATGTGATCGCCTCGAACAGATCGGCTTGCTCCTCGGTCATCTTCAAATGTTCGCGAATCCGCTCGGCCATCTCGATCAACTCCTCGATCGTCACAAGGTTTTTATCGGTCGTCCCCCGCATTTGATCGACGGTGACCGGGTTCAAAATATGGTCTCCCGTCTCGACCATCCGAGCCGCCATCAACTCGAGGTGCCCGTACAAGTTACGGATCAGTTTTTGAATCGAATAGGCGGTGTTCGTGATGCGCAACGTGAACAAGGTATGTTGCAACATTCCATTAAATAGAATCGTCAATTCAATCGAATAAGGGCGAATCTCTTCCCCGATGATTTCAGTCAAGCGCATGGCGAGCCACTCGATCTCATAGACGCGGTGCTGCAAGACGAGCTTCTTCAATTCGGGCTCGTTCGCCGACATGATCGACTCGAACAACGCATACAAATTCCGCTCCTCGTTCAATTGAATGAGAATCGAAATCTGCTCGATGAAGACGTCTTTGTCTCGTTTGTCCCGTCCCATCTGCATCTCGATCCGCCGCTGTCCGGCGTCATACCGTAAATTTTCGAGAATGTTGGCGACACAGTCCGTTTTCGAGGCGAAATAATTATAAAACGTCCCTTTCGAGATGTGGGCCCGTTCAATGATTTCTTGGACCGACGTCTGCTGCACCCCGTTCTCGATGAACAAGGTCATGGCGACATCGGCAACTTTTCGTTTCTTGTCTTTCATATGCGAATGCTCCGTTCTGCTTGTTTAATAGGATAAGTATATCATTTTGAACTCATAGTACAAAATGGTTGATTTATTTATACGCTGGGTATAAAATCATCACATCGACACTTACTAGTATATAACTATTCAGAACATAAAGGAGCAAGTCTTATGAAACCAGAATTTCAAAAAAAACCGCCGTATCTCATGCTTGCGGTCCTGTTCGTCGGAGCGTTCATCGCCTTCTTGAACAACTCGTTATTGAACGTCGCGCTGCCCTCGATCATGGTCGACTTGGAGATTGCCGACTACTCGACCGTTCAGTGGCTCGCGACCGGCTTTATGCTCGTGACGGGCGTTCTCGTTCCGGCATCGGCCTACTTAATCACGCGCTTCTCGAACCGAGCGCTCTTCATCACCTCGATGGCAATTTTCGCCCTCGGGACGGCGATTGCCGCCTTCTCTCCAACATTCGGCTGGTTGCTCTCAGGGCGGATGATTCAAGCGGTCGGTGCCTCGACGATGGGACCGCTCTTGATGAACGTCATGCTCGTCAGTTTCCCCCGTGAGAAGCGCGGGACAGCGATGGGAATTTTCGGTCTCGTCATGATTTCGGCGCCGGCAATCGGACCGACATTGTCGGGTTACATCGTCGAGTATTATGACTGGCGCGTCTTGTTCGAGATGATTCTCCCACTCGCCATTATCGGTCTCGGCCTCGCGATTTGGAAAGCAGAAAACGTCATGGTGCAAAACAAAGAACAATCGCTCGACTACTTGTCGCTCGTCTTATCGACGCTCGGGTTTGGCGGCGTCTTGTATGGGGTCAGTTCGGCTAGCTCGGACGGCTGGAGCAATCCGATTGTCTTGACGACCATCGTTGTCGGGTTCGTCGCGCTGATCGCGTTCGTCATCCGTCAGCTCAATATGGAGAAACCGCTCCTCGACCTACGAGCATATAAATACCCGATGTTCGCGCTCGCATCGATTATCGCCATCGTCAACGCCGTCGCCATGTTCTCCGGTATGATTTTGACACCGGCGTACGTCCAAAGCGTCCGTGGCATCTCGCCGCTCGACTCGGGACTCATGCTTCTCCCAGGTGCCATCATCATGGGAGTCATGTCGCCAATCACCGGGAAACTGTTCGACAAGTTCGGACCAAAATTACTATCGCTTATAGGTCTCACAATCACAGCAATCTCGACGTACATGCTCGCGAACGTCCAGCTCGATTCGACGTACACATATATCGTTACGACTTACACGTTACGCATGTTCGGGATGTCGATGGTCATGATGCCCATCATGACTAACGGTCTCAACCAGCTGCCAACGCATCTCAACCCGCACGGCACGGCCATCAACAACACGGCCCAACAAGTGTCCGGCGCGATTGGGACAGCCGTCCTCGTCACCATTATGAACTCGGTGACACGCACGGAGGCCGAATCACTCATGACCGGCGTCGACCCAGCGACACTCACAGAGAGTGCGATGGGTGCGTTGACACAGCAAGCGCTGCTGTCAGGAATTCAAGTTTCGTTCTATGTGGCACTCGGGATGAACATTTTAGCGCTCATCTTGGCGTTCTTCGTGAAGCGGGTCGATGTGAAAAAACTCGACTTCAAGGAAGAAGATCAAGAACTTAAAAAAGCAAATTAATGCAGTCGAAAAGCCGCCCGGTAGGACGGCTTTTCTCATGGATTCAAAAACCGCATATCGTCACGGCTCGGTTGTTCGGCATCAATCTCTTGGATTTTTTGCTCGTAATAGCGGGCCGTCCACGATTGTAATCCGACGACGACCCCAAGTACGACAAGGATGTACAGTTGCCGTTCCTGTTGAAACAAACCATAGATGGCGAGCGCGCCGAACATCGCTTGAATGCCTCGCAAGACATACTGCCGAGGAATCAGACGTTTCACACCTTCTTCTTTTGTCAGCTGTTGCAAAAATCGACTCTCTTTCCAGTCCATATACGTCAACGCCGCGAGCGCCACGAAAAAACCGATCAAGTACCCAACGGACCCGTTCATCAAAAACAGGGCGAACGACATCCCGACCGCGATGACGGTCGTGACGTGCAATGGCATCCATTTCTTTTGATAGGCTACAATTCGCCTCATTCGTTGCTGTTTTTCCATTCCCATCACCTCGCTACTTTGTACGACGGTTGATTGGATTTAGTTCCCTTTTTCTTTAAATTTAATATTCTGACTACAAATTATATGGTATTATTTTCATAGTTTGTTTAATCGTTTAGGAGGAATGGATGATGAAAAACTGGCTCGTCACTTGTTTGACCGTCGCGTTACTTATACTCTCGTCTTTCACATCGATGTCATCAGCAGAAGCTTCGTCAAATAAAGAGAACCGTGCAATCATGGGTTCTTCCTCTGTGACGCCGCAACAGATGGCCGACTTCGTGAAACGGAAAAATCCGAATAACGTCCGGCTTCAAGGCGTGACGGTTGAGGAGCTGGCGAAACTGTTCGTCATCATCGGCGCGAAAGAAGGTGTCCGCGGTGATGTCGCGTTCGCACAAGCATTGAAAGAGACCGGATATTTCAGCTACAAAGGCGACGTACTGCCGAGACAACATAATTACTCAGGCATCGGCACGGTCGGTAAAGGAGCGAAAGGCCATTTCTTCCGTTCTCCGCACCAAGGGGTGACGGCACAGATTCAACATCTGAAGGCGTACGCCTCAAAAGACGACTTGAACATGACACGCGTCGACCCGCGCTTCCATTACGTGAAACGAGGATCGGCGACGACGTGGCCGGCGCTCCATCGTAAATGGGCGATGCAGCCAAAAGGCAACTACGGCACCGAAATCTTATCCATCTATCGGGAGATGGAACGGACACAGCTTCGTGTCGCCAAAAAATGACATGACATATAGGGGTGAAAGATAGTGACTTGCAATCAAGTACGATTGTTCAGCGGACTCGCGCTTCTCGTAGCGGGCGTCGCTTTACTTCTCAAACGTTAAGCATCCGGGCATCTGCTCAGATGCTTTTTTTGTTCCGACTCCCTACATCAGATATGATGAAAGAAAGACGCTGCCTAAGGAGGACATCACCATGTCATGGGATCAACGGTTCGATACAGAAGAATACGTATACGGGGAACAGCCGAACGAGTTTTTACGACATCAAGGTCATCTTTTAAACGACGGAATGAAAGTGCTCGCCATTGCCGAAGGGGAAGGCCGAAACGCCGTCTGGCTCGCTGAACAAGGGCTCCATGTCGACATGTGGGACTATTCACGTGTCGGTCTCGAGAAAGCCGAACGTTTAGCGGCGCGGCGCGGGATCACGCTCACGACACACCTTGTCGATTTGGCGGTAGCGGACTGGCCGGCTCAATCGTATGACGTCATCGTCTGTATTTTCGGGCACTTCCCGAAAGACGTGCAAACCGCCGTGTTGAAAGGGGTGACGCGTGCGTTGAAACCAAGAGGAATTTTCATGACCGAGGTGTATAGCGAGGCGCAACTCGAACTTGGGACCGGCGGACCGAAAAATCAGGCACTCCTCTACACGCCAGACGACTTCGAACTCCTTGCCGACTCACTCGAAACTCTTCACTTTTTCGATGAGGTCGTGGAACGACAGGAAGGACGGCTCCATCAAGGACCGTCCGCTGTCATTCAATATATTGGGCAAAAACGAGCCGAATCACGCGACATGTGATTCGGCTTATTTTTATCAATGCCCTCGGTACTTCCCGAGCGCGCGCATGTTCAATAAGTAGAGCACGCCCGCATAGATGACGAGTCCGAGTAAATGCGGCCAAATCCCTGAAAAGCCGCTCCCGTACACCATCACCTCTTTGATGGCGGTCGCCCCATAAAAGATCGGCATGACGTAACTCAAGTTACCGAGTCCGTACGGGATAAGATCGAGCGGGATGAGTCCGGAGAAGAACACTTGCGGGATAATCGTGAACGGGATCATCTGGACGACTTGAAGTTCGGAGCGGGCGAACACGGAAATCGTCGCCCCGAACAAGACAGCCGTTCCCGCCATGAGCAGCATCGCCAACATGACCCACGCCATATTACCGATGGAGCTCAACCCGAGCACGTAAATCGTATAGAGCACGATAATCACCGACTGTATGACGGCGAAAACACCGTAGCCGAGCGTGTAGCCTAGGATGACTTGTCCCCGCTTGATTGGCGTCATGAGGAGACGCTCGAGCGTCCCTCCGCTCCGTTCCTTCACGAGCGCCATCGCCGACAAGATAAAGACGAAGAAGAACGAGAACAGGGATAAGAACACGTAACCGAACGAGTCGAACGTCGACTGTCCTTCTTCCCCGTATACATAATTCATCTCGATATCGGCCTCCGGATTCAACGCCGACAGCGTCGCTTGAATCTCCCGTACCGCCTTCGAGGATTTCGTCGACGGTTCACGGAGCGTGATCGTCGTCCCAGCCTGCGTCGCTTCGAACACCGCATCGACGTCTTGATTGTCCTCTAAATATCCGAACGGATCGTCGACCGTATCCAAACGGACGTCGAGCGCCTCGGCCTCGAACGCCTCGACGAGTTGCGTTTGGGCAGATTCATCGAGTACGACGACCGGCACGTAATCCGAGTCCCCGAGCAGAAAGTAGACGAGCGTCAAGATTAGGAGCGGTGCAATCAAGATCAAGGCGACGCTCCGCTTGTCGTTCAGCGTCTGGAAGATGACTCGTTTCGCCAAGTTACGCATGACCCACACCGCCTTCTCGTCCGGCGATGAGGAACAGCTCTTCGACCCGCCCGTTCTCCGTCTCGTCTAATAAGTGCGGGACGGTGTCGTAGGCGATCAAGCGCCCGTTATAGATGAGCGCGGCCCGGTCACACTCGAGCACCTCGTCCATGACGTGCGTCGAGACGATGAGCGTCGTCCCGCTCGCTCGGATCGTCTGAAACTGATCCCAAATCTGCCGGCGCAAAATCGGGTCGATGCCGACAGTCGGCTCGTCTAAAAACAAGACGTCCGGCTGATGCAGGATGGCGATTGCGAGCGAGAGACGTTTTTTCATCCCGCCCGAGAAGTTGCGGACAAGTTTCTTCCGGTCGGCCGTCAAATCGACGAGCTTGAGCACTTCCGTGATGCGCGCTTGGAGCTTCGTCTTGCCGAGCTTGTAGATCGCACCGAAGAACTCAAGGTTCGCCTCGGCCGACAAGTCATCGTACAGCCCGTCGTTTTGCGGCATGAAGCCGATTGTATGAAGCATCTCCATGCTCGGCATGGCCGTCTCCCCGAGCTGGATCGTTCCGTGATCTGCTTTCAATGCACCAATCATGAGCCGGATGAGCGTCGTCTTCCCGGACCCCGATGGCCCGAGCAGGCAACAGATGTCGCCTGAATTGATGGTGAAGCCGACGTGGTCGATGGCCAATTGGTCACCGAACGATTTGCTGACGCCGTTCAGTTGAATGTCCATAACGATTCTCCTTTTCGATGCCTTGTTCATGTACACTTGACTAACAGACACCGTGTTGGTTTATAGGTTCAGTATAGACCTCGCCTGACTACCCAACAATCGGCAATATCGGTCATCGTGTCGGTTATCAGACAGTTCGCACGCATGTGTTGGATAAAGGAGAAAAAACAGATGGGACATGAAGATTTACGTATCAAGCGAACGAAACAATTAATCAAGACGGCCTTTTTGGACTTGATTGACGAGCACGGATTCGAGGCGGTCACGGTGAAAGCCCTCACCGAACGGGCTGGCATTAACCGTGGCACGTTCTACAGCCATTATGTGGATAAATTTGATTTGATGGAGAAGTTGATTGAAGTCATTTTTCACGAGGCCGAGCAGAAACTGATCAAACAGATTCCACGCGTCTTCGGTGACGAGCGTGGACCAGCCGCTCATGAACTGCTCGTCCCGTTCATTCAATTTATCGAAGAAAACAAAATCTTGATGAAACCCCTCCTCGGACCAAACGGGGACCCGCAGTTCCAGGCAAGACTCCGGTCGTATATGCACGCAGCGTTGTTTCAACGGTCGCCAACAGTCTTTTTCGACGAGACGAAGTCGCTCGTGCCAGCCGATTATCTCGTTTCGTATATCTCATCAGCTCATATGGGGGTCATTTATGAATGGTTGTATAACGACCGTCCGGAAACCGCCGATGACATCGCCCGCATCATCTATACGATTACTTTCAAAGGACCGTTGACGGCAGGCGGTCTGAAACCATAAAAAAAGACAGGCTCAGACCCTGTCTTTTCGAAGTGGCAGCGTGACGGTCACGGTCGTTCCAACGTGTACTTCACTCGCCACCTGAATTTGTCCTTGATGCAAGGCAACGATTTTCTGAACAATGGCCATACCGAGCCCCGATCCGCCTTGATGTCTCGAAGGATCTGCTTGGTAGAACCGTTCGTAAATCCGGCTCACTTGGTCCGGCGTCATGCCTTCCCCTTCGTCTTGAATCTCACATACGATTGCATCGGCCGTCTGGCTCAAATGGACGCGCAATCTTCCTTCCTCATGGCTATGGGTGATCGCGTTTTGAAGCAAGTTCATCCACACTTGTTGTAGTAGACCTGCATCTCCAAGCATATCCACTTCGTTTAATTCCACAGCCCATTTCAATCGTTTTTGGTTCGATTCCCGCTCGAACGAGAGCATGCTCTCCCGGAGCTGTTCCGTGAGAGAGAACGAGGTGACATCTAATCCGACGACGGTATGGTCGAGCTTGGACAATCGCAATAAATCTCGTGATAATCGCGACAGCCGCTTCCCTTCACGCTCAATCATTAACGCATAATGGATTCGCTTTTCTGACGCCACGTCTTTCTTCAACATCGTCGCATACCCTAAAATTGAAGCGACCGGTGTTTTGAACTCGTGGGCCATGACAGACGTGAGCTCTTCGTTTTTCGCTTCATTCGTCTCGAGCGCCTCTGCCATTTGATTGAACTGTTGGGCGAGCTTGCCGATTTCGTCATCGCTCGAGTCGTTCACCCGGACGGTCAAGTCGCCCGTCGCGACGTGATTGACTGCTTCCGTCACGCGATCGATGCGCCGCGTCATGAGCCGGACAGCGAATAAGATCAATAGGCTCGAGACGAGTGCCGTCAGCAAGAGCGTCTGGAGTGATACGTCACGGAAGATCGAGATCGGGTTCTCGTCTGCATTCGGCGCGAGCGTCACGATTGTATCGTCGAGTAAAAACGCGACTTCCGGCAAACGCTCGGTGCGCGCGATCGATTCTCCCCGTTCAAGACGGGTACGTTCCGCCACTGTCCAACTAGAGCGTTCGTACCGTTCCGTCCGTGTCACGAGTGTCGCATCGGAAAACAAATCGACTGCCTCTTCGGCGCTGAGCCCATATTGTTCAGACGCCCGGACCATGCTGTCCGCACGTTCAACGAGCATCGCTTCGACTTGTGTCGTGAGCGTGTTGAATTGGAAGGTTAAAAACAACGTCAGCGTCAAGAGGACCGGAATGAGTAACAATCCGAAGAAAATGACGATAAAACGACCGTAAATCGAGCTAAAGAATCGCTTCATTCGCTCAACTCCAACCGGTAGCCAAGTCCCCATATCGTATTGATTTGGAACGCCGTCACATGCTTCAAGCGGCTGCGGAGCCGATTCACATGCACGTCAATCGTCCGCGTATCGCTTTCCGTGTCGTAGCCCCAAATCCGATCGAGCAATTGCTGACGGGTGAACACTTGATTCAAATGAGTCGCCATGTAGTAGAGTAGCTCAAACTCTTTACGCGGCAACTCAATCGTCTCCTCCGGCGTCTTCAACGTGAGCGCCGTCTCGTCGAGCAAACAGTCCTTCAGCTGAATCTGATGGTTACGATGGATGTTCGCCCGACGAAGGAGGGCTTCAAGCCGGAGTTCTAGTTCTTCGAGGTCAACCGGTTTAACGAGATAATCGTCCGCTCCCGCTCGAAACCCCTTCTTTTTATCCGAAATCATCTCAAGTGCCGTCAACATAAGAATCGGCATCGAGTAGCCGGCGCCGCGCAGCTGCTCGGTCAACTCACGCCCGTCAAGACGTGGCATCATGATGTCCGTGACGATGACGTCGATTGGTTCGTTGTCGAGGTAATCAAGTGCCTCCTCCCCATCCTTTGCGTGAAGGACGTGATAGCCCGCCGTCGTCAAATATTCGGCTAACAGCCCCCCGAGCGTCGGGTCGTCTTCTACGAGCAGTAACGTGACCATGATCATCCTTCTTTCTTCATGCGTTTCGCAACGCTTCAATTGGTTGTAAGTTCGAGGCTTTCCGGGCTGGAATATAGCCAAAGATGACGCCGATGACGACCGAGAGGCCCAGGGCAAGCCCGACTGTTGTAGCAGCAAGGGTGAACGGGACACCCATCACCATCGTCAAACCGAGCGCGAGAATTGCTCCGAATAGGACACCGACGACGCCACCTAAGACAGAAAGCAAGACCGACTCGAATAAGAACTGTTGACGAATCTTGCCTGGCGTCGCGCCGAGCGCTTTCCGTAACCCGATCTCACTCGTTCGTTCCGTCACGGAGACGAGCATCATGTTCATGATCCCGATGCCTCCGACGAATAACGAAATCGAGGCAATTCCAATCAATAGCATGCTGAGTAGCGCATTGATTTGGTCGATTGAGGCGAGCGCGTCTTCGAAACTCGTCACGGTAAACGCGTCACGTCCGTTGAACGCCGTCGTCAATTGCCGTGTCACTTCTTCGTTCACGGATTCCGATTGACCTGCTTCCGTGTATAAGTCAAACGAAGCGATGGTGTTTTGGTGAAATTGATGGAGAGCCGTCGTGACAGGAATGACGACCGCGTCATCCGTCGACATCGAAAACTCAGACGACGGAGCGAGCGTGCCGATAATCGTGTATCGGGCGCCACCGATCGTCATCGTCTCCCCGAGCGGTGAAGTTGTCGGGAACGCATTTTTCGCAAGCGTATCCCCAATCAAAGCGACCTGCGTCCGACTCGTGACGTCGAGTGGAGTGATACTCCGCCCATCCGCGACCGTAGAGTCGGTAAAATAAGCGTCGCTCTTTCCGAGCACCGTTTTCATCGCGGTCTGGTTAGAGAACGAGACGTCGACGGATTGGGTCGTTGTCGGCGAGATGGACTCGACTCCCTCAATCGCTTCGAGCCGTTCAAGCTCCGCGCTACTGACACCATTCTTCATCCCATCTTCGATTTGAACGGTCATCCGGTCTGCCCCGAACGTCGCGACTTCTTCATTGATGGAGTCGGTGACCCCGGTGATGACCGTCATCAACGTAATGATGGACGCCGTCCCGATAACAATCCCGAGAATCGTCAAAAACGATCGCATCTTATGGCTGATGACCGTTAACCAGGCCATGCGTATATTTTCTCGAATCATCGCACCCGTTCCTCCTTTTCAATGCGGCCATCGCGCACATGGACGATGCGCGTCGCTTCTTTTGCGATGTCGATGTCGTGTGTGATCATAATGATGGTTTTTCCTTCTGCATGTAACTCGTGAAACAGTTCAATAATTTGACGACCGTTCGCTTGGTCGAGCGCGCCGGTCGGTTCGTCGGCGAGCAGCAAGGACGGGTTCGTCACGAGCGCTCGGGCGATGGCGACGCGTTGTTGCTGCCCACCCGACAGCTGGTTCGGAAAATGGTCCAGCTTGTCTTCGAGACCGACACGCGCCAGCATCTCGCTCGTTCGCTTAAGTCGATCCGTTTTTGAGAGACGCTGATAGATCAACGGGAGTTCGACATTCGCGCGAGCGGATAAGCGCGGCAACAAGTTGAACTGTTGAAAGATGAACCCGATTTGTTTGTTTCGAAACAGCGACAGCTCTGCTTCCGATAGACCGGTCACATCTTTTTGTCCGAATCGATAGCGCCCGCTCGTATAGCCATCCAAACAGCCGAGTATGTTCATGAGCGTCGACTTGCCTGAACCGGATGGCCCGAGGATGGCGACGAATTCACCTTCCTTCACTTCAAGGTCGATTTCGTTTAAGACGGTCTGCACGTTGTCGCCCGAGCCGTACGTTTTCGTGAGCGACTGCACGTCGATAAGCGTACTCATTGGCCACCTCCGATTCGTGGAGGCATGATTCCGCCGCCTGTCGCTTCATCGAGTAACAACACACGATCCGCCTCCAATCCATCCTTCACTTCGACACGGCTTCCATCAGTGATCCCGAGCTCGACTTGTTGCTTTACTGGACCATCCTCGCCTTCGATATAGACGTAGGCGTCTTCGTTCTCGAACGTAATGCTGTCGAGCGATAACGTCTTCGTGTTTTCGACTCGTTCCGCGACGATGATCCCTTCAAGCGTCATCCCGTTGCGCAAACCGTCTGTCTCATTCAAGTCGACGTTCATCGCATAACGCGCGGATGCACCTGGCATCGTCATCGCTTCCGCTTCATCGGCAATCGTATCAATCGTCCCCTCGAGTTCAAGGTCAAGCGCACTCACATAGACGGTGAGCGTACCGCCTTCCTCGACTTTTCCAAGATCTCGCTCATCGACGAAGAGTCGGCCCGTAGCCGCTTCCGCATCGATGACTTGTCCGGTGAACGAATATTGATTCTCGATCGTCTCGACCGACACGTTTTCTGTTTTATAGTTTGTTGCTTGCGGCATGAACGCGACACCTGCTCCGAGTGTGATGACGAGAACGACCGCACCGAGTACCCATTTCCATGTTTTCTTCATTCTGTTGTTCCTCCTTTTGATGATAGCCTTAGGATAAACAGAAGATGTAAACAAAGTTTAAACGGCATAATTGTTCTGCCAATGTGCTGAAAACGAATGTTCAGAAGTGTGCGTGCAGGGAATAAAGGCAATAGTGGCAAATGAATCAAATAGGAATAAAAACTTCAGCAAGCGTTTCATAAATCATGTCGGAAAGAGGCGGTACGTGTATGCAAAACGTGAACAAGTCAGTGATTGTCATCGGTGGCGGGCTAGGTGGGATTTCGGCAGCCATCTCGCTCAAACAAAAAGGCTATGACGTGGCTTTATATGAAAAGAACGACCATATCGGAGGGAAAGTGAACCGGCTCGAGCAAGACGGGTTCGGATTCGACCTCGGTCCGTCGATTTTGACGATGCCGCAAATTTTCGAGAAGTTGTTCACCGGGAGCGGCAAACGGATGGAAGACTACGTGCCGATCAAGCGGTTAGACCTCGAATGGCGTTCGTTCTTCCCGGACGGCACGGTACTCGATCTGTATCACGACCTCGATGTGATGGCGAGCGCGAACCCGTCGCTCTCGAAGAAAGATATCAACGAGTATCGCAAGCTGTTAAACTACGCTAAGCGCATTTATAACACGACGGAGCGCAGTTACTTAAAAGAAGGATTCGAGTCGCCGCTCGAGGCGGTCACACAAATCGGTCCGCTCGCGACGCTCATGGGCTTCGATTTGGCGTCGACGATGTACAGCGCCATCTCGAAACGAATCAGCAACCCGCACCTGCGGACGATGCTGTCGTATTACGTCAAATATGTCGGGTCGTCGCCCTATAGCGCCCCTGCCGTCCTCAACATGATGATTTACATGCAACACGCGCAAGGGTGCTGGTACGTCGAAGGCGGGACGCATAAACTCGCCGAAGGCTTGACGACACTCGCCGAAGAGATCGGCGTGAAGCTAAACACCGGGCAAGGCGTCGTCCGGGCCCATACGCTCAACGGGAAAATCTCGGCCATCGAACTCGAGGACGGACGGCTCCGTTCCGCCGATTACTACGTCTCGAACATGGAAGTCATCCCGTTCTATCAAAAGATGGTCGATGTCGAAAAGGCGTTCGTCGACAAGCTCGTCGATAAATACGAACCGGCCAGCTCCGGCTTCGTGCTCCATCTCGGCGTCAAAAAAGAATACCCGGCACTCGCACATCACAACTTCTTCTTCTCAGAAAACTTGCAGGAACAGATGGAGAAGATTTTTGACAGACACGAGTTGCCAGATGACCCGACCATCTATTTGGTGAACGTCAACAAGACCGATCCGACCCAAGCACCGGCGGGACATGAGAACATCAAAATCTTGCCGCACATCCCGTACATTCAAGAAAACCCGTTCACCGAAGCCGACTACGCGGCGTTTGAAGAACGGGTGCTCGATAAGCTCGAACGGATGGGTATGGATGGCCTGCGAGACAATATCGTCACCCGGAACGTCTGGACCCCGCACGACATCGAGCGGATGTACGGATCGGACCGCGGTGCGATTTATGGCACCGTGTCGGACAAGAACCAGAACGGCGGGTTCAAACATAAAAAGCAAAGTGAGCTGTATGAGAACCTCTACTTCGTCGGCGGTACGGTCAACCCGGGCAGCGGGATGCCGATGGTCACGCTCAGCGGCCAGCAAGTGAGCGACAAAATCGCGAAGCGTGATGGTGTGATGACACGTTAATCAAGCCAAACCCCCTTTGGAACAGATTGTGCTGTTCCAAAGGGGGTTTTTTGAAACTTTTTACATTTAACAAACGTATAACTTGTTAAAATCTTGTAATGACAATGAGGTGTCTTATGCATCAGATTTCAAGTTATTTCTTTATGTACATCAAAATCGTCCTAACGGATAAAGTCCCGTTCGTGTTGACGATGGGCATCCCGCTTGGCATCGCCCTCTTGTATAGCCCGCCGGACGTTCGAACGATGGCCGCGTCGGATTACGCCACGTACTTGTCTTACTTTTGGGCATACATCATCCTCGCGACATACTTGAACGGAATCGCCCTCGAGCTCGCCCGGATGCGGGAGTATGGCCTCATGAAGACGTACGTCATGATTTCAGGCAACAAGTATACATACATACTGGCCATCTTGTTGACCCAACTCGTATTCGTCTCCGTGAGTTTGTCGCTCTTCACGATTGTCGTCACGCTCGTCCACGGCCAGTTCGCGTTTAGCTATCTCGTCGCCCCGCTTATGCTCTTACTCGGGAGTATCCCGTTCGCGCTCGGTAGCGTCGCGTTCACGCTTCTCCCAGTCAAAGTATCAAGCTTGATGCGATTCGCGAACCTGCTCGCCTATCCGTTGTTCTATTTGGCAATCAAACAACCCGACGTCTGGTTCGGTTATGCGAACCCGTTTTACGCATTACTCCAACTATCGCTTGCCATCGTCCATACCGTCGCCCGAGTCGATGTGTCGTTCAATCTTATGATGACTCTACTCGCCCTCGTTGGTTACGTATCTGTCGGGCTATTCGCCATCAGGCGCTTCAATCTCGTCTCATCGGTCACACGCTAGGAGGAAATCATGTACATTCAACAGTTACGCTATACGTATCCAAAAGCGACACGTCCCGTGCTCGATGGCGTCTCGTTCACACTTCATTCGCATAAACTGAACGTCTTGATTGGGCTGAACGGAGCCGGGAAAACGACACTATTCGACTGCATGACCGGGACGCTCCCAGTCGAAGCGGACACGCTTCAGCTCGTCCCATCGACGGACATGCTCTATTTGACCCAACACATGATGTATCATAATGAGTTGACTGGAAAAGATTTGACGTATTTCATCGGTCGCCTCACGAAGCGTCCGGACTTTAAACGTCTCGAGACGTACATGAATGGGCTTTCGAGCGCTCTAGAACAAGAACTGTTCGAACATTTGTGGAAGATGAAGCTCGGCAAGATGTCGGTCGGTGAACGCAAATGGCTATTCGTCACGCTCTTGTCGTCGGTGAAGCGTGCGCTTTACTTGTTCGACGAACCGACGAGCGGGGTCGATCCGGCGTCACGCATCCATATCATGCGCCGAATCCAGCGACTCGTCCAAGACGGCCGGACGTGTCTCATCTCGACCCATCAGTTACACGACCTTGCTCAGCTCGATGCCCACGTCATCTTCTTGCATGCAGGGCGGATTTTATATGAAGGCGACTTCCAGGACTGGCTCAAGACGTCTGGGACGACTGACCCGGACGAGGCGTTCGTCCAGATGGTCGAGGGCGGTCGGGTTGAAACGGTGGTGACAACATGAACGACTCGTTTTGGGAACGGCATCGCTTCAAGTTCTATACAGCCGGCATGGTCATCTGTGGCTGTTTGATTGGAATGTTTTCATAAGAAACCCCAGCTTCTGACGAACCAGAGGCTGGGGTTTTAAATTTCATTTGCTTATTCTTCTATCTGAAGGAGGTCACGGACTTCTTCGGCATCGGCAGGACTCATCTCAAACGCGTCTTCTCCAGCGAGCCCTCTCGTGAACTGCATGTCCCCTTCTTCATCGATCCAAATGTTCACCATCAACTCCATCGTCGACTCCGCCGGGTTGTTGATCGTCACGACATAGTCGGGAAGACCTTCCATCTGAGTTTCAATCGGAGCACTCGCCTCCACAATCTCGATGAAGCGGTTGATGTCGGCTTCATCTTGAACCGACGTCTCCGAGAAGACGACCGTCTCTTCATTTTTGTACGTGCCGACGACGAGCTCTCGCCCTTGTTCGCCGCATGCGGCGAGCAGTAGGAGCGGAGCGAATAAACAGGCGAGCAGTTTCCGTTTCATCCATCTTCCTCCTTGTCAGCTGAGTCGATTTTTCGCTGCTTCCCGATGTGCCATCCGAAGCTCGTGATTGTTCACATGGTTCGGATCGATCAGCTCGAGCTTCCGGTTCACCCACACCGACAAAACAATGAACGGGATGAACAGCGCGAGCAACATGACCGCAAACACGACGAGCGATCCTTCGATCGACCAGGCGATGGCGATAAACAGACCGAGCAGGATGACGTTCGCGAGCACGATCCCAAATTCGAGACGGACGTATTTTTGATAGCGCGCCTCGTCATTGAACGTCTTGAGCAGTTTCATCCGGTGCCACGCCCGGTATAGGCTCGGCAACTGCGTCGCCATAATGATGACGGCGAACGTCGCGAGCGAGATTTCTTGCGTAAAGATAAAGAAAAAGGCGATCCCTAAAATCATGAACGTGAGCAAGAGCGCCGTCTTGTTCACGTTGCGGTCGTTCTCGACCATTTGTTTGACGCGTTGTTCTTTTTCAACCATATTGAATTTCCCCCATCATGATGTCTTTCGTTTTTGACGCTCGAGTTGCGCCTTGCTGAGCTCTGTCCCGGTCACGTGCTGCGGGTCAATCGTTTTCAACTCGCGGTCGATGCGATAGCCGAGCACGATGAACGTGATCAAGCCAACGAGTACGACGATGATGAACGTGAGTAACGTGATCCACCCGAGGATTGAGCTCGTGATCAACAACAAGAGGAAGACAAGGTTCCCGACAGCCAAGCCAAACTCAGACCGTACTTTTTCTTGGTAGCGGGCATCATCATTGAACGTAAGCAACAACTTCATCCGATGCCAACTTTTATAGAGCATCGGGAACTGTCCGACCAAGATAATGGGCAACAGGAGCAGGACGTCCGTCGTCATAAAATAGATGATGAACAGCGCGATGAACCCGAATGTCGGATAGAGCGTCTGCTTTTGTCGTTTGCGGTCGTTCTCAATCATGCGTTCTAGCCTTACTGTATGGTCAATCATCCAATCCTCCTAGCTAAATCTCATTTCCTTCTTTTACGAATTAATCGTGCAAAAGGTTTCACTCAAACGGAATGTCATTCTCGACGATGTACTTCGTCTCCTCATAACTTTGTTTACTGAACGAGTCGTCGTTCTGTCGAAGTGCCTCCAAGAAGGCCTTGATCGATGCGTCATCTTCAATCTTCCGCATGAGAATCAAATGTTGCATCGTACAGATTGCCGTGACCCGGAGCGTCTCATCTTTCATCCACGTCAGCAATTCCGTGATGAGCTCGTCTGCACCAAGCATGTCGACCCCGTTCGACCACGTATTTGCCCCCTTAGCCTTCTCACTCTTATCGGTGCTGTACAGTTGGCGTCGCGCATAATCGATAAACGCCTCTCCCTCGGCGAGTCCCGTGAACGGCTCGAACTCGACCGTCGTGAGCGCTTCGGTGAATGCTCTGAATGAGTCGAACAGGACATCAATCTGTTCGCTGTCCGTGTCGATATACGCAATCTTTGGCGTCGCGCTCTCGCGATAGTCGAACGCGAGGAAGAAGTGTCCATCGCCCGCGAAGGCAATCAATCGGTCATCCTCGACGCCCCACTCGGCCAATAGCGCCTTCGATTGAATCAAGCCGTCCGATAGACCGACGCCGGCAATCGAGTCGACGAGTGCGATGTCGTCTTGTCCGTTCCACACAATCGGCAAGTCCCGCGGTTCGACACCACCACCGTTTTGGATGCGAATCGCTTCAAGGTAGTCGTCCGGGAGCTTCACACCAAGGCGTCCCTCGACTTCTGCCAATACATCGTCTGTCAATTCGGGCAACCGATTCGGGTCGTCCGGGTCTTGTCTCCATATATTCATCGTTTCCCTACTTTCATTAGTCTTCTCTGCTTCCGTAGTTCTTGATGTGAGACTCTCACTCTTCCTCCCAATGCCGTTTCATCCGCTCCCGTTTCGTCAATCCGAGCAGACTGTCGACGACATGCTCGTCATCGATTTGAAGCAAGCGTCGGTCCACCACCATCTCGATAAACAAATAGCCGATCGCCAAGCTCACTATAGTCCCTGTGAACAACGATAACGGGACGAACCCTGATGCAAAGAGCGACATCATCCCCATCATGCCAAACAATAAGATTATATTCAAAAGCCCTTTGAAGCGAATCCAGCGCCGATAGCGTTGATCCTCATTGAACGTCAATAGCGTCCGTGTCTTCCGCCAAGCCACGAAACCGAGCGGCAACGCGACGACGAAAAAGAAAACGAATGCGGCGATCTGTTCATATGCGCCTCCCGTAAAAAGCCATAGCCCGCCAGCGAGCCCGATTAAGAATGTGCCGATTAACATCACGATTCCCGTTCGGTTTCGTATGTATAACTGTTCGATTCGTTCTTCACGTGTCATTTATTTCATTCCCCCCTGAAACCAAATGCTTGCGAATTGCGTACATAAGAATAGCATACCAATAATTAGGAGGCTTTCATATGGATATCCTCATTCTAATCGCTTTACTCGTTGCCGTCGTGTTCATCCTCTTCAGCTGGAAACCCCATCACCGCTCTCCTTTCGAGCAACGTTCCACGTTCTATCCGAGAGAGTCCCAAACGACAACATGCCCGCATTGCCAAACCTCTGTCAGAAGGCAGGAACACGGGCAGACTTGTCATAGTTGCGGTAAATCATTTTAATGTCATCCGACGCGTCGGACACGCTCGTTCACTACTTTTTCTTTCCCGCTCAACTGAAACAGGAGTACCCCGCCGACAATCAAGACGATGCCGACGACTGTCTTCCACGTGAACGGGATCGCCTCGAGCCCAAACCAACCGAGCGTGTCCCATAGGAGCGCGAACAGGATTTGCGACACCATGACGATCGAGATGGCGTAACTCGGTCCGAGCCGCTCGACGCTTTGCGTCACGCTCATGACGACCCCGACCCCGATGATGCCACTGAACCAATACCACGTCTCCATTCCCGCGACCGCAAACAAGGCGGTCCCGTCACGAATCAAGCCAGCGACGAGCGAAGCGAGAAAACCGAGCCCGAGGACGAGCGTCGTCGTCGCCCACGCGCCGACACGTCGCTTCACGTTTGCATTGAACGTGTTTTGAATGCAGACGAGCATCCCGCCGAACACGGCAAGCATCATTCCAATGGCCATACGTCTCCCTCCTCACTCATAAATGCTCTCTCCTGCCACATCGATCAAGCGCTCCCGGTCGACGACCGTGATCGACCGTCTGTCCCGCTCAATCAACCCGTCCTCGACGAATCGTTTGAGCGTTCGGTTGACGTGGCGATAGCTCGTCCCGATCAAATCGGCGATGTCGGTCAACTCATCGACCGTCGAGCCGAGCGTTTTCATCTCCGGCGTCATCGACAACAAGTAACTTGCGAGCCGAACATCGACTGGGTAAAACAAGTTGAAGCTCATCGATTGCGACTTTCTCTCGAACTTTCTTGTGATTTCTTCTAACAGATAATGGAGCCACGCCACATCGTCCGCTGCGTGTCGGGCCAAATCATCGAACCGAATGACGAGCATCTCGACGGTCGTCACCGCCTCGACCGTGTTCAAATACGGCGTCCGTTGCACATATTCGATGTCCCCAATCAAGTCGAGCGGTTGCTTAAACGACAAGACGAGCCGCTTCCCGGCTGCTGACGTGTGGGAGACGCGAATCTTGCCGTTGACGAGGAAACGAAGCACCCGTGCCGGATCACCTTGCGTACAAATTGTCGCACCGGGCTCGTAACGGACGAGCGTCAAGTCCGACCACGCCGCGCGAGGCAACACCTCATAAAGCCCGACTTGTCTCATGAATTGCTCCAATCGATCTTTTCCTACCATTTCAACAACACCACCCCAGCAACCATCATCGCCACGCCGAGAAGTTGCGTGACGTTCAAGCGACGCCGCACCATCCCGAACCAGCCACGTCCGTCAATGACGAGGGCGAGCGCGAGCTGGGCGATTAAAAATAATGAAATCGTGAGCGTGACGCCGAGCGTATGCACGGCCGTCATGTTGCTGAACAAGATGAGCGCCGCGAAGGCTCCGCCTGACAGATAGAGTGGCTTCACGTGTCGCATCTCACGGTACGTCCGGTCGCGGACGAGAAGCATGATGAGAAGCGCCACGACAAAACCGGTCAACTGGGTGAGCGTCGCCGCCTGCCACGTGCCGATTGCAGAACTGATATTGGCATTGGCCACACTTTGTAAGGTCAAAAAGAATCCGCCGCTAATGGCGAACAATACACCGCGCATCTCCATCTCCTCCTTTATTCTTTAGTTAACAATAACGGACATCCTCGATAAAGGACAGATGTCCTGAACCAATAAAAAAAGGCCCTGACGAATCATAGGCCTGCTCGATATGCTTCCAATCGCTCTTCTTTCGCGACCGATAGCTGTTTGTTCGTGACATGTGCCGGATCAATCAGACGGAGGCGCCGTTGCATAAAACGCGAGATCCCGAACGTCAACGTCGAGACGCCACCGATGATGCCAAGCAGCCATGGCAGCGACAGAGTTTCCGTAATATATCCGATCACGAGACCGAGGTAGATGATGAATTGGAGCCAGAGGGATGCAAACTCGAAGTAGACGAGCCGGCTGTATCGTTCATCCTCATTGAACGTCAGTAACAGTTTCGTCTTCCGCCACTCCAAGCAGAGGTATGGGAAAAAGAGGACGAGCGTACTGAACGGCACCCATCGCGGCGAGGCTCCGCTGACAAAGATCGTCACGACGAGCCCGACAAACCAAACGCCCCAACGCCAGCGCCAATGGACGTCATCTTGTTCCAACAACTGTTTAACCCGCATTTCTTTTGCTACCATATGTACTCCTCTCGTACGAGCGGTATAACCGCGAGATATCGTTTCGGGTCGGTTGATTCGGGTCAACTTGCTTGAGCTGTTGACGTGTCGTGTAATGATGCCACCCTAACATCGCCGAACAAACACTATAGAGAATCCATCCGATGACCGGGACGCCCAGACGACTGAGAAAAATCGCCGCTGTGATCCACACAATCCAAAGAGGATACATCTGAAACAACCGTTTTGTGAGCAACACGCCTCGTCCGGTCGTAAGCGTCATCGCGTTCTTCCCCTCACGGAGCATGATGCGCACCAGACCGATTGATACGAGTAGGGATCCAATCCCCCATACCCACCAGAAGTCCTCAAACCCTAACATGAAGGAATTGAAGAAGATGAGCGCTATTATCAGCCAAAGGCTACTGCGTTGATCTTGTTCTCGATACTTGCCTAACGCTTGAATCCGTTCTTGTTTCTTCATATTTATCTTGTCCTTTTTAATTCGTTTCCCTCATCAAGTTGATGCTTCGACTTCGCACGGTTTGCTTTCGTCACCATACCCGATGTCACGTGCTCTGGATCGATTTGAAGCAACTTTCGGTCCAGCCAGAACGGCCATAAGACTGATGGTGGACCCCCGATGATCATCGCCCACATAAGACCGTCTCGGTGAATGTTTCCGGTCAAAAGCAAAGCGACCAGGCTAAACAGCAAGACGAACGTGAAACAGAGAATCGCAAAATTCAGCCGGATGAGACGCCGGTACAAACGATCATCATTCAACGTGAGATAGGCGCGTGTCTGTCTCCACTCGACCCACATCATCGGGACGAGACTGATGACAGCGAGCGCACCGGAATACTTCAAATCCATCATGAAGTATAAGGATGCCCCCAAAATAAAGAGTGTGCTCGCGATAATGAAGCGATGGTATCGTTTCTTGATGGTCACTAGTTTAGATAGCCTGGCTTCCCGTTCCATCATATCCCTCCTAATCTCTCACGTGATCGAGTCGCATCTCACGAAACAACGGATGCTCCGGATCGATCGCAGACAATCGCTCGTCTTGTTTTCGAATCAAGCGGTATCCGCCGTAGAGAATCCCACCGGTCACAATCAAAATCCACGCGTATGTCCAGCCGAGTTTGAGCGTCAGTGCAACCGATAGAATAGACATGACGAATACCCCGAATAGGAATCCGTTCCGCCGTGTGATGATTTGCTTGGCCCCTTCGCGTTCAGTCATATTCGTCTCGATTTGATTCGCTTTAAAAAAGGAACCACCAAGCAACAACAAGCAAACAGCGACACCGAACACGTACCATCCGTTCCATGAATCTGAGCGAATCAATCCGACCGTAAAAAACGTCATTGGAAACGTGATGAGCCCTTGTGGGACTGCCAGCTTCATATTCGATCTATAGATGGCATTGATGCGTTCTTGCTTTGTCATCTACTTAGCTCACCAACCTCTCACTTCACGACGTGTCGGTTGCTCCGAATCGCTTTGTTTCACTTTCTCATCTATCATTCGTTCTGAAACCGAAAGAATGAAAATACCGATCGTGAAGCCGATGAATGGCAACCACGTGGCTGTCTCTGATTTCATGAGCCACGGAAACACGAGCCCGACAAAGAGAATCAACACATAATCAAACGTATATTGAAGTGAGATGAAACGCTTCGCACGAGTGCGTTCTGTGAAACTGCTCATGAATCGATATTCACGTCGAAGGGCATAGCCATACAGGAATGTCGTTAAGACGAGCAGGCCGCCGTATAGGAATTCCTGCGTATTTGTCTGTAACAGTAAAAAGACCAATATACCGACGGGAATCGCAAAGGATACACGGAGAAAGAACCACTTTCGGTTTTCTTGCTTCATTTGTCTCAAACGCTGTTGTTTATCCATATATCATTCCTCGATTCATGTAGATGTCTGTTTTCCTCTTTATAAAACTATACGTGAAACCCACTATTAAAGTTCCGTTATTTTACAATTTTTTATTAGAAGTCTTCAAACTTGCCAAATGATCAATATGATTATATAGTTTAGTTAACTTAACTTTAATAAAGAAAGCATGAGGTTTAATCATGAACTTGCTCCACAATCCACGATTCGTCTTCACTTGGCTGTCCGGGATGACGTTGACACTCGGCTTCTCCATCTTCTTCTTGAGCGTGTCGTGGCTCACAATCGATGTGTTAGGACAACCGGCATTACTCGGAATCATTTTGACCGCCGTCTCGCTTCCGCGTGTCGTGATGATGGTGTTCGGCGGCGTCTTCGCCGACCGCTTCCAAAAGAGTAGGCTCTTATTTTTGACGAACCTCGGTCAGGCCGCACTCATGTTGGCTGTCTTGAGCCTCCACCTGCTCGACTTATACTCGGTCGCGGCACTCATCGGCATTTCCGTCATCTTCGGGATTTTGGACGGCATGTCGTATCCCGCACTCTCGTCCCTCATCCCGTCCCTCGTCAAACAGCATGAGTTGCAACGAGCCAACTCGTTGTTCCAAGGCTCGCTCGAGCTCATGTTTGTCATCGGTCCTTTTTTAGCGGGACTCCTGTTGACATGGGGCGGATTCGGACTCAGTTTCGGGACGGCGGCAGGACTCATCTTCCTCGCCGCCCTGCTGATCATGCCCCGCCTGATTCAAGACCGAATCCCGGCGGCACACGTCATGTCCTTGGCTCACGTCATCGTCGACTTAAAAGAAGGGATTCGTTACGTTTCGCATACCCCGATTTTACGGAGCGGAACGCTCTCCATCGCCATCGTCAACTTGTTCGTCATGGGACCGCTCATCATGAGTATCCCGATTCTCGTCGGCGAGCGTGGCGGTACGGCGTTTGACTTGAGCGTCATCGAAGGCGGTCTCGCCGTCGGGACGTTCGTCGCGAGTTTCCTCGTCTTGCTGATGCGTTCGGTCCATCGCGGTCGGTTTGTCTTCCGTGCCTTGTTGCTGACGATTGCCGCGTTCCTCTTGTATACGCAAGCCCAATCGATTCCAATGCTCGCGTTGACGGCGGCACTGAGCGGCTTCATGTTGATGCTCGTCTACTTGCCGGCGGTCACACTCATGCAGGAGCATAGCGACCAAGACAAGATCGGTCGTGTCATGAGCATCATGGCGCTCGCCGCGTCCGGCCTTGAGCCGGTAGCCTTCGCCGTCTTGTCTGTGCTCGTCGCGCTCGCCGTACCGATCCAAACGTTACTCATCACGTTTGGTATAATCGGATTGGCGCTTAGTGCCCTCTTATTCGTACGGAGCCAGACGTTCCGTCACACACGATGAAAGGAGAACGACCTTTGAACGAGACACGCAAACAACAAGTCATCGAGATGTATCGTCAAATCGACGAGCTCGACTTATTGTTCACTAAATACTTCACCGACTTGAACGAGTTCCAACTTAGCTATCAGCAAGAACAGATGCTACTCCTCTTTAAACGACAAGAGACGTGGACGACGACGGAGATCGCGACGAAGATGAATATCTCGAAAAGCGCCGTCAGCCAAGTACTGAAGGTGCTCGAACAGCGTGAGTTCGTTCAGAAAGAGAAGAACCCGGACAACTTGCGTGAAAGCTTTATCCGGCTCGGTCCGGTCGGCCACGAATACTCGAAGCAAATCGATGCCATCGAGGAACGGCTCGCCGAAGAGATGTTCTCCGTCCTCGAGGACGAGGAAATGACGATGATCAACCGCTCGCTCGCGTTGATGATTCAAAAGTTCAAATGAAAAATGCGTATCGTCCCTGAGCCGGGATGATACGCATTTTTGGTCAGAGTGGGTCGACGACACGGATGGCTGACCGAAGTGCCCCTTCGATATGACCGCCGAACAGGGCGTCGGTCTCTGTCCCGGCGAAAGAGAGCTGCTTTTCCCAACCGGCGTCAATCGGGATTGGGCTATACACAGGAAACTCCGTCAGCGGTGCTGTATCTTCGACCGCAGCCGTATGCCGGTCACTCGACCAATCGACGTATAAGACGTCACACGGATGACGCGCCTCTTCCCCGAACAGGCGGACGAGTTGATTGATGACGCGCCGGTTCAGCTCGTCCCGGTCGAGCACCGCGCGTTCGGCAGCGGACAATCGGAAGAAGCCGAATAGCGCCGCAAGTCCATCCGGTTGCGAGGCATCATGGATCTCCTGTAGCACTCCGGCCCAGCTCATCCCTTGTCCGGATAGGCCCTTGTCTTGCCAGAACGGCCGGTCATAGACGGCGAGCACTTTCGCCTGACCGGCCATCCAAGTCGGGGTAGACGCTAGCTTCGCCTTCGTCGTTTCAGACAGTTCCGGTTGAAACACGATGCCTGAGACGAGCCGGGGTGGGATGGCCAGGATGATGTGAGTGAACGTTTGGGTCTCACCTGTTTCGAGTCCGATGGCCACTCCACGCTCGACCTGTTTAATCGAGATGACCGTCGACTGAAGTTGAATCGTATTGGGTGGTAAGGTTGCTGCGAGCGCGGTCGTCAAGCTAGCCATGCCGCCGCCGAGTCTCATCGATGGGACCACACGGCCTGGTGGAAGCGTATGACGCTCGATGACTCCAAATTGACGCTCGAGCATCAAGTCACCGGCCGCATATTGTGAAAACGTCGGGAGACCGAGTCGTTCGATGAGTTGCGTGATCGTCGTCTCCGTCTCTGGCCAATACCAGGTCGGGCCGAGATCGAACCCGTCATGGCTTAACACCCGTCCCCCGATGCGGTCGCGCGCCTCGAAAACAGTGACGTCATATCCTTTTTCGATGAGGAGGGCCGCGGCATATAGTCCGCTCACACCCGCTCCGATGATGGCGATGGATTGCGTCATGTAAATACTCCTTTTATATACGTGGTGCTCCCATTATACTGAAAAAGATGTATATACATGATTTGAGCGAATCGCTCGGGAAAGGCGTTAGATATGAAACGATTTTTTTATTATCTTTTGTTCCCATACATCTTGTTCATGCGAGGGTTATCTCGGTTTATTAAAACGGAAGCTGTCATGTCCAATATCTTTTTACTGTGCTTTGTCCCTGTCCATATCCTCATCATTGGATATGGTATTTCAGAATCGCTCTTCCTAGAAATTGTCAGTGTACTTTACCTATTGGCAGGACTGTTTGCCCCGATGTTTTATTTTGAATCGGATGTCCGGCGAGGGCACGCAAAACCAGACGATATCCCACGCAAGGCACGATAACGTGTTTAGAAAGGATTTACCAACATGTCCAATAGAGTCAAGACGCTACTTTATCCATTTCTCGTAGGCATTCGCCTATTTTCTCGATTCAAAAGAGGTAAAACGTTCATGTATTTTCTTACCTTGCTATGTATGTTCGTATTCGAGGGCTTATTGTTTTTTGAAATCATCTACATTCCCGTTTTGCTCAAGTCATTGATTCAATTCTACGTTTTGGTAGGAATGCTTTATGTCGATAATCACTTTGATAATTTAGAACGAAAGGAGTCGCTTTGATAGACGGCTATTATCATGGAAGGAACAACGATTCATACTGTGCAATCAACTTACCCAACCAGTCATCCTGAACTACTTCTGACTCCATGCCTCGCTCTAAGTCATCTATGATTTCGCTGCTCGGAAAGTAGAGGCGCAACACAAACAGACTATCTGCAATCGTCGATACAAAACTCTGATCTTCGACGTTGATTGTCAAATACGCGCCCCGAATCATCCGTTTAATCAGTGACTTCTTTTCCTTTTCTGTCATACGTCTTGCTTTCAATTTTTCTTGTGCGTCTCGCAACTGATTGAACAAATCTCGATTTAACGCTCGACTAATTCGCTCATCCGGTTTCATATGTGGAAAGCGGTGAGACAAGTCCGTCCCATGAACGCATGCGCACATATGACGTAACCAAAACCCCCATTCAAAATGATTGGTAGGGTCGAGCGCCGTATGCAATAGTCCGATATCGTAATCGATTTTAATCACTTCTGGATGTTCCTGTAACAGTAGCATGGTCCGTGACTTCAATCCATCAATGTCCACCTCCCGGCTAAGGATGACTGTCACGTCTAAATCCGACTGTTCGGCTATAGCCGTCCCGCGCCCGATGCTACCGTATACATATACGCTATGTAGCGCTTCTGCAAGCTCTTCTCGCAGCAGCTGAATCACTTTATCAAGCAGTGGTCGAAACATCGGTTGAATCTGTGTCACGTCTGTTTGATTGATGATGTAACCCGCCTCGTTTGTCCCAAGTCGTGTCGGTAGCTCCATCACACACCTACCTCAGTAAACGTCACCACGTCGAGCACTTGCCCGACATCAATCCGGTCGACGAGATAGTGATACTTCGTGTTCGTCCCCGGATACGCCTCGACGATCGACTCGCACCAGTCGCGATCGAACATCTTCTCCCAAGATTCCTTCAACTCTTTCTCGTCTTTCGCTTCTCGGTCTTCAAATGAGAGGAACCATCGATTCAACGCGAACATCCAATAGCCAGCCTCGAGTTCGAGTACGTGTGAGTCCAGTAACTCAACCGTTAGCACTACACCCGGCTCTCCAGGCTCTAAGTAACCGCCTCGTGCGATGTCAGGACGGGTTTCGCTCAGCCAGACGGGATAATTTCCATGAAGGGAGATGCCGGTTCGCTGTTCATACTGCCCCGCGAGCCAGTCATAGGCAGGTCGATGGTATGTGTAGTCCTCGTCTTGAAAGATACCAAAGTTCGGATCGCCGAATAAATACCCTCTCTCGTTTGCTGCTTTCCAAGCGCCTGCGTGTTGGTATGTATAGTAGATTGCCATAAGTCAGCTCCTTTTCCTTATAAATATAGCGTACATAATGAAATGATTAACGATAGATAAATATTCCTCCTTTCTTTTTGTATGAATTTGGAAGTATACTAGTTTAGGATTACAGGTGCAAGGAGGAATTAGAATGGAAGTTTTACTCATGTTTCTATTTAGCTTATTCGTAATGATTGTCCCACTCACGTTAATCATCACGATCATCGTATTGATCGTTCGATTTATCGGTCGTTATGAGAAGCGAGCGGACGCACGACTCGAGCTGGAGCGCCAAACCACGGCTCATCAACAACAACAGTTCGACGTCCTAGTGGAACGCCTCGAACGAATCGAGGAAAAGATAGAGGTACGTCCTTAATGTCATCATCCTTTACGGTTTGGACGAAACGTCTCATACTCACAACTATCCTTGGCGGTGTGTTGTTCGTCACGACAGTCGCCAGTCAACGCGCCTTCAATATGTCAGAGATCAATCTATTGGTCGATAAGGCCGATGAACAACAACTCAGCTATGAGTTAATCATCCATAACCCTCTTACGAACGCATATAGCTTTACCATTGTTCGAAACTAGAGTAAAAGGAGGGTTTATATGGATTGGAGCGTCATTCTCTTAATTGGCTCTCTGCTTTTGAATGGCTTTTTACTTAATATTGTCATCGAACAAGCAAAGGGTATAAGTACACTTCGCCGAAAGCTAATCCGTACCGAACCAATCGTTCCGGACGATACTTTAACCGCGTCCATAAAAGAAAAAATAGATACGGATGGAGTCATAACGGCTATCAAATTTTTACGGGAGACTCATGACATGTCTTTACTTGAAGCAAAACGACTTGTTGACCGTATTACGGGTCGATCCCTTTCATAAAAGAGGAGTAGCGCGGGCTACTCCTTTTTTATGCCCTTTAATTCTAAAAGAAACCGACTTTCCCGCGTTCATAGACTTGATGTGTGACATGTTCCGGATCGACGTTCGCGAGCTTTTGATCCAATTTTGAAGAGGATATCCATGCAAACAGATTGAGCGCGACCACGAGAATCAAAACATTCGCTTGTTCCGGACGGAGTAGCAACGATACAATCAACATACAAAAAATTACGATGACCGCCATCCCGCTACAATATTCATACCAGACGAGCCGCCGATAGTCAGGTACGTCATTGAACGTGAGCAACGTCTTCGTTCGTGTCCATATTTTGACGAACCCGATAGCCGGAACAAAGAAGACGAACCATACTAGTTCGGCGAGTCGACGCTCGCCCGTGAACCAAAAGATGAGGCCGAGTAAGACGATGAACAATCCAAGAAGAATCGCTTGGCGGGTAGAACGTTTCCCCGCCTCGTATAAGTGATCAAATCGTACGCGTTGGGTCATATCAGTATTCCTTTCTATAAATCGCTTCGGTTATATTCAAATAGACTCTCATACAAAGAAAAGAGGATGCGCATGACTCCTGCACAAACTGAAGTCTTGGTCTACTTCCGACTGCTCGCTGACGATTTCTCAATCGAAGACGTGACGCATCGGCTCGGACTAACCCCTACCGAAACCTACAAACGAGAGGAGAAAGGCAATTCTTCTCGTCCTCGCGAATATACTTCTTGGTCACTTGGTACAGGCTATCAGCCTTCGTTTGATGTGAACGATCAACTACAACACATCATGACGCAACTTCGTGGAAAAGAAACGATTTTAGATGCCATCTATGACACGTATGACGACATGCAGGCACGGTTCATCATCGTGATCGTGATAGAAAATGGCCAAACACCGTCGCTCGTCTTTGATTTGGAGACGATTCAATTCGCCCATCGGATCAGAGCCGAGTTTGACATCGATTTGTATGCGAACCCGTATCAGGATGAGGATTGTTAGACTTCATCTGAAAACAGCACAGCAGTAACGGTACAATCATACGTGACAAAAGGAGTCCGATTAGAGGAACGAACAAGCCCATCGTTCCGTGAAGAATAGCGGGCCCGTCACACATTTTGGCTTCTGCATTCGTTCAATTGGTCTCCTTTTGATTTGTCTCATACAACTTTACTATGTTCATCCGCAATTTTTTTCATTTGTTTCCACTGCACAAACGCATTCGCAAACCAAATGATAGTCAATACCGGAAACATGACGAACATCCATGTCGAACTCTCGATTTGAGAAAACAGCATCATAAGCAAAAGACCGATATTCAATAGACCTGCACCGAGATACAGGAAGAACAGACGTTGATGCTTCGTTCTCATTGTGAGTTTTCCCCTTTCTCTTCATAACCACTAATCAAAAATGGAATCTTTAAGTTCGCAAGTTTCATTAAGAAATCAGATTCGAACTCTAGTTTCAAATCTCCATGATAGACGACACCTAAATCGATATAGATATCATCGGCTCCACAAGAACGAAGGGTATCGATATGTTTCGTAAGAGTGTCGATCATCCAAAAAAGTCCGATATAAGGATTTTCCACTTGTTGAACTTCAAGTGGTGGTTCAAACGACGCATGACCGACCGTAGCAATCTGTTTTCCTATGCGCTCCATCTCTCCGACTTCTGTTTGTTTGTAAAATTGAATGCCTGTTTTCTCCGATGCGACGCGAGGTGAGAAATTCTTTCCGACGATATGGCAAGGAATCATAAATTGATCTGGAGGATACCTTTCGAGCGTTTCACTCATGATTGTGGACTCGGATACTTCACCGCATTCTTCTCGAGTTTCTCTTCAATCGCCTGCGACACATCGATCCCTGCCGCATGAGCGAACGTCAGCGCATAGATGAGGACATCCGCGAGTTCTTCTTTCATCTCGAAGTGTTTCGTCTCGAGCGCTTCTTCGCTCGATACCCATTGGAACAATTCCAACAGTTCACTTGCCTCAAGCGATAACGATAACGCCAAGTCTTTCGGGTTATGATGGAACGCCCAATCGCGCTCATCTCGGAATTCAATCACTTTGTCCATCAGTCGTTGTACTTCGTTCATCTCCACGTTCGCTCCCTTGAATACGTTTTTCTCAATTTCAAATTATCTCCAGTTTAGCATAGCCTTATTCCAATTCATTACTCAAGTCTTTCCTGCATCAATGGTATACTCCAACTAAAAAGGGAGGGATTCGGTGCTTACTTTTGACAACGTCTCTGTTCGCCAACAAGACACGCTCATACTTGAAAATATCTCCTTCATCATCAATCCGGGTGAAATCGCAGCCATTCATTGCGGCGTTACTTCCCGGGAAATATTGTTCGCATTATTGACGAACGCGCACGCAAACTACTCTGGGACCATCGATACAGCGAATCGTACGCTCTCAGTCTTCTCCATCCGCGATGGGTTATATGACCGGCTGACGGTAGAGGAGTACTTGCGTTTCACACATACGCTTTACGAATCGATGGAATCGATGGATGATGTCCTTCAAACCGTTCAACTCACCCCATATCGGAATACACGCTTGAACCGACTCAACCTGTCACTCGTCCGGCGCGTTCAATACGCGGCACTGCTGCTACAGAATCGCGACATCTACGTCCTCGAAGAACCGGATCAAAACGTCGATCAAGAGACACGGCACTTGTTCTCGACCGTCTTAATGCAACTAAAGCAACAACAAAAAGCCATCCTGTTCCTGACGAGCAACATGGAGAGCGCCCTGTTCGTCACGTCGACCGTCTATCGCATCGACCATCGACAGTTGCGCTTACTCGACGTTGAACCAGATGAACCGGATACAAATGAAGACGTTACGCCAGAGGTCATGCACGTCCGCTTCGAGAAGATTCCGACGAAAGTGAACGAGAAGATCGTCTTGCTCGATCCACCGGAAATCGACTATATCGAAAGCCAAGACGGACAATCCGTGCTGCACAGTCAGTCCGAACAGTTCCCGAGCGTCTTCACGATGAACGAGCTTGAGACCCGTCTGACTCCATATGGTTTCTTCCGTTGCCATCGATCGTACATCGTCAACCTGCAACGGGTGCGAGAAGTCATCACGTACACGAAGAACAGTTTCAGTCTCGTGCTCGATGATTCGGCGAAGACGACGATTCCGCTCTCGAAGACGAAAATGGCCGAATTGAAGACGATGATTGGTCTGAAATAGCCTCCATTCACCTCCCGATTCGCTCCACTCGCTCCTCGAAAAGCGCCTTTTACAGCCATTCTAATGCGCCCCACTCTTCCTCTCGATAAGATGTAAGCAAGCAAGACGACATCGACGAGGAGGAACGAGAATGGACTCAATCATTCAAGTGAACGGATTAAAAAAGCTATTCGGCAATGAAGAGGCGCTACGAGACGTGACGTTTTCTGTTAAAAAAGGAGAGGTGTTCGGGTTTCTCGGACCGAGTGGATCCGGGAAGACGACGACCATTAAAATCTTGACGTCGCAACTCGCCCAGACGTCAGGTGACGCCACCGTGTTCGGCGTCCCGGTCTCTGAATTGAAACAAGAACAGTATCGGAAGCGGATCGGCGTATTGACCGATAACAGCGGCCTATACACGCGCCTCTCGATTGAAGAGAATCTGCAGCTTTATTGTGACCTGTATGACGAACCGCGTTCACGAATCGATGACGTACTCCAGATGGTGAATTTGGCCGGCGAACGCAAAAAACGCATCACGGCGCTCTCACGCGGGATGCTACAACGGGTGACACTGGCTCGGGCGTTGTTGCATGAACCCGAACTGTTGTTTTTAGATGAGCCGACTTCCGCGCTTGACCCGGTCAACTCGCGTCATATTTATAAAGGCATCGAACGGTTGAAGGCAAAAGGGACGACGATTTTCTTGACGACGCACGATATGAACGAGGCTGAGGAACTGTGCGACCGCGTCGCGTTCTTGCATCAAGGGGAGGTTCAATTGCTCGACGCCCCAAAACAATTGCGCCGAAAATATGCGAACGGCTCGATGCGCGTCGAACTGCATGACGGGGAAACGGTTGACTTGAAACAAGGAAAAGACGGTGCCGACTGGCTCCATGCACAGATGCGCGACCAAAATATCGCGGCCATCCATTCGAACGAGCCTACGCTCGGGGACATCTTTATCGAAGTGACGGGGAGGAAATTATCATGACATTTTCAATGAAACGGGCACTTGCCATTTTCCAGAAAGACTATAAAGACTTGTCGCGGAACTTGTTCGTCTCCTCGACATTGATCATGCCGCTGTTCTTCGCCGTCTTCTATTCACAGCTCGGTGGAGGAGGCATCGACGTGACGTACTTCGTCATCAACATCACGTTCAGTCTCGTCGCGACGTTCGTCCAGTGCGCGTTGATTGCCGAAGAGAAAGAAAGGAATACACTCCGAGGGTTGATGCTGTCGCCGGCCAGCACGCTCGATATCCTGCTTGGGAAGAGTGCGCTCACGTTCGTAACGACACTCGTCTTGATTGCAGCGTGCGCCTTCATCATGGGATACAGACCTGCGAACCTGCTCGTCATCTCACTCGCACTCATCGTCTCGACGTTCTTTTATATCGGGATTGGGACGATTCTCGGATTGATGACGAAGACGGTCATGGAAGCCTCGCTGATTGTCATGCCGGCGTTTTTCTTCTTCTCGTTCTCACCGATGTTGTCGGTGTACGAGGACCGCTTCTCCATCATCGGTCTCCTCAAGTACTTGCCGAACGTCGTCTTGATTGACCTCGCGCATCAAATCGAGGCGGGGGCTGGACTCGGCTCTACATGGGTGGAGCTTGTGATTCTGTCAGCCTGGGCGCTCGTTGTGTTCGTCGGAAGTATTGTGATGTATAACCGGAAACAGACGGATTAAAAAAACGAACCAAATCACTTTTTATGATTTGGTTCGACATTCGTCTGAATATTGGATATTTCTAAAACTTTTCGTTACGGATAATCGATATACCATTTGTTAAATAGACCCCTAATGGCATTTTTGAAACTATCTGATAGATTTCAATATCTTTTCTTTTCGCCGGAGTAAGTTCTTTTAGTTTAATTTCATAATTTTCTAATCTACTTTTAGTATCATCATAATCTTGGTCTCGACCCATATACATTATAGTTTGAATCATCATAATTTCATCTAAAGTTAAATCATTTAGAATAGATTCTAATTGGCCTCTTAAGTTTTCAACCTCAGCATGTTTATTTAATTGATAAGTTTCTTCCCTTTGATGTGATAAACCTATTAACTTTTCAATAACGATAAATATTTTTTCGCTTAATTGCACTTCCATAAATTAATCTCTCCCTTTTTTATGATAATATTACCACGTTAAATGGAAGACATGTTTTTAAATCAGGAGGCATTTTTAAATGAAACGTTACTCAGATTTTTTTGATGAAATTGACGATACTGAGCTATTTGATGGACTACTTGGATATGGAATGTTTAACGAGAAGCTACCTCCCATGTTTACATCTATTCCCTTTTTAGACTTCTGCAAATCAACTAACCCAACTTTTTCAAATACTTCTCCAAAGCAATCATTCATATATTATGAGGCGATGCGTAATATAAATATTCCTCGAGGAATGGGGATACCTACTCCTATGTCATACTATAAACTCTGTAAATCGCTTGCTGATAACTGGGGAGGAATCCAATTACATTTCCGAGAAAAAACTCAAAACGAAATACATAAAACTAGCAGAATACATTTAAGAAAGAAAAAAAAATCACATTCTTTATTTGAAATGAACTATAAAAGCTATAAAACAGATGATACTCCTACCGACTATTTAGTTATCGGAAATAAATATGTTGTTAATGCAGATATCTCAACATGCTTTCCAAGTATTTACTCACATTCTGTACCTTGGGCTTTGGTTGGGAAAGATTTAGCTAAACAAAGTAAATCAAACTCTACAGCGTGGTACGATCAAATTGACTTTAATTTGAGAAACACAACTCATGGGGAAACACATGGAATTTTAATCGGACCCCATTCTTCAAACCTTATAGCAGAAATTGTTTTGGTGTGTATTGACCAGACATTAGTTCAGCAAGGATGGAAATTCATTAGAAATATTGATGATTATACTTGCTATACTTCTAGTTATGAAGAAGGTCAAAAATTTCTAATTAGTTTAGCAACTGAATTGAGAAAGTTTAAATTAGTCCTTAATCATAAAAAAACTAAAATCCTCCCACTCCCAATAGCTTCGACTGAAGATTGGGTAAGAAAATTAAACTTATATTCAAATAGAAATCATAAAAATTATATGGATTACAAAGATGTACAAGCATATTTAGACTTAGCTATAAGTTTAATGGCTGAAAATCAATATAATGCTTCTATATTAAACTATGCTATAAAAGTTATATCTAAACAAACATTGACTAAGAATGCTGTTGATTATCTTAAAAATAGTGTTTTTCATTTGGTCATTATTTATCCCTACTTAATTTCTTTAGTCGAGGATCATCTGTTTATTCCATTTAGAATAAATCAAAATGATATTTACCCTTTCACAAATCTTCTGTACGAAGAAGGAGTCCGACAAAATAACCATGAAATAATTTGTTATGCGATATATTTCAGTTTAAAATATAATTTCATGATAGAGAATTTAGATTATGTAGTTTCAAAAGAAAGTAATAACTGTATATTGCTTTTGTTAAGCTTTTTGTACGCTGTAAGACAAAAAGATAATGCTCAAATTAAGAATTTTAAAGCTCACGCTAGAGATTTACAAAAAAATGATGACGAACTACAACAAAATTGGTTGTTTATTTTCGAAGCTTTACCTTTTGGATCACTAAAAGGTGATTGGAAAAAATTAAAACAAGCAAATGTTTCATTTGTAAATATATGAACTTTTTCTTTTGAAAATATTATGACTAAAAAGGAGTATTCAAATACCATGCTATGGTTCTGAATACTCCTTTTTATTGCCACCAGCTTTCGCTGATGAATGGTTTTCGTTAGAGGGTATGACTTACATCATGCCGCCCATTCCACCCATACCGCCCATGTCAGGCATGCCGCCACCAGCGCCTGCTGGTTCTGGCTTGTCTGCGATCACCGCTTCTGTAGTGAGGAACATAGCTGAGACAGATGCTGCGTTTTGAAGCGCGGAGCGCGTCACTTTCGCCGGATCGACGATACCGTGTGCGATCATGTCGACGTACTCGCCAGTTGCGGCGTTGTAACCGATGCCGACCGATTCGTTCTTGAGCTTCTCGACGATGACCGAGCCTTCTTCACCCGCGTTTTCCGCGATTTGACGGACTGGTGACTCGAGGGCACGAAGGACGAGTTTCACACCTGTCGCTTCATCCGCTGTTACTTCTCCGAGCAACGCACGAACGGCTGGGATAACGTTGATGAACGCCGTACCACCACCTGCGACGATGCCTTCTTCGACCGCTGCGCGTGTCGCGTTGAGCGCGTCTTCGATGCGGAGCTTACGCTCTTTGAGTTCAGTCTCTGTCGCTGCGCCGACTTTGACGACAGCTACGCCGCCTGCGAGTTTCGCGAGACGCTCTTGGAGTTTCTCACGGTCGAAGTCAGACGATGTCTCTTCGATCTGGTTGCGAATCGTTTGAACGCGTGCTTTGATCGTTGCTTCGTCTCCAGCACCTTCGACGATCGTTGTCGTGTCTTTCGTGACGACGACTTTCGATGCGCGGCCGAGCTGTTGGAGTGATGCTGACTTGAGCTCGAGGCCGAGGTCTTCTGTGATGACTTGGCCGCCTGTGAGCGTCGCGAGGTCTTCGAGCATCGCTTTACGACGATCGCCGAAGCCTGGTGCCTTGACTGCGACCGCGTTGAACGTACCACGGAGTTTGTTCAAGACGAGTGTCGCGAGCGCATCGCCTTCGATGTCTTCTGCGACGATCAAGATCGGTTTCCCTTGTTGCACGACTTGCTCGAGCACTGGGATGATTTCTTGGATGTTCGAGATCTTCTTATCGGTGATCAAGATGAACGGGTTGTCGAGCACCGCTTCCATCTTGTCTGAGTCTGAGATCATGTATGGTGAAAGATATCCGCGGTCGAACTGCATCCCTTCAACGACGTCGAGTTCCGTCGTGAAGCCGCGTGACTCTTCAATCGTGATGACGCCGTCGTTGCCGACGCGCTCCATCGCTTCCGCGATCAACTCGCCGACTTCTTCGTCCGCTGCTGAGATGGCCGCGACTTGTGCGATCGCTTCTTTCGACTCGATCGGTTTTGAGATTTCTTTTAACTCTTCGAGCGCACGGCGAACGGCTTTGTCGATTCCTTTACGAAGGATCATCGGGTTCGCGCCCGCTGTCACGTTCTTGAGACCTTCACGGATCATCGCTTGAGCGAGGACTGTCGCTGTTGTCGTACCGTCCCCTGCGACTTCGTTCGTCTTCGACGCGACTTCGGCAACGAGCTTCGCGCCCATGTTTTCGAAGTGGTCTTCAAGTTCGATTTCTTTCGCGATCGTCACACCGTCATTCGTGATGAGCGGTGAGCCGAACTTCTTCTCAAGGACGACGTTACGTCCTTTCGGTCCGATTGTGACTTTTACCGCGTCAGCGAGTGCGTCGACACCGCGAAGCATCGCGTGACGTGCGTCTTCTGAGAATTTAATTTCTTTAGCCATTGTTCATTTCCCCCTAGAAAAGTTTTTGAAGAATGGTGCTTAGCCTACGATTGCTAGAATGTCGCTCTCGCGAACGATTAAGTATTCTTTGCCATCATGTTTCACTTCGGTACCCGCGTATTTCGAGTAGATGACCAAATCATTTTCTTTGACGTCAAGCGCGATTCGCTCGCCTTGGTCCGTCACACGCCCAGTACCGACTGCAAGGACACGTCCTTGTTGTGGCTTTTCTTTCGCCGTGTCAGGAAGGACGATGCCTCCGATCGTCTTTTCTTCTTTCTCCACGACTTCGATGATGACGCGATCGCCTAGTGGTTTTAACATAGAAAAAACCTCCTCCGAATATGAATGATGTATCGTTGAATCGTAAGTTATTAGCACTCAGTAAAAAGGAGTGCTAACACTGATTAGTGTAGTATGAGATGCCTCAAAATGCAAGGGGGAACATCGGAAAATTGCTTCCACTCGCGGTCAAGAGACCTTATTTGATACAATAGTCAAAAGGAACGTTAACTCTTGTGATTAAGGACGTGTTGAATTGGCTACACTAAACTCAAACCAATCGATAAATACCCGTTTTTCGATGGCGCCTAACATTCGGATCCGGCACATCATCCCGATCCTCTTATACGCTTTCGTTCAATTTTTTCCGCTCCTGATCAGTGAAGTGCGTCCGGAGTGGATCACGACGACGTTCACCGGACTTTGGTTCGCCATCGGCTTCAGCTTGACGATCATCATCTCGTTCTTCTTGCTCTGGCCGGACTTGAAGCTGTATAAACAGCAAGGCATCCAGTCGAACTTGAACGATACGGTCAAATGGATCGGGCTCGGGATTCTCATGCAGTATGGGCTCGTCATCGTCGCCAGCTTGATTGAAACATCGATTTCCGGTGAGATGGTCTCTTCCGAGAACACAGAACGCATCGCGGAGATCGTTCGACTCGTCCCGGTCATGACGCTATCGGTCGTTTTGCTCGGACCGATTATTGAAGAGATTCTCTTCCGCCATATCTTGTTCGGTAACTTGAGCGCCCGGTTCGGATTTTGGATCGCCTTCGCGGTCAGCTCTGTCTTATTCGCGCTCATCCACGACGACAACCGATTCCTCGTGTATATCGCGATGAGCTTTGCCTTCACGGTCGCTTATGCGAAGACGCGTCGCTTGATCGTCCCGATCGCGATTCACGCGTTTAACAACGCGCTCGTCATGATCGCTTTATTATTGATGTAGAAATGAGGTGGCACGTATGCCGCGACACTTAAAAGTCATGCTGATGTTCAGCCTATCCTTCGGGATTTTGTTCACCGTCCTCGCCTACTACTCGGTGCAGGAGTACGGGTTCAGCTTCTGGACGTACTTCATCATCGCCGTAGCCGCGTATGACTTCTTCAAGGTGTATCAAATTTTGACGCTCGCCCGAAAAGCGAAAAAAGAAAACAACGATAAATCAGCATAAGAAAATCCCAAGCGACGTCGCTTGGGATTTTTTCATAGTCGTATTGAATCAATCAGTTCGTCTCGGTCACCATAGAACGACGAATCGTCAAGCCTCGATACACGAACAAGCCACCGAGCGCGATGTACACCGTCTCGGCAGTAGGAAATGTATGCACGTTAAACCAAAACCCGACGATTAAGAGGATAAGGAAAGACAAGACGACGAACGACACGGTCTTCTTGTTTAATTTGTTCATGATTCTCGCTTCGACCTCATCCGAAAGTCGCTTCAATCGTTGGCTATAATATGAATAAATCGTGATACCGAGACCCGTGACGGCGATGAGCGCGTATTCTTCGAGCCAAAGGTCGAGGCCAATCAGCGCCAGCCACATCACTAATAATATTTTGAATAAGTTCTTACTCATCTTTCTCCTCCCGCTTGTACGCATGAAGCTCATTCATCAAAAACAGCCCTTTTGTCGCAAATAAATAGGTCAAAGCGGTCAAGGCAAGGTGCTGAGTCGGTACTGTCACCTGCGTCGCACCAAATCCGATCAAGTACATCACAATGAACATGAGAATGGCGACGAGCCACGTCTTTTCACTCGAACGCCAAAACAGACGCTCCTTAACTGAGGTCGTATATCCTCCCGCTTTTAGGCGTTGCCGCCGATAAAACAACACGCTCGCGATGAGAAACAATAGATACGTCGACACACCGAAGACGGTGCCCGCAATCACCAAGCCAATTCCGACGCCAATGGCCAGCTTCCGTCCGCTCATATCATTCACCTCCTCTCCCCATCTATACGAAGAAGTCTGCGACAAGTTTCACTCGCTTTGAAAACGAAATCGTCTTACGGTATATTTGATAGATGAACTATCAAAAAGGAGAGATATGATGAAGAAAGCGATCTTTGCTATCCTCGCTTCCGTTTTTCTCGTCGCCTGTACGGATGCCGACGAGTTGGCTACATACGAAGAGTATGGTGTGCTCGAGGAGACGATTGACGTCGCGAAGTACGAACCGAAAGTCGAGACTGATAACGACGGCAGCCGCGTTATCCTGTTCTATGAGAATGGACGTGTGGCTTATAAGAGCGTCTACGTAAAAGATGAGCGTCATTTGAAAGTCATCAGCAAGGACGATGCGCCGCCACTGTATAACGGTACGCTATAAGACAGAGCCCTCTTCACGCGAAGAGGGCTCTGTTCAATTCTCATAATGGATCTGTTGGTCATGTTGGAGGCGATACGTGATTAACCGCTCACTATCCAACTGTTCATTGAACAGCGATACAGCCGTGATTTGGTTGTTGTCATACGTCCGGTAATAATAGATGCCATCGTCGACGTTGCAGCACGAGGAATAGATCGTGTACTCGTACGTCCCATCCCCCGCCTCGTTCAATCCCCGCACTTGGAGCACCGTATCCAACAGTTTGAAAAATTGTCCGACTGCGGACGCCTCGGTCGGTTCACAGACCGAGTTGAATGTGGCGAACGTCGCCCGGACGAAGCGTGATGTTGACGATAAGTCACCCGGCAGGCCCTGTCCTCCTAACCCAAGACAATAGGCATCGAGATTCAATGTCGGTGCGAACGTATTGGCCGGCAGTTTCGTCGAAACGTGCCGATAATCGTTCAGATTGAACAGCTGATATTCGAACGACGGATTGTTCGTCAAGACTCCGACCGGATTGTCGTACACGCGTAGCCCGCCTGCCATCGGTTCGACGACAATTGACGTGTCCTTGTCGGCGACGATCCAGTGTAGTGGATGAAGCGGGAGCGCGGTGCTGAAGTTCAAGTTGACCAAATGGATTGTCGCAAGTCGTTCTTTCGCTTCCTCGACGGTCGCGCACTGCCCGAGAATCCACGGAATAAACTCGAACGGAGAGACGTTATCTCGTCCGTCGACCTCCGGCTGGAATACGGCATTCCCAGGGAAGTTCAGCCCCGCCATGCTGAGGCCTTTCTCGTTCGTCGCTTCGTAATAGAGCGGGTAATCTTGGACGACGGTCGCCATCCCGATCATCGCGTAATGGTCGGTCTGCTCACCCATTCGTCTAAAGTTGAACGGATAGTGTCGAGGCGTGATCGTCACTTGCTCGTTATAAGACACATTCAGGTCTAGGTTTCTGCCGAAATAGTGGGCGTGCGGCGCATACGTGATTGCGGTACACATAATTAGACTCCTTCCATTCCAATGCAAACAATAACAACATTCTTTGTTCTATTCACGTTATCCGATGACTTAAACCACAGTCCCTCACACAGAAAAGACCGGTCAGGCTTTCGCCTCACCGGTCTTCATGTCCTTGACTTCTTCTATAACACGATGAACCCGACCGTCAACAGTCCGTACATGAAACCGAGCACGATGACACTGATGGCGATTGTTTTATACTGCGGGTATTTATGTAAGACGACCGCTCCCGCGATGACGTGAATAAACGCGACGATAAACGTTAAGATGGCAAAACCCATTCGGTTGTTCCTCGCTTCCAAAAAATAAATAGAAAATCATGGGAATTCATCCGTTTCCCCTATACAATAAAGACTGCATTCATTATATCAATTCTCAGAAAGAAGGCACATCCCATCATGAATTATTCACGTACCGATTTAACGACAGAGGAAATGCTCCTCGTCAACAGCGAGGTCGAAAAACGGAAACGCAACCTCGTCGTCGCCTACTTGCTCTGGTTCTTCCTCGGGGCGTTCGGCGCCCACCGTTTCTACTTTCAGAAGACAGGTAGCGCCCTCGCAATGCTTGCTCTCACGGTTGGTTCAATCGTCCTGACAGTTGTATTGATTGGTTTTGTCGGGTTGTTCGTCGCAGGTATTTGGGCGCTCGTCGACGCATTCCTCATACCAGGCTGGCAACAACGTGAAGTCGAGGCGATCGAAAGCGAAACGATTGCTTCTTTGAAAACTCGCTCTGAGCAACAAGCAGCCTTTTAACCATTAGACGGCCACGCCAACGCGTGACCGTCTTTTCTGTTAAAAACTATTCTCTTTCAAGTAGAACGCGAAGTTCCGATGCTTCCGTTCTTTCGTCGCGTAATGAATCCATAACCAGGCGAGTGACTCGAGCTCACGCGCCAGTTTTAAGTGTCTGAGCGTATGGGCGTCAAAGCCGATTTTCGAGGCGAGGTCTTGGACGGCCCGCACCGACTCCTGCTCGTCCCCAGCGATGAACATCATCGACATGTTCGGGTTCTCCAAGTTTTCGACCCCGGTCTGATTGAACGCCTTGACGATACGGACGTGTGGGGCGAGCTCTTGCAGGTGCTCGGCCCCAGATTTCCCTTCCGGCCGCTCAATCGCGTTAAACTCTTTGGCGATCGGATTCGTCACGTCGATGACGATCTTGTCGTCTAAATCACGCAGCGACTGAACCAAGTCGACCGCGGCCGCAAACGGTGTCGTCAACAATAGAATCTGCGCGTTCGAGGCTACCTCTTGAAGCGGCATCGTCCCTTCTCGCTCCGATCGTGTCCCGTATAACACTTCATATCCGACATCTTCGAACTTGCGGCCGAGCGTCCGCCCGACTTTCCCTGCCCCTAATATCCCGATTTTCATACACAACTCCCCTTTACAGTTCTTCGTCCGTCCGTGTCACCGTTCCACCGAGCTCAGCGGCAAGTCCGTCGAGCACCGAATGGTCGAACTCTTCACCGATACCCATCACACCCGTCTGTCCGGGCTCAATGTTGCCGACAGTACGCTTGAACGTCTCTTGAATGCTTTGGACGTGTTTTAAATCTTTCGTCCCGCCAATCAATCCACCCGTGAGCGTCCCGAATAAAATCCCGAACGGTCCCCCGAGAATCCCGACTGCCATCCCGATCAAGGCACCTTTCGTCGATTTGTTCGTCGGTGTCAGTTGAACGGCGTCCTCGAACGAGAAAGCTCCATTGTCTTCACGCTTGATGACGACAAGCTGTTCGAATCCGATTAGCCCTTCGGCGTGATACTTCTTCAACTTGCTGAACGCTTGGTATGAGAGTGACTCTTCTGGAAACGTGAACGTGACGATGTGGTAGGACTGCTTTTCCTTCTTCGCCATATCGGCTCCTCCTTTGACAGGACCAGGTGACACATACTTTCTCTTACCCTTCCCCGGCTTCAGGCGAAAAAAAACCTAGTCCGATGATAGGATAAATGCAGCTTACCGCCATTCGATATGGTAAAATTTTCATATCACAATGAAGATAGGAGCCACGCTTATGCAACGTACCCTCCGTAAATCTGTCACCGATCGCTCGCTTTCCGGTGTCTGCGGCGGCATCGCCGAATACTTCGGCTTGTCCTCGCTCGGTGTCCGTCTGCTGTTCCTCATCATGCCCGGGAACGTCCTCGTCTATATCATCTTGGCAAACTCGATGAAGGACGCCCCGCGCTATCTATAAAAAAACTCGGAAGCCGCGGCTCCCGAGTTTTTTTAAGCATTTACTTTGTCTTTCATCGCTGCGAGCGCCCCGCTGTTGATGAAGTGCCATGGCTTATTGTAGTGCGGTTGGAAGAAGAAGTCGACGTAGGCGAGCTCTTCGACCGTCATCTCGTTTTGGATCGCGAGCGAGAGTGTGTTCACCGCTTGCGTCATGTCCGCTTTCGAGAGCACTTGTCCCCCGACGACGCGATGCGTGCCGACTTCATAGACAAGTTTGAACTGGACCGGTTCCGCCGTCGGCATGAACTCCGGACGGTACGCATCCTCGATCACGACGCTCTCGACGTCGAGACCGAATAGACCGGCCGCTTCTTCCGTGAGACCTGACGAGGCGATGTTCCAGTCGTAGAGGCGAAGGCCTGACGTCCCTTGGGTGCCTTGGTAGCGGACACGCGGCGCGACGAGGTTCTCAGCGACGAGCGTCCCCATGCGGACGGCGTTCGTCGCGAGCGGAATGTAGGCGTGTGTGCGCGCCGGGTTGTAGTAGACGGCACAGCTGTCTCCTGCTGCGAAGACGTCCGGGTTGCTTGTTCGCATATATTCGTCGACGACGATGGCGCCGTTGCCGAGCATGTCGACTTGGCCTTCAAGTAACCCTGTGTTCGGGCGGAAACCGACACATAAGATGACGAGGTCGGCCTCGAACTCACCTTTGTCCGTCACGACGTGCGTGACGTTGCCGTCGATTCCACGGAACGCTTCGACCGTCTGACCGAGCTCGAGGTCGATGCCGCGTGACGTCATGTCCGCTTCGAGTTGATCCGTGAACGACTTGTCGAGGTACTTGTTCAAGATGCGGTCAGCACTGTCGATGAACGTGACGTGCTTGCCATACACTTCGAACGCCTCGACGAGTTCGACGCCGATATAGCCGGCACCGATGACGGCGATATTCGTCGCATCCGTTGCCCGCTCGATGATGCGCTGGGCGTGCGCGTAGTTTTTACAGAGCTCAATCCCAGTCATCTCGATGCCAGGAAGCGTCGGGACGATCGGCCATGAACCTGTCGTCATGATTAAGCGGTCGAACGTGTCATACACGTCTTCGCCTGTCTCAAGGTTTTTGGCGTGGACCGTCTTCGCTTCCGTATCGATGTTCAACACATCGTGCTTCATGCGCATATGCGCACCGAGTTCTTCAAGCTCGGTCGGTGACGAGTAAAACAATTCTTCAGCGCGTTTGACGACGCCGCCGACGTGGAGGGCGATCCCACACGATAGGAAGCTGACGTTGTCGTTCCGCTCGTAGACAGTGATGTCGAGATTGTCATGCTTGGCGAGTAAGCCTTTAACTGCTGCTGTTCCTGCGTGTGTACATCCGATGACTGCGATTTTCATATGGTAGTCTCTCCTTTGAGTAGTTGGCAAGTTTATGATTGTGATAAATATCACATTCGATTTCTAAACTTAGTGTACTATTTCACAAGAAGATTTGACAATCCCTTTGCTCAGTTTTTCACGTAATTATGTCGAAAGTTTGAACACGTATTGTGACACAAAAAAGACCACCCTATGGACAGGATGGTCACGATTCGAGGCGCCGCTGTTGAAACCAAAGATACGTGGCGACGGCGATATAGATAAGAAACCCAAGCGCATACAGACTAAATCCAACCAAGCTCCACCCTAGCCCGTCCCAGCCTCGGACGAAGACGAGACCGATGAGGAACAACGCATAGCCGACACCTGCAATCAGAAGCGGGGGCGTCAGTCTTCGTTTACGTGACGAACGTAAAAAGTGAAGCGCGCAGACGAGCAACGCCGTCGTCAAGACGCCGACCGCGATGAGCGCGTCCCCGTAATATTCCCACATGACCTGTCCTCCCCGATTTGTTGATGGTTCCCTTATCTTACCACGGTGTCGTCACACTTACTCGTTCAAAAAAAACATCGCGTAAAAGAACGCGATGCTCACTTCTCATTCATTTGCTTCATCAAATCCATCTGTTCTTTCACCATCGCTTCTTTCTCCCGGCGGAGTACACCCCGGTACGTGATGCGTGAGATCGACAAGCTGATCTCATAGAGGAAGAAGAGCGGCAACGACACCATGAGGTGCGACGTCAAGTCCGGCGGTGTGATGAACGCGGCGACGACGAACAAGGCGAAGTACGCATATTTCCGAATCGAGGATAAGAAGTACGGCGTCACGACCCCGATGCGCGTCAAGAACATCGTCACGACCGGTAACTGGAACAACAGGCCGAACGGGATCGTCAGCTGCAACAAGAACGTGAAGTAGTTCGAGGCCCCGATGATTTGCGTCAGCCCGAGGTCTTGTCCTAAGTTCGTCGAGATGTCGAGGACGAGCGGGAACAACCAGTAATAGGCGAACGCGAGCCCGACGAGGAACAACACGAAGATGATCGGGATATAGGCGAGCGTCCCTTTCCGCTCGTTCGGATGCAGACCAGGTGCGACAAACGCCCACAGTTGATACAGTAGAAACGGACTGGACGCGACGAGACCGATGACGAGCGCCAAATTCAAGTAAATCATAAGCGGGTCCGCGACCCCAAAGGCGTTCAGCTCAAGTCCTCGTTCAACGAGGTCCGCCTGCAAGTAGGCGAGCACGTATTTGACACTCGGCAAAGCCATCAAAAAGAAGGCAAAGACGACAAATGCCGACAGCATCAGTCGTCTCCGCAGCTCTGTCAAGTGGTCGGACAGCGCCCGCTCTTGATCAGTTTGATGGGTCATGATTACTGCTCTTTCTTCTCAGAATCTTTCTTGTCGCTCTCGTCATGCTCTTTCATCATGCCGTTCGTGGCATTTTTGAACTCGCGGAGCGTCTGTCCGGCGGCACGGCCGAACTCAGGCAATTTCTTCGGTCCGAAGATGATGAGCGCGATGAGCGCGATGAAAAACAAACTTGCTCCCCCTGGAATACCGACGACGAGTGATGATAATAGAAATTCCATTATTGATGGACCCCCTCAGCTGATGGATAATGTTGCATAAAGTAAATGAGCGACTGGAGTTCGATCGACAAGTCGATATGATGGACACGCACCGTATCCGGCACCGTCAAACGCGCCGGCGTGAAGTTCAAAATCCCTTTGATGCCAAAGCGGACCAAGTCGTCAGCGACCGGCTGCGCATAGGCGGACGGGACCGTGAGAATGGCGACATCGATTTTGTTTTGCTTCATGATCTGTTCCATCTCATCGACGTGATGAATCGGGACACCGGACATCGTCGTGCCGACTTTTGTCTCGTCTGCGTCAAACCCGACGACGATATGTGTGTTATTGTTTTTAAGGAAGTTATAGTTGACGAAAGCTGTCCCGAGATGACCGACACCGACTAAGGCGACGTTCGTGATTTCGTCTTGGTTCAACGTCTTTCGGAAAAAGTCTAACAGATACTGTACGTTATAGCCATATCCCTTTTTACCGAGCGCACCGAAGTACGAGAAGTCCCGGCGAATCGTCGCCGAATCGACTTTGACCGCCTCACTCAGTTCAGCAGAAGAGACACGTTGTTTACCTGACGAATGCAGGCTTTGAATAAACCGATAGTATAGTGGCAACCGTTTGGCTGTCGCTTGCGGAATCTTTGGTTCGTTTTGACTCAACGGAAAGAGCCTCCTTTTTACGACGCGTTTCAAACGAATCTGATTTCATACACCTTGATTGTAAACGAATTCACATAAGCACTCAATGAATATACCTGAAAAGGGGAAGAAATAAAGTATACTAAACAGAGAGAAAGGGGTTTTTTCACTTGATCCTATTGCAAGTCAATAACTTATCAAAATCATTCGGCGTCGAGCCGATTTTAGAGAACGTCAAACTCGAGATTCAAGAAGGGGAACGCGTCGCTCTCGTCGGCCGCAACGGCGCCGGCAAGTCGACGCTCTTAAAAGTCATCGCCGGTGAATACAACTACGACTCTGGCGACATCATGAAACCAAAAGACGTGACGATCGGTTACCTCGCCCAAGACTCAGGGCTAGAATCGAACGAGACGATTTGGAATGAGATGCTCACCGTCTTCACTGACTTGATCGAGCAAGAGAAGACGCTCCGCCAGATGGAGCAAGACATGGGGTCGGAGCGCATCTTGAACGATCCTGCCGCCTATGAACGTCTGCTTTCGACATATGACGAAGAGCAGCATACGTTCAAAGACCGAGGCGGCTATCAATATGAAGCGACGATCCGTTCGGTGCTTCACGGAATGCGGTTTTACCCGGACGACTTCGAACGTCAAATCGACACGCTCTCGGGCGGACAGCGGACGCGTCTCGCCTTGGCGAAAATGCTCCTGCAAAGTCCGGACCTGCTCATCTTGGACGAGCCGACGAACCATTTGGACATCGAGACGCTCGCCTGGCTCGAGAAGTACTTGAGCGGTTATAAAGGCGCTGTCCTCATCGTCTCCCACGACCGCTACTTCCTCGACCGGGTCGTCTCGGTCGTGTACGAGTTGTCACGTCATCGAAGCCGCCGTTTCGTCGGGAACTATACGAAGTATCTCGAGCAAAAGGCCGCTCTTTACGAACAAGAGAAGAAGCAGTTCGAATCGCAACAAGAAGAGATTGCCAAGATGCAAGACTTTATCCAACGGAACATCGCCCGGGCGACGACGACGAAACGGGCCCAAAGTGTGCGCAAGCGTCTTGAGAAAGTCGACCGTCTCGAAGTGCCTGACGGCGATGAACGCAGCGCCGTGCTCTCCTTCTCGATCAAGCGCCAGAGCGGGAACGACGTGTTGAGCGGAAGCGACCTCGCCATCGGATATGAAGAGCCGATCGCACAGAACTTGCGTTTCCAACTGCAACGCGGCGAATCGGTCGCCCTCGTCGGTCCGAACGGGGTCGGCAAGTCGACGCTTTTGAAAGTACTGACGAAGCAACAACCGGCGCTCACCGGGGATATCCGTTACGGCACCGGCGTCGAAATCGGCTATTACGACCAGGAGCAACAGAACTTGTCGGATAAAAACCGCGTCATCGACGAGATTTGGAACGACTGGCCGCTCATGCGCGAGCAAGAAGTGCGGAGCCTGCTCGGTCAGTTCCTCTTTAGCGGCGACGACGTCATGAAGCGTGTCCACGAACTGTCAGGCGGCGAACGGGCCCGGCTGACGCTCGCCAAGCTGAAGCTCGAACAACCGAACTTGCTCATCTTGGATGAGCCGACGAACCACTTGGACCTCGACTCGAAGATGATCCTCGAGAACGCACTCCTCGACTACCCCGGCACGATTCTCTTCGTCTCGCACGACCGGTACTTCATCGACCGGCTCGCGACGCGCGTGTTAGAGATCACACCGAACGGGATCGACGAGTACCTCGGCGACTACTCGTATTATGTCGAGAAGAAAGAAGAGCTCGAGGAACTCGCCCGGCTCGCACGCGTTGAGACGAAAGAAGTCGTCGTCAAGAAACAACGCGCCGATAAAGAACAACAACGCGAAGAGCGTCGGATGAAGCAACGCATCGAAGAGATCGAGCTCACCATCGAGCAACACGAGATGCGACTCGAGGAAATCGAGCAGCTCCTTTGTGAGCCGGACGTGTTCAACGATTTCGCGCGGGCGCAAGAACTGTCGACCGAATCGGATGCGACAAAAGAATCAATCACGGCACTGTATGCGGAATGGGAGGAACTTCATTCATGATGCGCTCCCGTGCGCTGCGGATCGACTGGCTTCACGCGTTTTTGACCGGACTCGCCTTCATCGTGCCGACCGGGACCGAATACGTGTCAGAGCTCATCCGCGGAGAGTCTACCGTCGTCCCGACGATTTTGTTTTACTTCCTTCCGGTCGTCATCGGGTTCATCGTCCAGACGTGGGGCGGGATCATCATCAGCCTGCTCAGCGGCCTCTTCATGAGCACGCTCTTCATCCGTCTCGTCATCTGGCCGGTCGACGTCACGGTGCATAGCTTTTATGCGCCTGGGTCAGTGTGGGGCCATTTTTATCGAGAGACGCTGTTCATGTGGGTGCTCGCTTTTCTCGTTTTCGCGGTGAGCCGCCTCAATACGTGGCATCGCGAGACGTATCGTCGCCCTAAATCTTCAGACACCATGTCCTCATGAAATCGGACGTGGTGTTTTTTTATTCAACCATTGACAATGATAATCATTTTCATTTAAGGTGGTCTTGAGGTGATATTCATGACGATTTTGATTGCATACGTGAGCATGTCCGGTAACACAGAAGACATCGCCCACTTGTTACAACATACATTGACCACGGCAGGATATACGGTAGTAATGTCGGACGATTTAGAGTCACTTTCCATCGATTCGCTATTGGAATACGATGGCGTCCTACTCGGCGCCTACACATGGGGTGACGGCGATGTACCATACGAGGCGGAAGGTTTTGTAGACGATTTATATGACGCAGACTTAGACGCACTGCCTTGTGCGGTGTTTGGTTCCGGTGATACCGATTACCCGAAATATTGTGCTGCCGTCGACACGATTGAAGACGCGCTTCAATCTGCGAGTGGGATGATTGCCGCTCCCCCTTTGAAGATTGAGTTTGACCCGAACACCGAAGCGAAACGTGAGGCGTGTGTCTCGTTCGCAACCACATTTATGGAACGACTCGAAAAACACAAAAAAGTTCAGCCGAGGGGCTGAACTTTTTTGTGTTAGAAATAGCGCAACGGCTGGAACCCGCGCGTATGGAAGTCGAGCTTCGTGCCGTCTTCCGTGATAAAGAACACGTATTCATTCGTATCGACATCACGGACGAACACTTTGTAGAACGTCAGCGTCTCTTCACGGTTCGTCACATACTTCGCCTCATGTGTCGAGATGACTTGGGCGAACAGTTGCTGTTCATCGAACTCGGTGACGAGCGTCTCAAACTTCGCCGCTTCTTCCTCGGTCGCCTCGCGTCCCGGGAAGATCTCGTAGTACGCATCACTCGCTTTCGGCTGAACGCCTAAGTTGCGGTCGACGACGAGGACGCTCTCGATATCTTGGTCATCCATGTTCTTATAACCGTACAGCGCCTCGACGAGGGTGTTCTCCCCCGTGACCCGGCTGATGCCTTCGAGCGACTCGGCGCCTGTGAGCGAGCGTACACGTGTCGCTTCCGGTACGATTTCTTCTTGATACGCGATATTATAAGCGCGGATGATCTCTCGTACTTGCAAAAACGTCGCAACGACGAGCAGTACGACGAGTCCTCCAATGATGATGCGTTTCGTCATATCTCTATTTCCCCCTAGACTGTCATGCTCTCTTCTAAGGATAACCCAGGAACCGCATTCATCGCTAGTGTATCGCGCTTTCCGCGCACATACGCATGATGCGCCGCCACACCGATCATCCCGGCGTTGTCGCCGCAAAGGTCAAGCGGTGGAATGACGAGGCGGATGCCTTCTTTGTCGGTCGCTTCTTGTAACGCGGCCCGGAGTCCCCGGTTCGCCGCAACCCCTCCAGCGACGAGCAATTGCTTCGCCCCTTTCTCTTTCACAGCACGAATCGCTTTCTCGACGAGCACTTCGACGACGCTCGCTTGAAAGCTCGCCGCCAAGTTTTCTGGGATCACCGTCTCGCCCCGTTGTTCGGCGTTATGGACGGCGTTGATGACCGACGACTTGAGGCCGCTGAAACTGAAATCGAAGCTGCCTGGTTCAAGCCGGACGCGTGGGAACTTGTACGTGTCCTCCCCGTCAGCTGCTAACCGGTCGATGGCCGGACCGCCCGGGTAAGGAAGGCTGAGCGTCCGGGCGACTTTGTCGTACGCCTCACCGGCCGCGTCGTCGCGCGTCTCACCGATGACTTCGAACACGCCGTGCTCCGGCATGAAGACGAGTTCGGTGTGACCGCCCGATACGACGAGACAGACGAGCGGGAAGTCCATCTCTTCGACGAGTTCATTCGCGTAAATGTGACCCGCGATGTGATGGACGCCGATGAGCGGCTTACTGTGAGCGAAGGCGAGTGCCTTCGCAGCACTGATGCCGACGAGTAGCGCACCGACGAGTCCCGGACCTTGGGTGACCGCGACGGCGTCGACGTCTTTCATCGTGACGCCCGCTTCACTGAGGGCGTCATCGATGACGTATGTGATCCGCTCGACGTGGTGGCGCGAGGCGACCTCGGGCACGACCCCGCCGAACCGTTTATGGCTTTCAATCTGCGACGAGACGACGTTTGATAAGAGCGTCTTGCCGTCCTGCACGAGGGCGCCCGACGTCTCGTCACAACTCGACTCAATCGCAAGGATGAGTGATGTGTTCATTCGGTTTCACTTCCTAACTTCGCCCAATAGATGAAGGCGTCTTCGTTATTGTCTTGGTAGTAACGTTTCCGTCGCCCAGCACACTCAAATCCGAACTGCTCGTAAAGCTTTTGCGCCCCGATGTTCGAGACGCGCACTTCGAGCGTGAGCGCGGCCAGTGACTTCGAGCGGGCGAATTCAACGAGTTGCGTCAACAGCAGATTCCCGATGCCTTGCCCGCGATATTCAGGTAAGACGGCGATGTTCGTGATGTGTCCTTCATCAACGATTTGCCAGACGCCGACGAAGCCGATGACGCGACGTTCATGGACAGCGACGAAATAGACGGCCTGCTCATTGCGGAGCATCTCGTTCATGAACGCATCTTTCGTCCACGGAATGGCGAACGATGCCTCTTCGACTTTCGTCACTTCCTCGACGTCGAGCCAATTCATGCGCCGGATTTTAATATCAGCCATTGTTTTGTCCCTCGAGCCACTTCGCCTCGGCCTCAGCGAGACGAAGGTATTCCGGCTCAAACGCATGCACGTCACGCGTCTCTTCGCCTAATGCGACGAGATCGCTCGCGCGGCCATAACAATGGGCGGGCGGCGCTTCTTTATAAGAGTAGTTCGATAAGACGTCTCGGAACGGTTCGACGTCACCGACAACGACAAACTCTCCTTTGATATGTGTCTCAAGCCACGCCTCGACGGACGCATGGGCGTCCGGAGTGAGCGGATCGTTTTGTTGATAATGTCCGATATAGGCATTCCCGCGCCGGGCATCGATAAGTGACACGACCGGGAGCTCGGTGTTCGGGGCTGCCGCCATGAGACGGAGCGCCGAAACGCCGATAAGCGGGATTTGAAGCGTATAGGCGAGCGTCTTCGCCGTCGTCACGCCGATGCGGATGCCTGTGTAAGACCCCGGACCTGTTGTCACGACGATGCGCTCCAGCTCTGTCGGCGTCCATTTGACGGCAGCCATGAGCTGCTCGATCATCGGCATGAGCGTGACGGCATGGTTCTTCGACACCATGACCGTCGTCTCGGCTTGAATCGTCCCTTGCTCGCTGAGAGCGACAGACAGACGTGTCGTCGATGTATCGATCATCAACTGCTTCATGCGAGCACCTCCTTGACGAGCGTCTCATACGTCTCACCGATTGGGACGAACGTCAGTTGACGCTCCTCGTCCCCGATTCGCTCGATCGTGATGGCGAGACGTTCTACCGGAAGCGACGATTCGATCAAATCAGACCACTCGACGATGGCGACCCCATCTCCGCCGATATATTCCTCGAGTCCGATGTCGTCCCCGGTGTCTTCGAGACGATAGACGTCCATATGATAGAGCGGCAGACGCCCTTGGTATTGCTTCATGATTGTGAACGTCGGGCTATTGACGTTACGTTTCACGCCGAGTCCTTTGCCGAACCCTTGCGTGAACGTCGTCTTGCCGGCGCCGAGGTCCCCGTTCAATGTTATGACCGTCCCGGCTTTGACGAGTGTGGCGAGTTTTTCCGCCACCGCTTGCGTCTCGGCCGCAGAATGGGTAATCAATGTATACATGAATGTTTCTCCTTTAGTGGTTGTCGCGATACGTCCTCATTGTACACTCCATTTTACGCAAAAAAAAACACGAAACGTTATCGTTTCGCTATCTCATTTAAAAATTGGTTGCGGGGGCTGGATTTGAACCAACGACCTTCGGGTTATGAGCCCGACGAGCTACCAGACTGCTCCACCCCGCGACGACATATGAAATTAAATAAAAATTGGTTGCGGGGGCTGGATTTGAACCAACGACCTTTGGGTTATGAGCCCAACGAGCTACCAGACTGCTCCACCCCGCGATAATGTGAATTCTTTCGACATCCTCTATAATAAGCGAAGTAGTTATAATATGCAACCTTTTTCTCTATGTTTTTTGTGATTTGGATTCGGGAACACTTAAAGGAGTGTAATCCAAAAGAGAAAAGGAGCGCGACCGACATGTCGAAATGGGGAAACCGGTTTAAAAAATGGTTCTTTTCTGAGCTAGATGCCTCCGTCTATTTCCATACTGTTCCGTTCGTCCCGAGACAGACCGTTCACGGAACGCTTCGCGTCATGAATCCGACCTCTAAAGTGATTCGGCTGCATGAATTGACGCTCAACTTCCTTACAACGTTTAAAGACATCACGCTCGAAGGAAATGAGTTCAACCGGGAGGCCGATCTTCAAGAAGTGCCAATCGCTTTATCGGCTACTATTGAACCGGGGGCGGAAGAACATATCCCGTTCACGTTCGACTTGACGATGTATGCCCCTTCAACTGCCGGCGCGCCGTACAGTGTCGAAGCGACGGTTTGGGACAAGAACGGCAAGCGGATTTGGTTCGACGTGATCGAGAACGTCGAAGTCGAGCCGCTACCCGAGCTAAAGCGGCTACTCGAAGCGACCGAGCACGCCGGTCTCGAGCTCATGTTCGTCCGCAACGTCATTGATCCGCTCGGCGAAGAGCAGCCTTATCCATTCGTCGAGAAGTACGGGTTCAAACCTGTCGGCGACTGGGCCGATGAATTCGAAGTCGTGAAATCGTTTTGGCGCATCGACGAGGACGGGGTCGATGTCTACTACTGGCTCGACAACATCGAGAAACAGCGCACGCTTGATTCTATCGCTAATGACGTCACGTTACGCCATCGATCGCTCACCTGGGACCAACTCGAACACGAGCAAGACCGGCTCGGGCTTGGAATCCAAGAGACGTTACGCAGCCACCGCTCTTCATGAGCGGTTTTTCTACGTATCTCTTATACATTACTTGGCGTTCTCTTTTCTAGTGACTATCAACCGATGTAAAACTGAAGCAATTATACCGACGATCGTGCCTAAAACAACAGATACAAAGAATATAGCGATAAATTCCTGAAAAGTAATCGGAAATAATAATTGCGTGCCCAACAATAAAAAGACCACAATCACGCTACTTGTCACCCATCTTAATGGTCTCCTCACAATGTCTCACCATCCTTCCATTCATCTCCACTTGTATTCACAATCGTCTGGAACTTCTTACGATGGGGATGCATAAACTGCTCATATTGAAGCCGGCGCTCTTCATGGGACGCTCTCAAGTAATCGAGCGCCACCCCCCGGTGCTTGACGTCTCGAACCGCACGGCGACGAAATTCCGTATCCCCGTCCGTGTACAAGTAAATGGAGACGTCCTGTTCATCGGGCTGCAAGAAGGCAACACTCATCCCTTCAATGATGGTGACCGGTTTCTCGGGGTCGATCCACGTTCGTTCGAGATAAGGCACGTCAATCGTGTAAAAGCCGATACCCTCACGAATCATGCGAACATCACGTTCAAGTGACAGCAAATGATGTGCCGCTGGATGGCAGGCCGTCATCTTATAACGATGCACTACCCCCTCCACCGTATAATCAAGGATCGCGCTTTTCCGTAAAGTTGAGTCGGTGATATAGGGATCCGTATTCACGTAGTTCACTTCTTCGAAACGTTCCATCAACCTTTGCGCGAGCGTCGTCTTCCCGGCGCCGCCGTGTCCAGTAATCAAAATGATGCACTTCCCCTTCTGCCGCACGCTCGAGACGAGCTGTTCAATCCATTCGTTCATAGGCTCCTCCTTTTGATACAATTATATGTAGAAAGGAAGTGTAGCAATCTGATGTCGACTTGTCCATTCTGTCATCCACACGATGACCACGCGCAATCCATCGTCGCTGAAAACGAGACGTGCTACTTCTTGATGCACGACCGTGAACAGGACGTGCTTGTCGGTTCCGGTGTCATCGTCCCGAAAGAGCACCGGGCGACGACGTTTGACTTAACGCCTGACGAATGGCGCGATACATATGACCTGTTGCACGAAGCGAGACGGTTCCTCGATGAAACGCATCATCCAGACGGCTATACGCTCGGCTGGAACGTCGGCGAAGCCTCGAATCAGACCGTTCCTCACGCCCATTTTCACGTCATTCCGCGCTATGCGGCGGGACCCCACGCTGGGAAGGGACTGCGCCATTGGTTGAAACGACCAGAATGACCAAACAGCTCATCGTGTGAGGATGAGCTGTTTTCGTTTCGTTTCGGTTTCTTCAAGTTGTCGCTCCAGCCGTTCGACTTCTCTTGTCATTTTATCGATGAGGTGAGTTATTTCACGATCGAGGCCTTTTACCTTGTCGAGTGAATCATTGATTCGTCCATGCATCGTCCACTCGGAAAAGATATCGTCGAGGAAGTAGTCAGCGAATTGAATGAGCGAACCGCGTTCAATGTGTAGGCCGCTGACGACTCCTTTCACATCAGCCAATTCTCGTGAGAAGCGCTCAAGCGCAGCTTGAAGGTCATGCATCTTCCGTTCCGAAGCATCGATCGCGTCATGTTTCATTACTGTCGCAATCAAGCCACCTCCAAAGAACGTGTCATACGTCGACCACCCTTTCGCACTGTCGAGATGTTTGAGCGTCTTAGCGATTGCAGCTCGTGCTGCATTTCCAGCTACGATGGCTTCCTTATATTCAACAAGCACCTCATTCATTTTCACTTGTTGATCCGTGAGTCGATATAACTCTTCCCTAACAGTAGCATCTTGCTTCAAATCAGTTTCCTTCTCTTTTATGAACGTCTCCCATTCCGCGTCAATTCCATTATAGGTTTCAAACGTCTCATATAAGTCGCGACGCTCAAGCGCTAACTCATCCACCATCGCCTCGTGTTCTCGTAACTTCAATTCGGCACGGGCCGCCTCTTCTAATTCAATCGTTTTTTGTTCGTTGAATGTTCCCCTTAGCTTACGCCATGCATTGACGAGCGAGAATGAATCTAAGTCATAGACATCGCGCTGTTCTTTTGTAAACGAATTAAGAAGTTGCTTTCGTATAGCTTCATGTTCAGCAATTTGTGTGTCGAGAGTTTTTAATTTACGACCGAGTCGGTCCCGTTCTGCCATCCGTTGTTGTAAGTCGAGTTGTTGTGAATGAAAATCGGTCATGTATACGTTCTCCTTTCGCTTTCTGAGAAGGATTCGTTTGTTATCTTTCCCTCTTCTATACGAAACAACGTCGCGAAAGTTTCGCTTTAAACCACAAAAAAGACGACCAAGCATCCGCTTGATCGTCTCATATTGCCTAGCAACGTCCTATCCTCACAGGGGGAGACCCCCAACTACTTTCGGCGCTGAAGTACTTAACTTCCGTGTTCGGCATGGGAACGGGTGTGACCACTTCGCTATCGCCACTAGACAATTATTATATTAGCATACTATGTGTGATACGGCAAGACTTTTTACACATGTTTGTCAGAAGAAATAAGAAAAACGACCAAGCATGTGCTTGATCGTCTCTGCGTTGGCCTGGCAACGTCCTATCCTCACAGGGGGAGACCCCCAACTACTTTCGGCGCTGAAGCGCTTAACTTCCGTGTTCGGCATGGGAACGGGTGTGGCCGCTTCGCTATCGCCACCAGACATATTCAGGGCTTGTTCCCTGAAA
>NZ_JAFIFD010000055.1 GCF_020832205.1 Exiguobacterium sp. | reverse complement strand
TTGATCCAGGGGTATCCGAATGGGGGAACCCACCGCCGGGAGACTGGCGGGACACCCGTGTGAATACATAGCACGGCGTGAGGCAAACCCGGGGAACTGAAACATCTAAGTACCCGGAGGAAGAGAAAGAAAATTCGATTCCCTGAGTAGCGGCGAGCGAAACGGGAACAGCCCAAACCAGGAAGCATGCTTCCTGGGGTTGTAGGACACTCTATACGGAGTTACAAAGGGATAGGATAGGTGAACGACCTGGAAAGGTCGGCCAGAGAAGGTGACGGCCCTGTAGCTGAAATCTTATCCCCTCCAGAGTGGATCCTGAGTACGGCGGGACACGTGAAACCCCGTCGGAATCCGGGAGGACCATCTCCCAAGGCTAAATACTTCCTAGTGACCGATAGTGAACCAGTACCGTGAGGGAAAGGTGAAAAGCACCCCGGAAGGGGAGTGAAACAGATCCTGAAACCGTATGCCTACAAGTAGTCAGAGCCCGTTAACGGGTGATGGCGTGCCTTTTGTAGAATGAACCGGCGAGTTACGATGGCGGGCAAGGTTAAGCCGAAAAGGCGGAGCCGCAGCGAAAGCGAGTCTGAACAGGGCGCATCAGTCCGTCGTCGTAGACCCGAAACCAGGTGATCTACCCATGTCCAGGATGAAGGTCAGGTAACACTGACTGGAGGTCCGAACCCACGCACGTTGAAAAGTGCGGGGATGAGGTGTGGGTAGCGGTGAAATGCCAATCGAACCTGGAGATAGCTGGTTCTCTCCGAAATAGCTTTAGGGCTAGCCTCGAGGTGAAGAGTTCTGGAGGTAGAGCACTGATTGGACTAGGGGCCCCCACAGGGTTACCGAATTCAGTCAAACTCCGAATGCCAGTGACTTGTACTCGGGAGTCAGACTGCGAGTGATAAGATCCGTAGTCGAGAGGGAAACAGCCCAGACCATCAGCTAAGGTCCCCAAGTGTATGTTAAGTGGAAAAGGATGTGGCGTTGCACAGACAACTAGGATGTTGGCTTAGAAGCAGCCACCATTCAAAGAGTGCGTAATAGCTCACTAGTCGAGTGACGCCGCGCCGAAAATGTAACGGGGCTAAACATACCACCGAAGCTATGGATCCCGTAAGGGATGGTAGGAGAGCGTTCCAAGCAGCAGTGAAGCGGTATCGTGAGGAGCCGTGGAGCGCTTGGAAGTGAGAATGCCGGTGTGAGTAGCGAAAAGAGGGGTGAGAATCCCCTCCGTCGAAAGCCCAAGGTTTCCTGAGGAAGGCTCGTCCGCTCAGGGTTAGTCTGGACCTAAGCCGAGGCCGAAAGGCGTAGGCGATGGACAACAGGTTGATATTCCTGTACCGCCGTACCACCGTTTGAACGATGGGGGGACGCAGAAGGATAAGGTAACCGTGCGACTGGAAGTGCACGGACAAGCAGCGAGGCCGTCGGGTTGGCAAATCCGCCCGGCATACAAGGTTGAGCTGTGACGTGGAGCCCGTAGGGCGAAGTACCGGATTTCACGCTGCCAAGAAAAGCCTCTAGTAAGGAGGTCGGCGCCAGTACCGTAAACCGACACAGGTAGGCGAGATGAGAATTCTAAGACGCGCGGGATAACTCTCGTTAAGGAACTCGGCAAAATGGTCCCGTAACTTCGGGAGAAGGGACGCTTATGGCAACATAAGCCGCAGTGAATAGGCCCAAACGACTGTTTAGCAAAAACACAGGTCTCTGCTAAATCGCAAGATGAAGTATAGGGGCTGACGCCTGCCCGGTGCTGGAAGGTTAAGGGGATGTGTCATCGCAAGAGAAGCACTGAACCGAAGCCCCAGTAAACGGCGGCCGTAACTATAACGGTCCTAAGGTAGCGAAATTCCTTGTCGGGTAAGTTCCGACCCGCACGAAAGGCGTAACGATTTGGGCACTGTCTCAACGAGAGACCCGGTGAAATCATAGTACCTGTGAAGATGCAGGTTACCCGCGACAGGACGGAAAGACCCCATGGAGCTTTACTACAGCCTGATATTGAGGCTTTGTACGCGATGTACAGGATAGGTGGGAGTTTGTGAAGCCGGAGCGCCAGCTTCGGTGGAGACATCCTTGGGATACCACCCTTTGCGTATAGAGTCTCTAACTCGCAGCCGTGATCCGGCTGGAGGACCGTGTCAGGTGGGTAGTTTGACTGGGGCGGTCGCCTCCTAAACAGTAACGGAGGCGCCCAAAGGTTCCCTCAGAATGGTTGGAAATCATTCGAAGAGTGCAAAGGCAGAAGGGAGCTTGACTGCGAGACCTACAAGTCGAGCAGGGACGAAAGTCGGGCTTAGTGATCCGGTGGTTCCGCATGGAAGGGCCATCGCTCAACGGATAAAAGCTACCCTGGGGTTAACAGGCTGATCTCCCCCAAGAGTCCACATAGACGGGGAGGTTTGGCTCCTCGATGTCGGCTCATCGCATCCTGGGGCTGGAGTAGGTCCCAAGGGTTGGGCTGTTCGCCCATTAAAGCGGTACGCGAGCTGGGTTCAGAACGTCGTGAGACAGTTCGGTCCCTATCCGTCGTGGGCGCAGGAAATTTGAGGAGAGCTGTCCTTAGTACGAGAGGACCGGGATGGACGCACCGCTGGTGTACCAGTTGTTCCGCCAGGAGCATCGCTGGGTAGCTACGTGCGGACGGGATAAGTGCTGAAAGCATCTAAGCATGAAGCCCCCTCCGAGATGAGATTTCCCTTTGAGCAATCAAGAAAGACCCCTCAGAGACGATGAGGTAGATAGGTCATGGGTGGAAGCGTGGTGACACGTGGAGCTGAATGATACTAATCGGTCGAGGCTTTGATCTAGTCTATGGTTTGACAATTGATGAACTTCAGTTTTCAGGGAACAAACCCTGAAGGTTATTGACACGTCCGAAGGACGGTGTTAATATTTTCTTTGTCTGGTGGCGATAGCGAAGCGGCCACACCCGTTCCCATGCCGAACACGGAAGTTAAGCGCTTCAGCGCCGAAAGTAGTTGGGGGTCTCCCCCTGTGAGGATAGGACGTTGCCAGGCCAACGCAGAGACGATCAAGCAGATGCTTGGTCGTCTCTTTTTGTATATCAATTGTCTACGGAAGGAGTTTTTCATATGCCGCGCCGACCTAAAAAAAACCCTTTCACCTTTATGGAAGTGTTGGAACAACACGTACGTGAAAGTCGAGTATCGTTTCATGTCCCCGGGCATCACAACGGAACCGTGCGTCACCCAAGCCTCCCAACGCCTTTTAGTAAAATCATGCCTTATGATTTGACCGAGTTAGAGCATCTGGACGACTTACATCAAGCCGAAGGGATTATTCATCAAGCCGAGGAGGCGCTTGGATCTTTATATGAAAGTAAAAGCAAATGGTTAGTCAATGGATCAACTGCTGGAAACTGGAGTATGCTAGCAGCGACTGTGAAGCGGGGTGAACGTGTCTACGTTCAACGGAACTCTCACAAATCTGTTTGGAACGCGATTGAGTGGCTGGGATTAGAACCTGTGTTACTCACTCCGGAAATAGAGCGCGGGAGTGGACTCCCAACAGTGGTAAGTCTCGCAACTGTTCAAGAAGCGGTTTCCCGCTATCCTGATGGCAAGGCCCTTTTGCTCACTTCTCCCACTTACTATGGAGATATGGCAGACATTCAAGCCATCAGTCATTTTCTTCAGTCATGTTCTATTCCGCTACTTGTTGATGAAGCGCACGGAGCCCACCTTATTTATTCTGATCTTCCGAAACGCTCGGCTATTTTCGAAGGAGCCAGCATAGTGGTCCAGTCCGCGCATAAGACCCTTCCTGCATTTACGATGGGGGCGTGGCTTCATTATAAAGAACATATTGATGAGACGCGTTTGCTTCATGCGCTGTCCTCGTTTCAAACGTCCAGTCCCTCGTATTTGATTATGGCTTCTTTAGATCATGCGAGAATGTATTTAGAAAGCCTGACAGAACGCGATTGGTCCCATATTCAAACTAGTCATTTTGCATTTGTCATGGAACTGAAGCGAGCGGGTTTCTCTGTCAAAGTCGGTGATGATTTCACGAAAGTGACGATTCTGACTTACCCAAAAAACGGAATCGCCTTCAGTCGGCATCTCTCTTCTATTGGAATTGACATCGAGCTTGCAGCTGAAGATCATGTGTTACTCTGCCTTCCATTACGGGAACTGAAAATGGAAGAGATCGAACATTGGGTTAAATTGATTAAAAATGCTTCGCAACACGTACCGCTCATTGAAGATGATGAAACGATTTATCCCTTCCCTGTAACAGAACGTGTATCCGAGTTGCACACGATACACGAAGGGATGGAGACAACCCGACTTTCTTTTGAACAGGCGGTTGGTCACATTGCTGCTGAAACAGTAATTCCGTATCCGCCGGGAATCCCGTGGATACTAAAAGGCGAAGTGATCACAGATGAGAAAGTTCGGGTGTTAATCGAATGGATTTCACTCGGTCGGAAGCTTCAAGCGAGCAGACATGTTATGATGAAACAAATTGATGTTATCGTAGAGGAGTTTTAAGTGTGAAAGGTATGTTCATTACGGTTGAAGGACCAGATGGTTCTGGCAAGACGACACAACTGCAGTTGTTAGTGCGTGCCTTGACCGAAAAAGGGTATGAGGTTGTCACGACACGTGAACCAGGGGGAACAAAAGTCGGAAACAGCATCCGAGAAGTGCTATTGTCACCCGAACATGATGAGATGACGGCACGTGTCGAAATGATGTTATATGCGGCCTCTCGAGCTCAAAACGTCGAACAAATCATTCGTCCGGCTTTGTCGCGCGGTGCTGTCGTGGTCTGTGACCGCTTTGTGGATGCATCTATCGCATAACAAGGGTTTGGATTAGGCTATGATTTAGAGCAAATACTAGCACTCAATGAATGGGCGACGGGCGGATTAAAGCCGGATTTGACGTTCCTATTCGATCTGTCTCCAACTCAAGCAAGCAACCGCATGAAAGACCGAGGTCAATTGGATCGGATTGAAAGTCGGGATGAGGCGTTCCATCAACGCGTTTACGACGGATTTCAGACGTTGCTTGGCGAGCATCCGGACCGGATGGTTCGAATTGATGCGAATGAGACAATCGAGAGTATTCAAGATGAGGTATTTGATATTACGTTAGAACGATTAAGAGAAAGAGGAGTGATTGAATCATGAAGATGGTTATCGCAATCGTACATGATAAAGATAGCGCGCGTTTATCGGACGCTTTAATTGAAGAAGACTTTCGCGCAACGAAGCTTGCGACAACGGGAGGATTTTTAAAAGAGGGAAACACGACTTTCATGATTGGGGTTCCAAAAGAACGCCTGGATGATTTGCTTTCTCTAATTAAATCGAACTGTTCGAGCCGAGATCAAATGATCACCCCGATTTCACCGATGGGCGGACATGCTGATTCGTATATTCCTTATCCAGTTGAGGTGCAAGTGGGTGGAGCGACCGTATTCGTCTTGCCAATCGAAGGGTTTCATCAGTTTTAATGGGAGTGAGTCAGATGCGCTTTCAACAATTGGCTCAATCTCAGACAGTAGTGGCCAAAGTGATCGAAAATTCGATTCTGTCTGAAAAAGTCGGACATGCCTATATTTTTTCAGGTGATTACGAACCGTATTTAATTGAAACGGCTCAGCTATTTGCCAAATCACTATTTTGTGAATCTCCGGAAGGGGTCGAACCTTGTGGAGTGTGCAGAAATTGTCGGCGAATGGATTCGGGAAACATTGTCGATTATATTGAGATGGAGCCGGACGGGGCCAGTATAAAAAAAGAGCAAATTCAACAACTGTTGAGTGACTTATCCTTGCGCGGCGCTGAAGGCGATCGCCAAGTATACGTCATCCATCAAGCCCATAAAATGACGACGCAAGCAGCGAACAGCCTTCTTAAATTCTTTGAAGAACCGGGTGTCGGAAAACTTGCCATCCTCGTAACGACCCAACCGCAGCTGTTATTGCCAACGATCCGCTCGCGGGCGCAGCATCTCGTGTTTCGGCCAATTGATCGCAATGAACTCGCCGAAACGTTAGCAGAAGACGTGGCGTGTACGAGTGATTTGGCCCGGCTTGCTCTCGCGGTATATCCTAAATGGGAAGATGCCCGTGAAGTGCTCCATAACGACTGGTTTGTACAGGCGTACGGGCTAGTGGTACAATTAGTTGAAGTATTGACAAAACGTCCGCAAGAATTGCTCTTGTTCGCTCAAGAGAAATGGCTCGGTCATTTTAAAGGGCGCAATGAACTGCGGGTCGGTCTCGAACTATTTGAAAGTTGGTTAGAAGAGTCTCTGCGTTTTAAAGTACGGACGGCATATGTACCGCAATTATTCACACGAGAACAGGCTTTGTATCAGGCTTTCGTGAATGATCGCTCGGTTCATAAAATCGTTCATGCCATTGAACACGTGCACGAGGCGATTCGCCGACTCGAGGCAAACGTCAATCCTCAACTAACGTTCGAACGGTTAACGTTCGATTTACAGAAAGGATAAGAGAGCGTGCTTGAAGTAGTTGGAGTCCGTTTTAAAGAAGCGGGAAAAATCTATTACTTTTCACCAGGCGAAGCAACGCTTGAACGTGGGGACCATGTCATCGTTGAAACGGTGCGTGGAATTGAATACGGAGAAATCGTCCAAGTTGGAAAACAGCTTGGCGAGGATGAGGTCGTTTTGCCATTAAAAACGATTCTTCGTGTCGCTGATCATAAAGATGCTGAAATCGTTCAAGAAAATCGATTGGCAGCTTTTGACGCTCACGCCGTCTGTGAAGAAAAAATCCGTGAGCATCGACTTGAGATGAAACTTGTCGATGTTGAATATACATTTGATCGTAATAAAGTCATCTTTTATTTCACAGCAGAAGGACGTGTTGACTTCCGCGAGCTTGTAAAAGACTTGGCGAGCGTGTTTCGAACACGAATTGAGCTACGTCAAATCGGGGTGCGGGATGAAGCGAAACTGTTAAGCGGGATTGGGCCGTGTGGTCGGGTACTATGTTGTTCATCGTTCCTAGGAGAATTTGAACCGGTATCCATCAAGATGGCGAAAGACCAAAACCTTTCTTTGAACCCAAACAAAATTTCGGGCGTCTGCGGTCGTTTAATGTGCTGCTTGAAATATGAAAACGATACGTACGAAGAGTTGAAGCGTGACTTGCCGGATGTCGGGAAACGAATTAAAATTCCGGAAGGTGACGGGCGTGTCATCGGTCTCAACATCTTAGATCAAATGGTGCAAGTTGAATTGAGTGACCGGACCCGAGTAGTGACGTATACGATTGACGAACTCGTTGAGGTCGGTGCGATCAAACGAAAACCGTCGAAACAGTGATGGGGTGCTGAGCAGTGGAAAGAATGGATAAAAAGGAAGTTATGATGCGAGTCGATGCAATCGAGCAACAGATGCAGCTGTTAACCGAACATCTAGGCGTATTAAAAGAACAATTGGCCTACTTGCTCGAAGAGAATCAGCATATGTATCTCGAGAACCATCATTTGCGTGAGAAGGTAGAACAACTGGCAGAAGTGGAAACGATTGATGGGGACGCTCAAATTGCGCTATCAGGCAAAGGACAGAACAACTTGGCGGCGCTATATCAAGAAGGGTTCCACATCTGTAATTTGCATTACGGGCAAGTTAGAAAAGACGGAGATTGTCTTTTTTGCATGTCGATGTTGAACAAACATTAATACATTGGGGCGATAGACGGAAAGTCCGTCCGTCGCCTTTGTCGTTATTGTAGGAGGGAACGAAGCGTGACAGTAAAACAAGGGGAGCGTCTTGACGACTTGCTCGGGCGCCCCGGAAAAATCATTCAAAGCGATGATGTCTTTTCATTCTCACTCGATGCGGTCTTACTCGCCGAGTTCGTGTGGGTGCCGATTCAAAAAGGGAACTTGGTCGATTTGTGTGCCGGGACGGGGGCGATTCCGCTCTTCTTATCGTACCGGACGAAAGGAAACGTCACCGGTGTTGAGATTCAGCCGAAACTTGTCGACATGGCAAATCGAAGCATCACGGTCAACAAGCTCGAAGGACGGTTGCGTGTTGTAGAAGGAGACGTCAAAGAGGTGGCAACAGTCCTCGGACACGCCCGATATGACGTCGTGACGTGTAACCCGCCCTATTTCTTGGCGAATGAAACGTCACTTCGCAATCAAAACGAACATCATACGATTGCCCGTCACGAAGTGTTGTGCACGCTCGAGGATTGTATCCGATCGGCTAGTCAGTTAGTGAAGCCTGGCGGGAAAGTAGCGTTTGTTCATCGTCCTGAGCGATTGCTTGATATATTGACGCTGATGCGCGCGTACCGGATTGAACCGAAACGGATGCAACTCGTCTATCCAAAGGCGGGACGGGACGCCAACACATTATTGATAGAGGGGTCGAAAGATGGAAAAGCAGGACTCACGATTTTACCTCCGTTCATCGTTTATGAAGAAGATGATACGTACACGAAGGCGATGCGAGACATCCTCGATGCGTAAATATTACGCTTATATTGTCGAGTGTAACGATGAAACCTACTACACGGGCTATACGACCGACGTCGATAAGCGGCTTCAGGTGCATAACGCCGGGAAAGGAGCAAAGTATACGAGAGCCCGTCTTCCGGTGATGCTTCGGTATGTGAAGTCATTCGATACAAAGCGTGAAGCGATGCAATACGAGTGGTCGATTAAACAGTTGACCCGTGCGCAAAAACAAAAGCTGATGGAGGGGACGAGCAATGAACTCACAAAAAAGTTATCAGACTGATGGACCGACACTATACGTCGTACCGACTCCCATTGGCAACTTAGAGGATATGACGTACCGAGCTGTCCGTACGTTACGCGAAGTCGATTTGATCGCAGCCGAAGACACGCGTCAGACGATGAAGTTGTGCCGCCACTTTGACATCGAGACAAAACTCGTCAGTTACCATGAACACAATAAGCAAGTGAGCGGACCGCGACTCATTGAAGACATCCGACTAGGCAAATCGGTCGCTGTCGTTTCAGATGCCGGCATGCCCGGCATCTCTGATCCGGGCAGTGATCTCGTCCGCCTTGCAATCGAAGCAGACATCCCGGTCGTCGTCTTGCCAGGGGCCAATGCGGCTCTTACGGCACTCGTCGCCTCAGGTCTTGCCACGGAACGCTTCCTTTACTATGGATTTTTACCCCGCAAAAAGAAAGAACGGGCGGACGTGTTGACGTCTCTTCAATATGAGCCGGGAACGCTCGTGTTTTATGAGGCACCGCATCGCTTAAAAGAGATGCTCACCGGTATTAAGGCCGTGTTCGGCAATCGAGTCGTCGTTCTTGGCCGCGAGTTGACGAAGACGTACGAAGAGTTTTTACGAGGCACAGTCGATGAGGCGCTAGCCTGGTGTGAAGGAGAAGTGCGCGGCGAGTTCGTCGTCTTAGTGAGCGGCTCGACGGAGACCGCCCCAACGAACGACTGGTGGGACACGTTATCCCCGCTTGAGCACGTGGATCGGTATATCGAAGACGGGCTCAAACCGAACGCCGCCATCAAACAAGTCGCGAAAGAGCGTGGCTTACCACGCCACGAAGTGTATGATGCCTATCATGAAGTCGACAAAAAAGAGTAAGCAAGGAATTCCTTGCTTACTCTTCGCTGTAGTAGTTCTCGAGCATGTTTTTCAACTCGACGAGTACGCGTTGTGCGCCTTCTGGTGAGAGAATCAATTTCCCATCCGCCAATTTGAAGTTATCGTCTGAAACTTCACCAGTGACTTGGCAAGTCATGTTTGGTTTATATTTTTTCAAAACGATTTGCTCGTTGTCGACGTAAATTTCAAGTGCGTCTTTTTCAGCAATTCCGAGTGTCCGGCGTAATTCAATTGGAATAACGACCCGACCGAGCTCGTCTACTTTCCGTACGATACCTGTTGATTTCATTTTGTATTTCCTCCTCCGATGATGTCGAAATCTCTTGGTGACATGAATCGTCAAAATTCGACAATGTTGCTACAGCAAAAAGCATACTAAACTTTCCAATTGCAGTCAACTGCTTACTATTGGAAATGTACATTTTCGAAAAAAGACGATAAAGGAACGATATATTCCTAAATTTCCCCGAATGATAAGGCCTCAAACAAAGAAAGGGTTTTTTTGGAACGATTTTTTGAGAGCTACACAAAAGAATTTCCAAACAATTGGTTTGGAAATTCTTTTCAGACTGTAGACAAAACATTGTCTGCAGTCTTTTTTATTTGCCCGACCGGGCACAGCTCGCTTTTCTGGGGGCAAGCAGGGAGCCGCATCGCGACTTTGTCGCTGCTGGGTCTCCCTTCGCTTGCTGATCCCCTGGAAG
>NZ_JAFIFD010000041.1 GCF_020832205.1 Exiguobacterium sp. | reverse complement strand
TAGTTCACGGTACTCACTCCTCAGACATCCAAGTGCGAAGAAGCTTGGCGAATTCTTCTGGATTGCTCTCTGCCAATTTCTCCAACTGTTTCTTCTTGACGGCGCCTTCGCCCCGCTCTTCGAGATCGAGGTCCGGCACTTCGTCCTCATACGGTACTTCCCATTCGTTCGTCTCGCTGAGCGGTTCTTGTTTCCGTTTCCGGAGTGCGAAGAACACGAGGGCGAGAAGCAGGACGGCACCGGCCGCAGCCGCATACATCCACCACTGCGTCGGTTGCTCGACTGTGGCCGCTTCTTGCGTTTCGGCGAACGGACGTGAGACGACGACGACTTTTTGTTCGAGCTCGACCTCGGTGAGCGCCTCCCCCGTCTTGGCGAGCGACGTCCGGATGATCGAATACATCATCGTCTCAAGGTCGCCTTCAAGTTGCGGGTCGATCGTCGTCGCACCGTTCGGCGGCTCGACGATGAGCTGGACGCCGAGGTCGCGAATCGTGTACGGCGCATTTTGGATTTGTTTCGTAATGCGGTTCACTTCATAGTTGATGATCTCGTGGTTCTTCTCGCTCTCTTCGGTCCCGTTTCCGGTCGCGGCCGGGAAGTTAACGGTGTCGTTCTCAGCCGTTCCCGCCGCAGTCGTCGTTCCGGTACCGCCCGTGTACGCTTCAGCGATCCGTTCGGCTGACGTGACGATGCCTTCCATGCTGTCTTCGTTGACAGGGGTGACAAGATTTTGTTCTTCTGCCGTCTGCGTCGTATCGATATCGGCTGTGACCGATACGAGGACGCTCCGCTCACCGAGCAGCACGGACAACATCTGCTGAATTTGTTGACGGACATCTTTCTCGACTTGGCGCTTCAAGGCGAGCGGGTCAGACGAACCGCCTCCGGCCATCGTCGACTGGTCCAAGTCGTAATACGTGAAGTATTGGTCCATGATCGAGATGTTCTCCGGCTTCAAGTTCGGCACACTCTTACTGATCAAGTGGTATAACCCTTTGACCGTCGCCGGCTCCAAACTCGTGCCGGCCCCGAGGTTCAAGACGATCGACGCCGTCGGCTCGCCTTGGTCTTCAGCCAAGAACACTGATTTTTCCGGCAAGGAAATAATGACTTTCGCTTGGTTGATGCCTTCGATTTGCGTAATCAATCGTTCGAGCTCGGTTTGCATCGCACTCCGCTCGATGACGGCCATCTCCCGGTCTGTCGTTCCAAAACCGGCGTTGTCACTGAAAAAGCTATAATCGATGGCACCCGATTTCGGGATACCGGCTGCCGCCAAGTTTACTTTCAACTGGTCGACCCGTTCACTCGGTACGTAAACGCTCACACCGTTCGATGTCGCCTTGATCTCTGACTTCACACCGTCGGCCGTCAGTTTTTCCGTCACTTCTCCCGCTTCTTGTGCCGACAAGTTTGTATACAGCGGCGCCATATTCGGCCGAGCGAGTAACATAGTGAGGACCACCGCGACGAGAAGTACGCCGGCGATGACGATGCCCCAAAAGATTTTGCGGTTCGCAGGCATCTCCTTGATCGAACCGGTCAGTGAACTGAATCGTTCTTTTAACTTATCATTCATCGCAACTCGTCATCCTCTACATTAAACTTGCATTCGCATCATTTCTTGATAAGCTTCGACAGCCTTGTTCCGCACCTCTATCGCGAGTTGCATCGCAATCGACGACTCTTCGCTTTGAATCATCACTTGGTGAAGGTCCGCCTTGCCGACGGCCAAGTCAGCCCGAGCCGCGCTCGTCGCTTGTTGCACGTCGTTCAACGACCGCATCGCCTCGTTCAAGTACGATCCAAACTGAGATGGGGTATCCTTCACGCTCGGAAGCGTGGTCGGTTGAGTTCCAATCATTGAAACCGGATTAATCTGCATAACTCGTCACTCCTTATCCTTTACCAATTTCCATTGCTTTGACGAGCATCGCTTTCGTCGCGTTCATCGCGGCGATGTTCGCCTCATACGAGCGAGTGGCGCCCATCAGGTCGACCATTTCTTTCAGCAAGTCCACGTTCGGCAACTGCACGTACCCACGCTCGTCCGCATCCGGATGGCTCGGGTCGTAAGATAGCTTGTACGGGGCTTCGTCCTCGACGATGCGTGCGACTTGCACCCCGCCCTTCACGGCGCCTGCCAATTGTTTTTGGAACGGCGCTTCCTGCAACACTGTCATCTTTCGTGTATACGGCTGCCACTCCCCATCGACGAGCTTGCCGCGTGTCGTCTGGGCGTTGGCGATGTTGGCCGACACCGTGTCCATGCGCAGTCGCTGTGACGTCAGTGCGGTGGCCGAAATATGAAAACTATCGAACATACCCATCGTTAACGGCCTCCTCGGATCACAGTCTTCAATCCGCCGAGCCGGCGGTTGAGCTGCTCCATCATCGCTTCATATTGCAACTGATTGCGGGCCAACTCGCTCATCTCGAAATCGAGGTCGACGTTGTTCCCGTCACTTCGCATCGCACCACCGGCACGGTCCACGATTTGTGTGCCCGCTCGTTCACTCGGACGTCCTCCGGCAAGTTTCAAGCGCATCTCGTTCGACAACGTCTGCTCGAAGACGGCTTGTTTCGCCCGGAAGTTCGGGGTATCGATATTCGACAAATTATGACTGATCACTTTTTGGTTCATGACCGAATGGTTGATGGCTTGCTTCATCAATTGATAGTCGGTGCCAATCCAGTTCATGCCGCTCACTCACTTTCTCATAAAGATGCATGTATATACCTTATTTGGAAATTCTACTATTACATTGAAACAAATCTGTAACAGTTCTGAAAGATATTTTTAGGAAAACAGGTAAATGGTGTCTCCTTATTTTGTCGAATTTACGACATATTCTGAAAATAATTACTTTTGCACTAAAAAACCCGCTCTTTCGTTAGAAAGAACGGGTTTATAGACCTAATCCATAGTCTGCCTTGGTGTTATCACACTTCTTTAGCAGAGATTTGTCTATTTCAATTCGATTTCAACTTCTGCAATTCAAACAAGAAATTATCATTCAATATCTTAATATACGTTCCTTTCATTCCAAGGGAACGAGATTCGATGACGCCGGCACTCTCGAGCTTACGGAGCGCGTTGACGATGACCGAACGAGTAATTCCCACTCTATCGGCAATTTTGGAAGCAACTAACAGCCCTTCATTACCGCCGAGCTCTTCGAAAATATGTTCGATCGCTTCAAGTTCCGAATACGAGAGGGAGTTGATCGCCATTTGAACGACCGCTTTCTTCCGGGCAGACGCCTCGGCTTCCGCCGCCTTCTCACGCAAGATTTCCATCCCTACGACCGTCGCGCTGTATTCTGCGAGCACGAGGTCGTCTTGTGTGAACTCGTTGTTCAAACGGCCGAGGACGAGTGTGCCGAGACGCTCTCCGCCTCCGATGATCGGGACGATCGTCGTTTTCGACTCGAGAAACAGTTCGCGGTTCTCGACCGGGAAGGCTGTATATTCGCTGTCGATGTCGATGTTCTCCGTCGTCTCTTTCACGTTGAACAAGTTCGACGCGTACGGTTCTGGGAACTGACGGTCGACGAGGAACGCCTTCATGCGTTCGTTCTCGATTTGTTGTTTGATCGCGAAGCCGAGCAGACGGCCGCGACGGCTGACGATGAACGTGTTCGCTTCAAGCACTTCACGCATCTTGTCGGCCATTTCTTTAAAGTCGACATGTGCGCTCGCCTCTTGTTGAAGCATCGTGTTCAATTGGCGTGTTTTATCTAGTAAGTTCATAATTCTAATTTTCCTCCCTGTATGTGCATACAGAATCTTATAGTATATATTGGCTAAGGTCTCGATCTTCAGCGATCGAGCCGACTTTCTCTTTTACATAGGCAGGCGTGATTTGAACGCTCGTCTGCGGCATATCGGCCGCCTCAAACGACAAGTCCTCGAGCACGCGCTCCATGATCGTATACAGGCGACGCGCGCCGATGTCATCGGTCTCCCGGTTGACGTGCGTGGCGATCCTCGCGATCTCTTCAATCGCCTCATGCGTGAACTCGACGCCGATTTCTTCCGACTCGAGCAACGCCGTGTACTGTTTAATAAGCGCCTGGGACGGCTCCGTCAAAATCTTCACGAAGTCTTCTTCGGTCAGGCTGCTCAATTCAACGCGGATCGGGAAACGTCCTTGAAGTTCCGGGATCAGATCGGATGGTTTCGCCATGTGGAACGCGCCAGCCGCGATGAAGAGGACGTGGTCCGTCTTGACCGGTCCGTACTTCGTGACGACCGTCGAACCTTCGACGATCGGCAAGATGTCGCGTTGTACCCCTTCACGGGAGACACCGGCGTGGTCTTGCGATTTCGTGGCGATCTTATCAATCTCATCGACGAAGATGATCCCCATTTGTTCGCTGCGCTGTACAGCCTCGTCATGGACTTCATTCATGTCGAGCAAGTTCTCGGCCTCTTCGGCGACGATGAGCGGTCGGGCTTCCCGGACAGGAAGCTTCCGTTTCTTCCGCTTTTTCGGGACGATTTGGCCGAGCATGTCTTGCAGATTCGACAATCCTTCCATCCCTTGGCCTTGGAACAAGTCAACCGTCTGTTTCTCTTCGAGGTTGACCTCGATCAAGCGGTCCTCTAACTCACCGAGCTCGAGTAAACGGCGCAGTTGCGAGCGGTCAGATGCTTGCTCGGTTGACGGTTCTTGCGGCTTTTGCGCCTGTCCGCCGAACAACGCCTCAAACGGGTTGGCCGTGGTCGGTTCGGCTTTGGCTTTCCCTTGCAACGCATCGAGAATTCGTTCTGTCGCAGCGGCCTCCGCCTCGTCTTTCACGCCTTCTTTCTTATCTTCTTTGACGAGACGAACCGATGCCTCGACGAGGTCACGCACCATCGACTCGACGTCACGGCCGACGTAGCCGACCTCGGTGAACTTCGTCGCCTCGACTTTAATGAACGGCGCTCCGACGAGCTTGGCAAGCCGACGGGCGATCTCGGTCTTCCCGACGCCGGTCGGTCCGATCATTAAAATGTTTTTCGGCGTGACTTCGTCGCGCAAGTCCGCACTCAGTTTTTGACGACGGTAGCGGTTGCGAAGCGCAATCGCGACTGCCCGCTTCGCATCTTTTTGTCCGATGACGAACCGGTCTAGCTCCGACACGATTTGGCGTGGTGTCAATTCACGTTTCATTTTGAATCGCCTCCGATCGTTTCTACGATGACTTGGTCGTTCGTATAGACGCACAACTCTCCGGCAATCTCGAGAGCGGCCCGGGCAATCTCTTCGGCCGACTTCTCCGGTGAGTACCGGACGAGCGCCCGGCCGGCCGCAAGGGCGTAGTTCCCGCCCGAGCCGATGGCAAGAATCCCGTCATCCGGTTCGATGACCTCCCCGTTTCCAGAGACGAGCAACAGATGCTCGTCGTCCATGACGATGAGTAACGCCTCGAGTTGACGAAGCATCTTGTCACCGCGCCACTCTTTCGCGAGTTCGACGGCCGCCCGAGGAAGGTTGCCGTTATACATCTCAAGCTTCGACTCGAACTTTTCGAATAGTGTGAACGCATCAGCGACGCTGCCGGCAAATCCGGCTACGACTTTACCGCCGTAGAGCCGGCGCACTTTCTTCGCCTTGTTCTTCATGATGACGGCGTTGCCGAGTGTGACTTGCCCGTCGCCGCTCATCGCGCCTTTGCCTTCATGACGGACAGCGAAAATCGTTGTTGCATGGAACATAGTATGACCCCCTACTTTCTCGGATGTGTAGCTTGATAGACCGCCCGCAGTCGTTCCGTCGAGACGTGAGTGTATCTGCCTGTCGTCGACAACGACTCATGGCCGAGCAGTTCTTGGACGGCACGCAAGTCCGCACCGCGCTCGAGCATGTCGGTCGCGAAACTGTGACGGAGCGAGTGTGGCGTCAACGGCTTCTGAAGACCGCCCCGTTTTCTGAGCCGCTTCATCATGTAACGAATTTGGTCTGTTGTCACTCGATTCCCTTTTTGACTGAGAAATAAAGCCGTTTCCTGTGCCCCAACATGCGTTTCCCGGACTTGCAAGTATCGGTCGAGCGCTGCCTTGGCGTACTGGCCGATCGGAACGTAGCGCTCTTTCTTCCCTTTTCCGATAACGTGGACGAAAGCGAGCGAGGCATCGTATGACGAGACATCCATCCCGCACAGCTCAGCGACACGGATGCCGGTGCCGTACAACATCTCGATGATGGCGACGTCCCGCGCTTGCAAAAACGGGTCGCTCTCCTCCGCTGCCAAGAGGAGCAATTGTTCAATCTCGCTCGGTACGGCAAACGTCGGAATCGTCTTGCGGCGTTTCGGTGACGTCAAGCCATGAAACAGCGGCTCGCCCCCGTTCTCACGTGCGACGAACTTCCCGAACTGTTTCAGGCAAGACACTTTTTGCGACACGGTCGAGGCCGCAGCCTCGGCCTCATAAAGCGCATATAAATAACGCCGCGCCGACTCCACATCATACGGTTCGAGATGTGTCGATTGGCAATATGCGGCGTACTGGTCGAGCGTCTGCTCATAAGAGCGTTTCGTGTGAGGCGACAGTCGTCGTTCGACTTGGCAATAGCGTAAAAATGATTGTTGATCCTCGCCGAATCCCATTCGCTCGCCCCCTTGTTTTTGGCATAAAAACGCCTGTTCCCGTCAAATCGAAATTAGCATAGCATACAGAATCGGAGGTGACAATAGAAACCCCTTCAATAATCTGAAAATTTTCAAAGTGTTGTACAAATTACACAATTGAAATTTAAATTCATGAAAAAGGAGCCAAAAAATGGCTCCTTTCCCTTAAATCTCTTTATACTGTTGAATCGTTTCGAGGGCACGGTTCGCGTACTTCTCGTAACGTTCTTGCTTCTTCATTTTTTTCGGTGCATCTTCGAGGGAAGGCACGAGACCGAAGTTAGCGTTCATCGGTTGGAAGTGCTTTCCGTCCGTTGTCGTGATGTAGTGCGCCATCGAACCGAGCATCGTCTCGCGTGGGAGGACGACGAGTTCTTCGCCTTGAATCAGTTTCGCTGCGTTGATTCCCGCGAGGAGACCTGAAGCGGCCGACTCGACGTAGCCTTCGACGCCAGTCATTTGTCCGGCGAAGAAGAGCGTGTCGCGCGTGCGCGCCTGGTAAGTCGGTTTCAACAAGTTCGGTGAGTTGATGAACGTGTTCCGGTGCATGACGCCGTAGCGGACGATCTCAGCGTTCTCAAGACCAGGGATGAGCTGGATGATTCGCTTTTGTTCGCCCCACTTCAAATGTGTCTGGAAACCGACCAAGTTGAAGAGGGTACCCGCCGAGTTGTCTTGACGGAGCTGGACGACCGCGTGCGGGCGTTTGCCCGTTTTCGGGTCTTCGAGTCCGACCGGTTTCATCGGTCCGAACAGAAGCGTCTTCTTGCCGCGTTGCGCGATCACCTCGAACGGCATGCAACCTTCGAAGTAAATTTCTTTCTCGAACTCTTTGAGCGGGACGACTTCGGCTTTGACGAGTTCATCGTAGAAGACGTCGAACTCTTCTTCTGTCATTGGACAGTTCAGATAAGCCGCTTCTCCTTTGTCGTACCTTGATTTCAAATAAACTTTTTCCCGGTCGATCGTCTCACCGTCAAGAATCGGCGCGGCCGCATCGTAGAAGTACAAGTAGTCTTCCCCGGTGAACGCCTTCAGTGACGCCGACAAGTCCGGAGACGTGAGCGGGCCAGTCGCCACGATGACGATGCCGTCTGGGATTTCTTGAATCTCTTCGTTATGCACGGTCACGTTCGGATGGTTTTTAAGGGTGTCCGTGACGAACCCGGCAAAGTCGTGGCGGTCGACGGCGAGTGCGCCGCCGGCAGGGACGCTCGCCGTGTCCGCCGCTTTTAAGATGAGCGAGTCGAGCGTGCGCATCTCTTCTTTCAATACACCGACTGCATTTTGCAGGCCGTTCGCCCGAAGCGAGTTCGAGCAGACGAGTTCCGCAAATTGATCGGTATGGTGTGCCGGTGTCTGACGGACCGGTCTCATTTCATACAAGTCGACTTGGATCCCGCGTTTCGCGAGTTGCCAAGCCGCCTCGGAGCCGGCAAGGCCGGCCCCAATCACAGTTACACGCTGTTGCAACATTAATCCTCCTCTTGCTGATGTACCTCGGTATGGGTACAGTTCGTACATTGATATTTGACGCCGTCCTTGATTTTCTTCTCGACCATCATCTTGCCGCACTCCGGACAAGGTTTCGCGACCGGTTTATCCCACGAGACGAACTCGCAGTCCGGATAGTTCGAGCAACCATAGAACAGACGGCCTTTCTTACTGCGTCGCTCGACGACTTGGCCGTCTTTGCAACTTGGGCAAGGGACACCGATTTCGACTTGGACGGGCTTCGTGTTCGTACAGTTCGGGAAACCAGAACATGCCATGAACTTGCCGTAACGTCCCATCTTGATGACCATCGGTGATCCACAAATCTCACAGTCGATTCCGGCCGGTTCGTCTTTCACTTCGATTTTCTCGATTTCCGATTCTGCACGCTTCAACCGTTTCTCGAAACTGCGATAGATCGGGGCCACGACATCCGTCCATGCGACTTCCTCATTCTCGATCGAGTCGAGGAGCGTCTCCATGTCCGCCGTGAACTGGACGGTAATGAAATCATTGAAGTACTCGTTGATCATCTCGATGACGAGTTCCCCGAGTTCGGTCGGGACGAACTTCTTCTCTTCTAGCACGACATAACCGCGCTTTTGAATCGTATCGAGCGTCGGGGCGTACGTCGACGGGCGACCGATGCCGAGCTCTTCCATCGCCCGGACGAGACGTGCTTCCGTATAACGCGGCGGCGGTTGCGTGAAGTGTTGTTTCGGTTCGATCGTATCGAATGCGACCGTGTCCTCTACTTCAAGCGGTGGGAGCAACCCTTCTTTCTCAGGGTTCGTGTCCTCGATATCTTCATCTTTCGACTCGATATACACTTTCATGAAACCTGGGAATTTGACGGTCGATCCGTTGGCACGGAAAATCATGCCGTTCGATTCCACATCGATTTTCACCGTGTCCAATACGGCCGGTGCCATCTGGCTCGCAACGAGGCGTTCCCAGATGAGTTTGTACAACCGGAGCTGGTCGCGTGACAAGTACGGCTTCATCGTCGCCGGGTCACGTAAAGCGGAAGTCGGGCGAATCGCTTCGTGGGCGTCTTGGGCGTTCGTCGCCTTCTTCTCTTTTTGTTTCTGTAAGGCGACATACTCTTCGCCGAACGTCGATTCGATGTACGACTTCGCTTCCGCTTTCGCCAAATCTGAGATTCGGGTCGAGTCGGTACGCATGTATGTGATCAAACCGACCGTTCCTTCTTTCTTACCGAGGTCGATCCCTTCATACAGTTGCTGTGCGAGCATCATCGTCTTCTTGGCTCGGAAGTTGAGCTTACGCGCCGCATCTTGTTGGAGTGAACTCGTCGTGAACGGAAGCGATGGATTTCGTTTCCGTTCTTTTTTCGTGACGTCGACGACTTTGAACGAATCCCCGATCGTCTCGAGCACTTTGTCCGCGTCCGCTTCTGTCTTCAGTTCCATCTTCTTCCCGTCTTTCCCGTAGAAAGATGTCTCGAACGTCTCACCGTCATGGTTGAGGGTAAGTTTGATCGTCCAATACTCTTCCGGGTCGAAGGCGTTGATTTCACGTTCGCGGTCGATGATCATTTTGACGGCTACCGACTGGACACGTCCGGCCGATAATCCTTTTTTCACTTTCTTCCATAACAATGGACTCATCCCGTATCCGACGAGGCGGTCCAAAATCCGACGGGCCTGTTGCGCGTCGACGAGGTCGTGATTGATTTTACGCGGGTGCTTGAACGATTCCTTGATCGCATCTTTCGTGATCTCGTTGAAGACGACACGACATTCCGTCGTCTCATCGACACCGAGGGCACGGGCCAAATGCCATGCGATCGCTTCCCCTTCGCGATCCGGGTCAGCCGCGAGGAATATTTTCGTCGCTTTTTTAGCGGCCGTCTTCAACTCTTTCAAGACCGGCCCTTTTCCACGGATCGTAATATACTTCGGTTCGAAGTCATGCTCGACGTCGACACCGAGTTGACTCTTCGGTAAATCGATGACGTGACCCATCGAGGCCTTGACCGTGTAATTCGATCCTAAATAACGTTTAATAGTTTTTGCTTTCGCAGGTGATTCGACGATCACCAAATATTTTGCCATACATCTGCTCCCCTTTTAGAGGTCATTTAAATCCCTACCATAATATTCATGTTCTCGATGATTTGTCAACGTGCAATCATGAGATCGTTCACAATTTGATCGGGATTCGTCAATGGAATCGCACCTTCTTCGATCAGTCGGTTCGGCCCGGCAGCGAGCGGATCGAGCGGACTTCCCGGAACCGCGAACACCGTTTTCCCTTGCTCGAGCGCATGACCGACCGTGTTCATCGTCCCGCTCTGCTGGCGACTTTGCACGACGACGAGTCGGTCACCGAGTCCGCTGACGAGACGGTTCCGTTCTAAAAATTGAAATTTCTTCACGGGTGTCTCAGGGACATACTCGCTGAGCAACAAACCGCCCCGCTCGATGTTTCTGAACAATTCTTGATGGGCGGTCGGATAGAGGTGCATAAAACCAGATCCGAGCACGGCGACGGTCGGACGTTGAAGCGACAGCGCGAGTTCATGCACGAGCCCGTCGATGCCGATCGCACCACCTGAAATCGAGACAGTTTCTTCTATTAAAGGATGTAAATATTCGACGAGCGGACGGCTAATACGATTCAATTCACGACTTCCGACCAATGCGGTCGTTCTTTCTTGTAGTACCTCTAAATCTCCTCGGTAAAACAAACAGTAAGGCGGATTCGGTATGTGTAACAACCGCTCCGGGAAAATTGGGTCTTCCCACGTGATAAAGTGACGGTACGTCTGCGTGCTCCGCAGCGCCCGTTCAACCTTTCTCGAGACGGAAGGCGCGGTGTGATAAAGATCGAGAGAACCGGACAAGTAGTGATGGACGAACTCGACAGGCAACCGTTCGGCTGCAAAACGGGCAATTGTTTGATTCATCACAATCTCCTTTATAAGAAAGAGGGATGAAGATTCATCCCTCTGACCGATTCGGCTTACGTCGTCGGTTGGCCCGTGACACAAGCTTCGTATAAACCTTTTTCTTTCAACACGCGGATGAGTGTCTCTCCGATGACAGCTGGTGTCTCGGCGACTTCAATGCCGTTGGCGTTGAGCGTCTTGATTTTCTCGGCAGCGGTACCTTTACCGCCCGAGATGATGGCGCCCGCATGGCCCATCCGTTTGCCTTCTGGAGCCGTTTGACCGCCGATGAAGCCGATGACCGGTTTCGTCATGTTCGCTTTCACCCATTCGGCCGCTTCTTCTTCGGCAGTTCCACCGATCTCACCGATCATGATGACGGCTTTCGTGTCGTCGTCTTCGTTGAACGCTTTGAGCGTGTCGATGAAGTTCGTTCCGTTGACCGGGTCGCCCCCGATGCCGACCGCCGTCGATTGACCGATGCCGGCCGTCGTCAACTGATGGACCGCCTCATACGTGAGCGTCCCTGAGCGTGACACGATGCCGACGTGACCTTTCGTGTGGATATAACCTGGCATGATGCCAAGTTTCGCTTCGCCTGGTGTGATGATACCCGGGCAGTTCGGACCGATCAAGCGAGTTGGTTTGTCTTCGAGATAACGGCTTACTTGAATCATGTCGATGACCGGGATGCCTTCTGTAATACAGATGATCAACTCGATGCCGCTGTCCGCTGCTTCCATGATCGAATCAGCCGCAAACGCCGGTGGCACGTAGATGATTGATGCGTTCGCACCTGTCGCTTCGACCGCATCAGAGACGGTGTTAAAGACAGGCACGTTATCGAGAACGGTCGTACCGCCTTTGCCCGGCGTGACCCCTCCGACTAGTTTCGTGTTATACGCTAACATCTGTTCGCCGTGGAACAGACCTTGTTTCCCCGTGATCCCTTGAATGATCACTTTTGTATCTTGATTCACCCAAATACTCATGTCGTTTCCCCCTTATCGAACGAGTGCCGCGATTTTTTCTGCCCCATCATCCATCGAGGTCGCAGAAGTGATCGCAAGTCCAGATTCATCGAGAATGCGTCTTCCCGCATCCACGTTTGTTCCTTCAAGGCGCACGACGAGAGGCAAGTCGAGGCCAACCTCTTTCGTCGCCGCGACGATGCCTTCAGCGATAATGTCGCACTTCATGATTCCTCCGAAGATGTTGACGAAAATACCTTTTACTTGGTCGTCCGACAAGATCAACTTGAACGCTTCGGTTACTTTCTCTTTCGTCGCACCGCCGCCTACGTCGAGGAAGTTGGCGGGTTCGGCGCCGTAGTGCTTGATGATATCCATCGTCGCCATGGCGAGCCCGGCTCCGTTGACGAGGCATCCGATATTCCCATCGAGCGCGATGTAACTAAGGTCGTGTTTTGACGCCTCGACTTCACGCGGGTCTTCTTCTGTCGTGTCTCGGAGGTCGAGAATGTCTGAATGACGGTAGAGCGCGTTGCTGTCGAAGTTGAGTTTCGCGTCGAGGGCGATGACGTTGCCGTCTTTCGTCGTGACGAGCGGGTTGATTTCCGCGATCGTGCAGTCCGTCTCGACGTATACTTTGTACAGTTTCATGACCATGTCACTGAACTTGTTGACGAGTTTCGTCGGTACTTCCATTTTGAACGCGAGTCGGCGAGCCTGGAACGGACGAAGTCCGACGACCGGGTCGACGATTTCTTTATGAATCTTCTCCGGTGTATGTTCAGCGACTTCTTCGATGTCCATACCACCTTCAGATGAACCCATGATGACAATTCGGCCGATCGAACGGTCAAGCACAAGTCCTAAGTAAAATTCTTGATCGATGGCAGAACCTTCTTCGATGTAGAGACGTTGAACGACTTTACCTTCAGGTCCTGTCTGATGCGTGACGAGCGTCTTGCCAAGAATCTCTGCTGCATACTGTTTGACTTCTTCATCCGTCTTCGCAAGTTTGACACCGCCGGCTTTACCGCGGCCCCCTGCGTGGATTTGTGCTTTGACTACTTTCAGTTCGCCGTCAAGCTTGGCGGCGGCGGCAACTGCCTCTTCAACCGTAAACGCCGGATAGCCCGTAGGTACGGCCACACCAAACGCACGAAGCAGTTCTTTTGCCTGATACTCATGGATATTCATTTCATTTCCCCCTTAGTCCCCTTTAATATCGGCACGTCTATTGTAACGAAAAACTGAAAGCGCTGTCTATCGTTCTTGCTTTAACTTTTCATCTTTTTTTCACATCTACCTCTAGACATCCTTGATTTTGTCTTGTTCCATCTGATAAAGAAACACGAACAGCTCGGCAATGACTTGATATAAGTCGTCCGGGATGTGCTCTTCGATGTGCAACGCACCGAGTAGAGACAAGAGAGCCGGGTCCTCATGGATCGGGACACCGTTCGCTTGCGCGAGCGCGAGCATCCGCTCGGCGACGAGCCCGCCGCCTTTGGCCACGACACGCGGTGACTCCATCGATTGCTCATACGATAAGGCGATCGCTTGTTTTCGTTCCGTCATATGCGCCGGTCCACCTTTCCAAGCGGTGCGAACACTTCTGGCACCGACTCTACTTGATCTTCGAAGACGAATCGGGAAAGCTCGTAGCCGTTTGCCTTCAGCGCCGCGCCGAGCACTGGCTCATAGGCATGAACGAACGGGGAAAGGTCATGTCTTTCATTGAACACTTTCACCGTGATATGTCGCTTTTGCACGAGCAAGTCGATGCCCGTCTCACCGTACCGTGGCGTCTCTAGAAACAAGACGATGCGGGCATGGTCTGAGTCGACCATATCCCGTTTCGGCGCCTCGAGACGAAACCGCACGTGTTCAAACGGCCCCAAATGCGGTATGTGAAATGAGTGAGCGACAAACGGCGGCGTCTGGACCGCATTGAACGTCTCCTGCGCCTTGACGAACTGCTCGAACTTCGCGTCCCCTTTTACTTTGAACAAGTCACCGACCAACTGCTTCAAGTCGGCCCCGGCCCCGCTCTCAAGCAGTTTTTGACCTTGCGCCTTGAGCGGTTCCGGTGTGTCGAGCGGTTGCCTGGCGAGACGGGCGAGTTCGGTCGTGAGCAAAGCGAGCGGCGAGCGGACCGTTTGTCCGTCCGGCGCTTGCGGCACGACTTTTAAGACGAGCTTCGGCTCGAGCTCGGTGACGACCATCTTATACGTCACGTTTTCTTTGACGTCGGCGTTCACCCCGACACGGAACAGCCCTTGCGGCAGTTGCATGACCGCCTCATTGCCAGGCAACAGTTGCAGCACCCGACCGACGACCGTGTTGCCGAGAAGCAACGGCCGTGAGGTTTGTTCGGTCACTTTGAACGGCATGACCCCTTGGTGGTCGATCCGCATCCGGCTCCCTCCTTCACATATGTTTGATCGGGGCGAACGACTTCCGGTGAATCGGTGTGATCCCGTGTTCCGCAAGCCCCGTCAAATGATCTTTCGTCCCGTAGCCCGCGTTCCGTTCAAAACCGTAACCCGGGTACAAGACGGCATAGTCTTCCATCATCTTGTCACGCATGACTTTGGCGACGACGCTCGCCGCCGCGATCGAGACGCTCAACGTGTCGCCTTTGACGAGCGACGTCTGCTTCGTGTCGAGGTCGAGTGTCATCGCGTCGACTAACAGCGCGTCGACACCGTCGAGCCGACGGACCGCCTCCATCATCGCGAGCTTCGTCGCTTCATATATGTTGATTTGATCAATCGTCGGCGCGTCGACGATTCCGACCCCGACGACCGCTTGCTCGAGAATTTCCGAATATGCCCGTTCTCGCGCCGATTTCGTCATCTGCTTCGAATCGTTGAGGCCGGGACTATAAAATCCTTCCGGCAAGATGACCGCTGCCGCGACGACCGGTCCGGCGAGCGGTCCCCGGCCGACTTCATCGACGCCGGCGACCCGGACGAATCCATCCGCCCGAAGCGCCGCTTCGTGCTTGGACCGGCGGACAAAGTCGTCACGGAGCGCTTGATCGGCCTCGAAACGACGCTCACGTTGCCGTAGGAGCGCTTGCACCCCGGTTCTCGGGTCATTGCCTAGCTCGCGCTTCACGTCTTCCCACTCCTCATATCGGACGGTCTGAAGCCGTTGTTTAATCTGTTGAATCGTCACATTGTGCCTCCTATCCAAAAAAGCCCTGTTTGCACAGGGCTTCACGCCATCTCATGGTCGGCCGGGGTCTCAAGAGAGATTCGACCGATCTTTTCGTGACGCAACTCGTTTAACAACAATTCGCTCGCTTTCTCAAAATCGACGTAGCCGCCGCTGATGAGTCCGCGTTTCTTGCCGATCTGTTCAAGCAGTTCGACCGCGTCCTCCGGCAACTCATCGAGTTTGAAGCGGTCCTTCAACTGTTCCGGATACCGCGCCCGAAGCTCGCGTGCCGTGTACATGGCAATATCGTCCAAGTTCAAGATCTCGTCCTTGATCGCCCCTGTCGCCGCTAAGCGATAGCCGACGAGCTGGTCCTCGAACTTCGGCCACAAAATTCCCGGTGTATCGAGCAGCTCCATCTCGCCGCCTTTCATCTTAATCCATTGCTGGCGCTTCGTCACACCCGGGCGGTCACCCGTGATGGCGATGTTGCGTCCGGCGAGACGGTTGATGAGCGTCGACTTCCCGACGTTCGGGATACCGATGATGAGGGCACGGATCGGGCCAGGGTTGCGGCCTTTCTCGCGCATGCGGTCGTGCTTTTCTTTCATGAGCTTCTCGGCGCCCGTCATGAGCTGCTTCAAGCCTTTGCTATGCTTCGAATCGACGGCGACGACTTCGACATCGTCACGCTTGAACGCTTGGAGCCAAGCGTCCGTCACGACAGGATCGGCCATGTCGGCTTTATTGAGCACGATGAGCCGCGGTTTGCCCGCCGTGATCTCATCGACGATCGGGTTTCGGCTCGACTGCGGGACACGTGCATCGACGAGTTCGATGACGACATCGATCAGCTTGATTTTTTCTGTTACTTGTCTTCTTGCTTTGGCCATGTGGCCAGGAAACCATTGAATTGCCAAAAAAACACCACCTTATTCTTCTACCGTCCCGAAGTCGTCTAGCGGCCAGAACACGAAGTTCGTTTTGCCGACGACATCCTCTTTCGAGACGAGACCGATTTCTCGGCTATCTTTCGAGTTTTGTCGATTGTCACCCATGACGAAGTAATGGTCGTCCGGGACGACCGACTCGCCCGTCACTTGTTCAAGCGTAAAGTTCTCAGTGAGCGGGAATCCGTTCATTTGGGCGCGGAAATCGTCCAAATACGGCTCCTCGACCGCCTCCCCGTTCAAAAGGAGCGTATCGTCACGATATTCAAGCGTGTCGCCAGGGATGGCGATGACGCGTTTGATGTAATCTTTCGATTCGGTCGCATGGAAGACGATGATGTCCCCACGATCGAGCTCTCCGATATAGTTCGAGATCTTACTGACGATCATACGATCGGCATTTTGGAGCGTCGGCATCATCGATTCGCCTTCGACGATGACAGGTACAAAGATGAACGTCCGGATCACGAACGCGATGACGAGCGCTACAACGATCGCCTTAATCCAACTGAACACTTCTTTCAACATGCCTCACTCCTCTGTCCGTTTGAACTTATTGTACTAGAAAAAAAGAAGCTTGTCGCAAGCGACAAGCTTAATCCCCATCTTAACGACGGATTTCTTTAATACGTGCTGCTTTACCGCGAAGGTTGCGGAGGTAGTAAAGTTTCGCACGGCGGACTTTACCGTAACGAACGACTTCGATTTGCGCGACACGTGGTGAGTGAAGCGGGAATGCACGCTCAACACCTACGCCGTAAGAGATCTTACGGACTGTGAATGTTTCGCTGATGCCGCCACCTTTACGCTTGATGACTACGCCTTCGAAGATCTGGATACGCTCGCGCGTTCCCTCTACGACTTTAACGTGGACACGTACTGTGTCACCAGGACGGAAAGCAGGTACGTCCGATTTGAATTGTTCTTCTGTGATTTCACGGAACAGTTTTTGTGTGTTCATGAATGTATTCTCCTTTTTCTTCAATGTTCATATCTTCATATGCCCAGGCATCCAATAGCGGAACATCGGTAATCGGCGGGGTTAACCCACATGCTCAAACATAGCATAAATTGTTCAATCGCGCAACGACTCGAGAAACTTTTTATCGGTTTCCGTCAATCCGGCCTGCTCGAGCAAATCGGGCCGGCGCCGATGCGTCCGCAACAGCGACTGCTCCCGGCGCCACGTCTCGATTTTCGCATGATTGCCCGACAACAAGACGTCAGGCACCTTCAAGCCGCGAAAGTCGGCAGGACGCGTGTAATGCGGGTATTCGAGCAGTCCGGTCGAGAACGAATCGTCCTCATGGCTCGCCTGGGCCCCTAAGACGTCAGGCAACAGGCGGACCGTCGCATCGATCATGACCATCGCCGCGAGTTCACCGCCGGTCAAGACGAAGTCCCCGATCGACACTTCGTCTGTCGCGAGTTCATCATGAATCCGTTGGTCGAACCCTTCGTAATGACCGCACAAAAAGATGAGATGGTCTTCCTTCGCCCATTCCTCGGCCACACGTTGGGTGAACGGTCGGCCCGTAGGTGTCGTGATGATGACCCGGGGCCGCGTCTTCTCGATCGCGTCGTACGCGTCGAAGATCGGTTGGGGCGTCAGCAACATGCCCGCTCCCCCGCCGTACGGATAGTCATCGACTTTCTGATGCTTGTTCGTCGAATAGTCACGGAAATTGATGTAGTTCACTTCTAGTTGTCCGATCGTGCGCGCCCGTCCGACGATTGAATGGTCGAGCGGGGCGAACATGTCGGGGAAAAGTGTCAAGACATCAATCTTCATCGTCGATCATTCCCGGAATCGGGGTGATGATGACACGCTTCGCATCCACGTCGATCTCACTTACGACCGACTCGATGTACGGGATGAGCGCGTCCGGTTTGCCAGGGCGCTTGATGACCCAGACGTCATTCGCGCCTGTCTCAAAGATGTCGTCGACGACGCCGATGACGTTCCCGTCGACGATCGCCTCGCAGCCGATGATCTCATGGTAATAAAATTCATGTTCCGGAAGCTCATGCACATGCTCGGCATGGACGTACAGCTTCATCCCTTTATACTTCTCGACAAGGTTGATGTTCTCGAGCCCTTTGAACGTGACGAGATGGAACTGTTTGTGCGGACGATACGTCGTCACTTCAAACGGCATCTTCTTACCGTCGACGTCCAGATAGAGCGTACTGCCCTTTTTAAAGCGCTCCTCGGGGAAATCGGTGGCGGCGAGCACTTTCAGCTCCCCTTTTAACCCGTGCGTATTGGCAATCTTTCCAACGTACAACCAATCCATTGTATCCCTCCTCACAAAAATAGGCCGACCCCATAAAAGGTCGGCCACAGCATTACTTCGCGTTTTTCGCGTTGTGGAATTTCTCCATGATCCCTGCTTTAGAGAACAAGTTACGAACTGTGTCAGATGGCTTAGCGCCGTCTGCCAACCATTTGAGAGCGAGTTCTTCGTCGATGCGAACTTCTGCTTCAGGTTTTGCAACCGGGTTGTAGTGTCCTACTTGCTCGATGAAGCGGCCATCACGTGGTGAACGTGAATCAGCGACAACGATCCGGTAAAAAGGTGATTTTTTTGCGCCCATGCGCTTGAGACGAATTTTAACTGCCATGGTAATATACCTCCATCATGTGTTTAAGAATTGACAACTTTAATAGTATACTGCTTTTTCGTCCGACTGACAAAAGTTTTATTAGAAGAATGGAAGACCGAGGCCTTTTTTCTTCCCTTTCATTTGTCCCGACATTTGCTTCATCAGCTTCTTCATGTCGTCGAACTGTTTGATGAGACGGTTCACTTCCTGGATGGAGCGACCGCTTCCTTTTGCGATTCGCTTACGACGACTCGCGTTGAGCACTTCTGGATTCGCGCGCTCATGCTTCGTCATCGAGCGGATGATCGCCTCGACGTGATCGAGTTGTTTCTCGTCGATTTGGACGTTCTTCAACCCTTTCATCTTACCTGCACCAGGTAACATCGAAAGTAACTCATCAATCGGGCCCATGTTTTTCACTTGACCCAATTGCTCGATAAAATCATCGAACGTGAACGATGCATCGCGCATTTTGCTCTCGAGCTCTTTGGCGGCATCTTGGTCCATCTGTGACTCGGCTTTTTCAATGAGCGTGAGCACATCTCCCATTCCGAGAATCCGTGACGCCATGCGTTCCGGATGGAAAGGTTCGAGGGCATCCAACTTTTCACCGAGACCGACGAATTTAATCGGCGCTCCCGTGACTGCCTTAATTGAAAGGGCTGCCCCTCCGCGTGTGTCTCCGTCGAGCTTTGTGAGCACGACCCCGGTAATCCCGAGCAACTCATTGAAACTGTCGGCCACGTTGACCGCATCTTGTCCCGTCATCGCATCGACGACGAGGAAGATTTCATTTGGTTTGGCGATCGCTTTCACGTTTTCGAGCTCACCCATGAGCGTCTCGTCAATGTGAAGGCGACCGGCCGTATCTATCAACACGAAATCGTGATGATTTGTTTTGGCGTGCTCGAGCGCTTTCGTCACAATCTCTTCCGGTTTCACTTGATCGCCAAGTGAGAAGACCGGTAAATCGAGCTGTTTGCCGAGCGTCTCGAGCTGCTTGATGGCCGCGGGACGATAAATATCGGCCGCGACGAGGAGCGGACTCCGGTTATGCTTTTTGCGAATCAAGTTCGCTAGCTTGCCGGTCGTCGTCGTTTTCCCCGCACCTTGTAATCCGACCATCATGACGACCGTCGGCGGTTTCGAACTAAAGGTGATCGGGACGACATCGCTACCCATCAAAGTCGTTAGCTCTTCGTGAACGATTTTGACGACTTGTTGTCCTGGCGTCAACGATCTCATGACGTCTTGGCCGATGGCCCGTCCTTTCACGTCGTTGACGAACTGTTTGACGACTTTAAAGTTGACGTCGGCTTCAAGGAGCGCGAGGCGAACTTCACGCATCATCTCTTTGACATCAGCCTCTGAGATTTTTCCTTTGCCGCGCATCTTCGCAAGTGACGCCTGCAATCGTTCTGATAATCCTTCAAATGCCATGCTTCAGCCCCCTACTCTAAATTCTCAAGCGCCGAAATTGTCTCCGTCGCGTCGGGTGAAAGCTCGACTTGACGTTTGAGCGTCTGGAGCAGAAGTTGACGCTGTTCGTGTTTCGTGAACAACTCTAATTTCTCCTCGTACTGCTCGAGCATCATTTCAGTACGCTTTATGTTATCGTAGACCGCTTGACGGCTGACTTCGAACTCTTCCGCAATCTCTCCGAGCGAAAAGTCATCTAGGTAATAAAGAGACATATAGTTGCGCTGTTTCGGCGTGAGAAGCGCTTGATAAAAATCGAATAAATAATTCATTCGATTCGTCTTTTCGAGCGACATCCGTTCCACCTCCACATGTTAAGTGAAATCCCTTTACAACTACCAATAGTACAGCCGTCCTAACCTCTTGTCAAGTTTTTTTCTTAACAGTGAAAGTCAGGCGAGGTCATCGTTTGGTTGTGCTTTTTCTTCAAATACGTCCCCGAATAGTCCGAGCACGAACTGTTCCGGGTCGAACGGTTGTAAATCATCAATCTTCTCGCCGAGACCGACGTATTTGACCGGGATATCGAGCTCGTTTCGAATCGCGAGCACGATCCCGCCTTTTGCCGTCCCGTCGAGTTTCGTCAAGACGATCCCGCTCACGTTCGTCGCTTCTTGGAACGCTTTCGCTTGCATCATCGCGTTCTGACCCGTCGTTGCATCCAAAGCAAGGAGCACTTCGTGCGGTCCGTTCGGGATTTCCCGCTCGATGACGCGCTTCACTTTCTCAAGCTCCTTCATCAAGTTGACCTTGTTTTGAAGACGGCCCGCCGTGTCACAAATGAGGACGTCGACGCCGCGCGACTTCGCCGCCTGGACGGCATCGAAGACGACCGCGGCCGGGTCAGACCCTTCCGCCTGACGGATAACCGGGACGCCGGCCCGTTCGCCCCACACTTGGAGCTGGTCGATGGCGCCGGCCCGGAACGTGTCGCCTGCCGCGAGCATGACCGAGCGACCTTCTGACTTCAACTGATGGGCCAGTTTACCGATCGTCGTCGTCTTCCCAACACCGTTTACCCCGACGAACAAGATGACGGTCAACCCGTCTTGCATGTTCAACTCCCGCTCCGACTCGTCTTCTTGGAGTCGTTTGGCCACGACTTCGACGAGCGCATCACGGACGGCCTCAGGGTCTCTCAAGTTGCGGCGCTTCACTTCTTCTTTTAAATCCTCGACGAGGTCCATCGTCGTCGTCACGCCGACGTCCGCTTGGATGAGCAAGTCTTCAAGTTCGTCGAAGAAGTCCTCATCGACTTCCCGGAAGCGGTAGACGAGATCGTTGACGGCACTTGCGAACCCGTCACGCGTCTTCGTCAACCCGTCCGTAAATTTTTGGGACACTTCTTGTGTCGAGGTCGTCAGTTTATCTTTTAATTTTTTAAAAAAGCTCAAGTCAATTCCTCCATCTCTTGTTCCGTCTCGACGACGCGCTTCGCTTCGGCCAACTCGACCGAAAGCACCTCGGACACCCCGTTTTGTTGCATCGTCACGCCGTACAACATGTCAGCCGCCTCCATCGTCCCTTTGCGGTGGGTGATGATGACGAACTGGGTATCGATCGACAACGTCCGCACGTACTCGCCGAAGCGATGGACGTTCGCTTCGTCAAGTGCCGCCTCGACTTCATCGAGGACACAAAACGGTACCGGGCGCGTCTTCAAGATGGCAAATAGTAAAGCGATCGCCGTCAGTGCCCGCTCCCCGCCTGACAACAGGCTGAGCGTTTGCAGTTTCTTCCCTGGCGGTTTCGCGACGATATCGATTCCCGTATTGAGCAGATCACCGTCGTCAATCAATTTCAAATCGGCCTCGCCGCCACCGAACAGCTCTTTGAACGTCTGCTTGAAGTGGTTGCGTACCGACGTGTACGTCTCGCTGAACAGACGCGTCACTTCGCGGTCCATCTCCGAGATGATGTCGTACAAATCTTCTTTGGCGCTCACGAGGTCATCGCGTTGCTCCGATAGGAACGTGAAACGTTCGTTGACGATGTCGAACTCTTCAATCGCGTTCACGTTCACCGGCCCGATCTCCTCGATTTGGCGGACGAGCAGCTTGAACTCCTCGCGCGCCTCTTCGAGCGGCAGATCGAGTGCCGGAAGAAGTTCGAAGACGAGTCCCCGTTCTTCGAGCGCATCGAGCTTCCACTGCCGTTTCAACTCGAGCTCGTTCAGCATCGTCTCGGCTTTCCTAACGTCCGCGTCAAGGCGGCGCAACAGATCCGTCGCTTGCTGCTCGCGTTGGCGAAGGATGCGATGCGACTCTTCTTGCGCCTTCAGTCCGGCCGTCTCGGTATCGATTCGCCGTTTGAGCGTCTCCATTTGTCCGATGGCCGCTTCATGGCTGACGCGCAATTCGGCCGATGAGATGATTTTCCCGCTCGCGAGACGTGCGAGCTCGGCCTCGACTTGGCCGATCCTTGTGACGAGTTTCAACCGTTCATCCTCGAGCCGTTCGGCTTCAGCCTCGACCCGCTCCACTTCGAGCGTATGCCGCTGACGGTCAAGTTCGTTTTGACGCAACGTCTCACGCAGTTCGTCGGTCGTCTCGGCGCCTTTCGCTTGTTCGACCCGGAGCGACTCGAGTTGTTTTCGGAGCGCTGTCTCTTTTGTCGATGTCGTAGCGATTTCTTCTGAGAGACGCGCGAGTTCTGCTGACGACGACTCAATCGTCTTCGCGTATCGATTCATCTCGTGGTCAAACAGTTCTAGTTGTGCTTTCGCGTCTTGACTGACGCGTTCAAGTTCACGATATGCCGCTTCGCGTTCCCGAAGAGCGTTCTCGTTGTTTCGTTTTTCCGCCCGTAACGCCTGAAGTTCAACCTCGAGTCGTCCGAGTGCCTCCGTATACTCGGTCACGCGCAACTGTTGCTCGTGAAGCATGGCGAGCCCTTGTGTGAGACCTTGTTTCAAATCATCGAGTTCACGTGACTGGGTGAACAACGCGACGCCTTGTTTCCGGCTCCCACCGGTCATCGAACCGCCGACGTTGACGATATCCCCGTCGAGCGTGACGATGCGATAGCGATATCCGGTCGTCTGGGCGATCCGGTTCGCAACTTCGAGCGTCTTGGCGACGATGACCGCACCGAGGAGTGAACGTTTCAGTTTGTCATACGTCGCTTCTGTCGACACTAGGTCAGATGCGACCCCAATGAATCCGTCCATCGCTTCAAGCCGGTGGACGACTTCGGATGGGACGAAACGCTCCTTGACGGTCGTCATCGGAACGAACGTCGCTCGGCCGGCACTCGCCCGGCGCAACTTGTCGATCTCGCGGCGTCCGACCGATTCTTCGGTGACGACGATGTGTTGTTGCGTCTGACCGAGCGCCGTCTCGATGGCGGCCTCGTACGTCGGGAGCACTTGAATCAGTTCCGCCACGGCCCCGAGCACGCCGGGACCACGGTCTTTCAAGACGAATTTGACCGCATGGAAGTAGCCTTCATACGATTGTTTCATCCGTTCGAGCATGTCGATGCGGTCTTCGGTCTTTTGACGGCGCCGGTCGAGGTCGTGGTACGACTGTTCCGCCCGCGTCAATTTGTCGCGAAGCGTCGTCGCCTCGGCCGAGAGCTCGTCTTCACGCTCGAGCAGTTGCTGCCACGCCGCGCGTGACGTTTCGAGACGCTCTCGTTCCTGATTGAGCACGGCCGTCTGTTCCGTCCGGACGTCAAGCCGATCTTTATTTTCCCGCAGCAACCGTTCGGTCGCTTCTTTTGCCTGCTCGATATCCCGCTCTTCGCGCTTCTGTTGATTCGTGAGCGTGGCCCGAGTCGTCGCGAGTTCGAACGCTTCGCTTTGGAGCGCCTCGATTTCCGCGTCGAAATCACGCGATGCGGCCTCGAGTTTTTTGTCGAGTTCGCTTCGCGCCGATTCGATCGTTTCGAGTGCCGTGCGTTTCGATGCCAAGTCCGCTCGCGCTGACTGTAGCCGTACGTCTAGCTGCTCTAGTTCGCCGGCCGACTCTTCTTGTTGCCGTTCGAGCCGTTCCTTCGTCTCGGCACCGTGTTCCTCACGGGCTTGCGCCAAATTGATCTCACCGACGAGCCGTTCGAGTTCGGTCGCTTGTGTCCGTTCTTCGTGATGGAGCGCCTCGAGTTCTTCTCGTTTGTTGACGAGCGTCGTCTCAAGTTCGGTCCGTTCGGCGACGATCGCCTCGAGCACGGTGTTTTGTTTTGCTTTTTCGCTTGTCGCCGTCTCGAGCCCGGTCCGGCTGGCGGTCAAGTTCTCGCCGAGCTCGGCAATCTCGGCTCCGAGGATACCTGTCTCGAGCTCATCGTGCCGGGCTTTCGCGACTTGGTATTCCCGAGCGAGCGCAGCTTGCTCACGGAGCGGTTCGACACGGTCGGCCAGCTCGTACAAAATGTCGTCGACTCGTGACAAGTTCAACTCTGTGTCTTGAAGCTTGCGCTCGGCTTGTTTTTTGCGTTGCCGATACTTCAAGACGCCGGCTGCTTCTTCGATGACGGCGCGGCGGTCTTCCGGCTTCCCGGAGATGACTTGTTCGACCCGGCCTTGCCCGATGATCGCGAACGCGTCGCGGGACAGTCCTGTATCCATGAACAAGTCGATGACGTCTTTTAGTCGGCACGGCTTTTTGTTCATGAAGTAATCGCTGTCGCCGCTGCGGGACACACGCCGGGTCACGCTCACTTCTTCATACGGCAGCCGTAAATGCGCATCCGTGTTATCGAGGACGAGCGTCACTTCGGCGACGTTCCGATGGTTCTCGCCTTCACTGCCGGCAAAGATGACATCTTCCATTTTGGCGCCTCGGAGCGACTTGGCCGACTGCTCACCGAGCACCCAGCGCACCGCATCCGATATATTTGATTTCCCGCTCCCGTTCGGTCCAACCACAGCGGTGACACCGGGGCGGAAATCTAGTTCAATCCGCTTGGCAAACGATTTAAAGCCAGCGAGTTCGATTCGTTTTAAGTGCATCGTGACCATCCTATCCTCAGTAAGCATTCATTCGTTTATTTTACCACAGTTGACAGTTCGTCAAAATGCTAGAATCATGCTATTCTAAAAAGAACTGTAGAAAGGGGTACGACACATGACGAACGAACAAATGATCGAGGAGATTCTCGACAAGATGAACATCATCAATCGCGGCGCCATCAAAGCCGAAGAATATAACCGCGCCGACGCCACCGCCGTGAAAGAGATTTACGACTACGTGATGAACCGGTCATCACTGTCGATTTCTGAAGTCGACGGCATCGTCGAAGAACTCGGACAATTGACGTGACCAAACGAAAAAGTGAGCCAATTTTTTTGGCTCACTTTTTTTCGTTATAGATCGGCGTAGCGGCGGTTAAATTCAATCAACGCCTCTTTTGCCGCGATTTGCTCGGCTTCTTTCTTCGAACGCCCGACCCCTTCTCCGACGATATCGTCCGACAGGCGGGCATGGGCGACGAACTCCCGGCTATGAGCCGGGCCTCGCTCTTCGATGATCGTGTACGTCACCGGGCCAAGCCCTTCCCGTTGCACGCTCTCTTGGAGCTGACTCTTATAGTCTGTCTGCTCTTCAAACACACCGGCCAAGACTTTCGGAAAAACCGCTTCGGCGAGGAACTGTTCGACTGGTTCGATCCCTTGGTCGAGATAGAGCGCCCCGATGTATGATTCAAACACATCGGCGAGCAAGGCCGGACGCTTCCGTCCCCCGGTCAACTCTTCTCCTTTTCCAAGCAAGATGAACTCAGAGAAAGCGTAAGCTTCTGCAAAGTTCACGAGCGAAGGCTCACAAACGATGGCCGCCCGTAACTTCGTTAATTCCCCCTCGGAGCGCTCCGGATACGTCTCATACAAGAAGCGAGACACTGTCAACTCGAGCACCGCATCTCCTAGAAACTCTAACCGCTCGTTGTCTTTTTTCAGACCGCGTTGTTCATTGACGTAAGAAGAATGCGTGAACGCCTGCATCAACAGCTCTTTGTTCGCAAACTGTACCGCGAGCCGTTGTTCGAGTCCCGTGAACTGCTCGATGATCCGGGCCCGTTCCAACTCGTTTCGTCGGCGTCGTTGCGCCGACCCTTGACGGTCAAACCGTCGTTTATCCTTTGTCATAGTTCCCTCCAAATAGAAGCATGCCCACCGCTCAAAACGAGCGGTGGGAAGCTGGATTACAATTTAGTTTCGATGTATGCGACAACGTCGCCTACTGTCGCAAGTTTCTCTGCATCTTCGTCTTCGATCGTGATGTCGAACTTGTCTTCGAGGTCCATGACCATTTCCATCACTTCGAGCGAGTCAGCGCCGAGGTCGTCTTTGAATGATTTGTCGGCTGTGATTTCAGATACGTCTTTCCCGAGCTTTTCAGCCACTGCTGCTTGTACGTCTACTAAGATTTGTTCTTTTGTCATGATTAAATCCCTCCAGATTAAAGTATATAAAATGTGTTGTGATTGGTAAAGTTCTGTTTTACGCCATCGTCATGCCGCCGTCGACGGCGATCGTCTGCCCGGTGACATACGCGGCTTGATCGGACGCAAGGAACGAGACGAGGTTTGCCACGTCTTCGACTTGCCCGAAACGGTTGAACGGGATTTGACCGAGCGTCGCTTCCCGCTGACCTTCTGTGAGCGCATCGGTCATATCGGTCTGAATGAACCCCGGACAGACCGCATTGACCGTGACGTGACGGCTCGCGAGCTCGCGCGCCACCGATTTCGTCAAGCCGATGAGACCTGCCTTCGCGGCCGCATAATTCGCTTGGCCGGCGTTCCCCGTGATCCCGACGACCGAGGCGATGTTGATGATTCGCCCCGACGTCGACTTGAGGAGCGGTCGCGTCACGGCTTGCGACGTCAAGAACGCGCCTTTCAAGTTCGTCGACAAGACGGCATCAAAATCGGTCTCTTTCATCCGCATGAGCAAACCGTCACGTGTGATGCCGGCGTTGTTCACGAGGCAATCGATGCGACCGAACGCATCGAGCGCCGTCTTGACGAGTGTTTTCACGTCATCGGCGTTCGAGACGTCGGCTTGGACGGCGATGGCTTCTCCGCCTGCTTCTTCAATCGCGGTGACGACCGCGTTCGCTTTTTCTACACTACCCGAGTAATTGACGACGACCCGAAAGCCGTCTTCCCCTAAACGCTTCGCGATGGCGGCCCCGATCCCGCGGGACGCGCCAGTCACGATGGCTACATGGTCATGCACGCACTTCTCCTCCTAACGATGCCACTTCTTCTAACGTCGTCGCTTGCTTGATCGTCACGTTCTTATCGATCCGCTTGATCAGCCCTGAAAGCGGCGAAGCCGGACCGAATTCGATGAACGTGTCGACACCCGCGTCGATCGCTTTGCGAACGCAATCCTCGAAGCGGACAGACGCGTACAGCTGCTCGGTGAGGAGCGCTTTCAGCTTGTCCGGGTCTGTATGCACGTCGGCATCGACGTTCGAGATGATTCCGACCGACGCCGGTTTGAACGGTGACGAGGCGAGCACGTCTTTGAACCGCGTCGCCGCAGGCATCATGTACGAACTATGGAACGCACCTGACACGTCGAGCGGTAACACTCGTTTCGCGCCTGCTTGTTTCAATTCCGTCTCCGCCTGTTTAATGGCGTCGACATGTCCCGAGATGACGAATTGGCCAGGACAGTTATAGTTGGCGATTTGTACAAGGTTACCACTAGCACTGATTTTCTCCGTCACATGGAACGCTTCGGCGACATCGGTCATCCCGATGACGGCCGCCATCGTTCCGTCTTTCACCTCTGACATGAGTTTGCCGCGCTCACGGACGAGCACGCTCGCTTCTTCGAGGTCGATGACGCCCGCGATGACGAGCGCCGCATACTCCCCGACACTATGCCCGATGACGACGTCCGGTGTCGCGCCTGTCTCACCGTAAGCGAGAGCGAGCGACGCCGCATGCGCCACGATGGCAGGTTGCGCCACTTCTGTCTGTTGCAGGTCTTCTTTCGACCCGGCCGCCATCACGTCGAGTAAATCGAACCCGAGGCGACGACCGATTGTCTGTAGCGTTTCAGGATTGTCTAAGAACGTTTGGCCCATGCCGACGGCTTGTGACCCTTGTCCTGGAAATACCCATGCTGTCTTCCCCATGTACTCACCTTCTTTACGTTAGTCTGTCGTTTCTTTCGCTTGCTTGATCTTCGTGACGACGTCATGCTCGACCATGATCTTCGCTTGTTTGAGCGCGCTCATGATGGCGAGGGCGTCACTTGACCCGTGGGCTTTAATGACGGGGGCGTTAATACCGAAAAGGCCGGCCCCGCCTTGTTCCCGATAATCTAATGTTTGTTTTAACTTCTGCAACTTCGGCTTTAAGACGAGAGCGGCAAGCTTCGAGACAAGATCGCTCGTGAACTGTTCTTTCAACATTTTCATGAGCATCGAGGATGAGCCCTCGACCCCTTTCAACAAGATGTTACCGGCGAACCCTTCGGTCACGATGACATCGACGTCTCCCGACATCGCCTCACGGGCCTCGACGTTTCCGACGAAGTGGACCGGTGCTTGTTCAAGGAGGGGGAACGCTTCTTTAGTGAGCGCATTTCCTTTCCCTGCCTCGGTCCCGATGTTGAGAAGCGCGACACGCGGTCGTTTGACGCCGCGCACATGCTCTGCATAGAGTGAGCCCATGATCGCATAGTCGACCAAATGCTCAGCCTTCGCGTCAGGATTCGCCCCGACGTCTAAGACGACGACACCGCTACCCGTATATGTAGGGAACGTTGGCGAAAGTGCCGGCCGCTCGATTCCAGGAATTCGACCGATGACGAACAACGAGACCGCCATGAGCGCCCCGGTGTTCCCGGCCGACACGAGTGCGTCAGCTTTCCCGTCTTTGACGAGCTGTGCTGCCACGACGAGGGAGCTGTCCTTTTTACGGCGTACCGCCCGGACCGGCTCGTCTTCCCCGGTGATGATCTCACTCGCTGGGACGATTGTGATCCGTGGATCGGTCAGCCCGTAAGAGGCTAGCTTCACCGCGTCCCCGACTAAAAATAGTTCCATCTGTTCGTTCGGGAAGCGGTCCGCGAATTGCTTGACACCTTCCACGATCGCTTTTGGGGCGTGATCCCCACCCATTGCATCGATTGCTAACTTCATGCTTGTTCCTCCTCACCGCGACGATAGATCGTAAAGTCTCCGCTAAAGACACACTCATCGCCGACATAACTATCAACTGTGACGTCTGTCCGTCCGTCCCGACGCAGTTTGATCACACGAGCCTTGGCAACGACTCGCTCACCGAGATGGACTTGGCGACTGAAGCGGATGTCCGCTTTAGTGGTCAACGCCAATTCATCATTGATGAGCGCCACCGCTAACGAGTTGGCCTGGGCGAACAAGACGTGCCCCCGGGCGATTTCGTTGCGGCTAAAGACGTGTTCTCTCTCCATGTCGAGAACCGAAATGGCCGATTCGTCGAGTTTCAAGTCAATCATATCACCGATGACCTCGCTCATTGCGAGCGACTTCACTTCATCGAGGTGTTCTGAAGCAACATGCTTGATTCGTTCTCTCACCTCTGGAATTTTAAGCTCCATCCGATCGAGTCGAATCGTTTGAATGCTGACGGCAAACTGTTTGGACAGCTCATCGTCTTTAATGAACGGGTTTTGTTCAATCGTTTCTTGCAGCAAACGTTGCCGCTCTTTCTTAGGTACCCGCATTCAGTTCCCTCCTAAACTCTATGCTAAAGAACTTAATACCTGGTACTAATAGTAGTATATATTCTTTAGATTTTATTTTCAACCGTTATTCTAACCTTTCCCCGACAAGCAAGTCGAGCCGTTTCAAATAGTGCCGAAGCGGCCGGTATGCCGCGTCTTGCCAAAACGTCTCACTGCCGAGCAAACGGACGGCATCTTGCATCGCCACTTCCATCACTTTTAAATCGAGCACCGGGTCGGCGACACGGAAACTCGGCAACCCGCTTTGGGCCGTGCCGAAGAAATCACCGGCCCCGCGGAGCTCAAGGTCTTTCTCGGCCAAGACAAAGCCGTCGTTCGTCTCCGTCATCGTCTTCAAACGCAACTTCCCGACGTCCGACTTCGGGTCACCGACTAGCAGGCAATAAGACTGATGCGCGCCACGTCCGACCCGCCCTCTCAACTGATGCAACTGGGCGAGCCCGAACCGCTCCGCGTCGTGGATGATGATGAGCGAGGCGTTCGGCACGTTCACCCCGACCTCGACGACCGTCGTCGAGACAAGGATTTGCAGCTCGTTCACAGAGAACGACTTCATGACCTCGTCTTTTTCGATGCTCGACAGCTTCCCGTGCATGAGACCGACCGCATACTGTTGGAAACGTTGTTTTAATAGTTCATACAAAGCGGTCGCATTTTCCACCTCGAGCGTATCTGACTCTTCGATGAGGGGCGCGATGACGTAGGCTTGGCGACCGAGCGCGAGTTCGCGTTCGACCATCGCGTGGACACGGTCGATTTGGTCGGGCTTCGCCCAATGCGTCTCGATCGGCTTGCGTCCGGCCGGCATCTCATCGATCGTCGACACGTCCATCTCCCCGAACGCGCTAATGGCGAGCGTACGGGGGATCGGTGTCGCCGTCATATAAAGGACGTCAGCGAGGTCGGCCTTGTCACGAAGCATTTTCCGTTGTTCGACTCCGAACCGGTGCTGTTCATCGGTGATGGCCAAGTGCAGGCTTGAAAATTCAACCGGACCTTGTATCAAGGCGTGTGTCCCGACGACGATGTCGATGTCCCCCGCTTTAATCGAGGCGAGGAGACCGTCTCGCGTCTTCCCTTTCACCGAGCTCGTCAGCAACGCGACGCGAATGCCGTACGGTTCGAACAACGCTTGGAGCGAAGTGACGTGCTGCTCGGCCAAAATTTCCGTCGGAACCATGAGCGCTCCTTGGTAACCGGCCCGTACTGTCGCATACAAGGCGATCGCGGCAACGACGGTCTTCCCGCTCCCGACATCCCCTTGCAACAATCGGTTCATCCGTTCGGGCTTCTCTAAGTCGCCGACAATCTCGCGGATCACTCTCGTTTGGGCCCCGGTGAGCGGAAAAGCGAGCCGTTTGACGAACTCGTTCAGTTGCTGTTTGTCGAGGACGAGTGCCCGTCCTTTCCCCGAGCGCTCCATTTTACGAAACGCCTGCAGCTTCAATTGATATAAGAGACACTCCTCATACACGTAGCTGCGCCGGGCTTGCTTATACGCATCGACCGATTCCGGGAAATGCATCCCTCGAAGCATCGACGCTCGGTCTTGCAACCGGTAACGTTCACGAATCGATTCCGGTAACCGATTGTCGAACGTCGGCGTCTGTTCGAACGCGAGCTTGACGATGCGGCTAAAGTTTTTCTGGGTCAGACCGGATCGCAATGAATAGATCGGCTGCAATCCGTCCGACAACTCTCCGAACTCGAGATCGGTCGCGCTGATCGTCATCCGGTTCATATCCCATTTGCCTTTGACCGTCACGGTCGACCCGAGCGTGAGCTTGTCTTTATAAAAAGCCCGATTAAACATCGTCACGTGGACGACGTAGCGCTCTTCGAGCAACAGCCGAAATTGTAGGCGATTTTTTCCTTTACTGTAATAGCGGACGAGCGGCTCGGCTTGGACGGTCCCGCTCCATTTGACGAGATCCCCATGGACGGCCGTCGTCACCGTACCGCTATTATAATTCTCATAACGAAACGGGACGTGCTCTAGCACGTCCTCGATTCGTTCGAGACCCATCGTCTCTAATTTTTTGGCCATCTCCGGCCCGACTCCTTTAAGCGTCGTCAGCGACTCACTTCTCGACATTTTCTTTCGCTCCGAAAATGTTTTTCTCGAGACGGCGTGCCGTCGGCGTGTTGGCGAGCCCCCCACGCGCCGTCTCTTTGAGCGCCGTCGGCATCATCTGGCCGATTTCATGCATCGCCGAGATGACCTCATCGCAAGGAATACGCGACGTGATGCCGGCGAGCGCCATATCGGCCGCGACGATCGCGTTGGCGCCACCCATGGCGTTTCGTTTCACACAAGGCACTTCCACGAGTCCCGCTACCGGGTCACAGACGAGCCCGAGCATATTTTTCAAGGCGATGGCGAAAGCGGTCGCCGACTGTTCCGGTGTCCCGCCGGCCGCTTCGACGATGGCCGCTGCTGCCATCCCGGTCGCTGACCCGACTTCAGCTTGACAGCCGCCGGCAGCACCCGAGATCGAGGCGTTGTTCGCCACGACGAACCCGAACGCACCCGACGTGAACAAGTAACGGACCATCGCCTCACGGTCCATCTCGAGACGGTCTTTCACCGCGAAGAGCGTCCCTGGTACGACACCGGCGCTCCCCGCCGTCGGGGTCGCACAAATCCGGCCCATCGCCGCGTTCACTTCGTTCGTGCCGATCGCTTTCGCGACCGCATCCAAAATCAAATCGCCCGCGAGCGATTTACCGGAACGGACATAGTCCTGCATGAGCACCGCGTCATTGCCGGTGAGCCCTGTCACGGACGTCACGCCTTGCAGCGCCCGTTCGACGGCTTCTTCCATCACTTCTAAGTTCCGCTCCATCATCCCGAACACGTCTTCACGCGTCGAGCGTCTGACGTGCACTTCTTGCTCAATCATAATTTCTGAAATCGGGACGCCTCGTTCTGTCGCCGACCGGACCAACTCTTCTACTGATTTAAACATAGTCGATTCTCCTTATTCCCCAAAGATGGCTACCCGTTCGATTTGAGGCAACCGTTCAATCTCCGCTAACACGTCTTTTGATAAATGTTCATCAATCTCGATCGCCATGAGCGCCTGCTTGCCTTTCTCGTGGCGGCTCACTTCCATATGGCCGATGTTCAACTCATATTTGGCGAGAATGCCCGTCACGGCCGCGATTGCCCCGAAGCGATCGTGATGCAAGACGACAAGTGCCGGCCCGCCGCCAGACAATTTGAGCGGGAACCCGTTCAACTCGGTAATTTCAATCGTCCCGCCGCCGATGGAAATTCCAACGATTTCAAACGTCCCATCCGCATCTTCTAAATGGACCCGTGCCGTGTTCGGATGGTCCGTGAGCGCATCGCTCGTCTCGAAGACGATGTCGATGCCACGTTCTTTCGCGATGTCGAGCGCCTGCGGGATGCGCAGGTCGAACGTGTCGAACCCCATGATCCCGCCGACGATGGCGACATCGGTGCCGTGGCCGCGGTACGTGTCCGCGAAACTGCCGTAAAACGTGATGCGTGCGAGACGCGGCTGACGTCCGAACAGTTTGCCGGCCATGAGACCGATGCGGGCCGCACCGGCCGTATGCGAGCTCGACGGCCCGACCATGACCGGACCGATAATATCAAACACACTGCGATATTTCATCGCATTTCCCCCTTTCAAAAAAACCCTACCTTCATTATACAGAAGGTAGGGCCGAGATACAGCTTATTCCACACTAAAAATATAGGAGTAGAGCGGTTGTTTCCCGTCATGGACTTCGATTTCAATCTCATCGTTCTTCGACTCGATGTAAGCCGAGAGCGCTTCGACGTCTTCCGCTGATGAACCTTCACCTGTCAAAATCGTGACGATCTCATCATCCGCATCGATGAGCGCATCGACGAGTTTCTTCGCCGCTTCAAGGCTTGAAGCCGACGAGGCGACAATTTTCTTCTCGGCGATGGCCATATGGTCGTCTTTTCGAATCTCGATGCCGTCGATGCTCGTATCGCGGACGGCATACGTCACTTGTCCAGACTTGACCGAAGCCGCGGCTGTTTTCATGACCGACTCGTTCGTGTCGACGTCTGCTTCCGGATTGAAGGCGATCGCTGCCGCGAGACCTTGCGGTACCGTCTTCGTCGGGATGACCGATACGCCGCATGGCGCCACTGACGCCGCTTGTTCAGCTGCCATGATGATGTTCGAGTTGTTCGGGAAGATGAAGACATGATCGGCGTTGGCCGCTTCGACCGCCTTCACGATATCTTCCGTCGACGGGTTCATCGTCTGGCCACCTTCGATGACGTGCGCCGCTCCGAGTGAACGGAACAATTCGCTGACACCTTCACCCATCGCGACCGTCACGATCGCATATGGTGCTTTTGGCTTCGGAGCAGTCGCCGTCGGGGCAGTTGCTTGAACGCCATGTTGATTCGCGCCGTGCTCTTCTTCGAGAATCGTCGAGTGCTGTTGACGCATGTTCTCAATTTTGACCGCGACGAGTTCTCCGAAACGCTGTCCTTTCGTGATGACATCGCCCGGTGTCTCCACGTGCACGTGGACTTTGAGCAATTCTTCATCCGCTACAACGAGAAGTGAGTCCCCGAGTTCAGACAGTTCGTTGCGGAACACGTCTTCATCAAACGGAGTGTCTTTCAACTTCTCGTCTTGGAACCGGACCATGATTTCCGTACAGTACCCGAATTCGATGTCTTCTGTCGACATGAATCCTTGAGCAGAATGCGCGTGATGCTCAGCTTCGATGAGCGCGTCCATGACCGGGGCGTGCGGTTTTTCAAGTTCTTTCCCTTCAAGTGTCTCGAGGAACCCTTCATAGATCACGAGAAGCCCTTGTCCGCCAGAGTCGACGACGCCGACTTCTTTTAAAACCGGCAACAAGTCTGGCGTCCGGTCGAGCGACGCTTTTGCCTCAGCGACGATCCGCTCCATGAACTCGTTGAAATCACTTGTCGATTCAGACGCGACGAGCGCCTCATCCGCCGCTTCACGGGCGACCGTTAAAATCGTCCCTTCAACCGGCTTCATGACCGCTTTGTAAGCCGTATCGACGCCGCGCTTGAGCGCTTCGGCGAAATCGACTGTCGAGAGTTCTGCCTTTCCTTCGATCGCCTTGCCGAAGCCGCGGAACAACTGGCTCAAAATGACGCCAGAGTTCCCGCGGGCTCCCATTAACAAACCGCGGGCGAATTTCGCCGAAATGTCAGCGACGTTCGCCGTGTCGAGCGCAGCGACTTCTTTTGCCCCTGACGTCATCGTCAAGTTCATGTTCGTTCCTGTATCCCCATCCGGGACCGGAAACACGTTGAGCGAATCAACGTAATCCGCATTTTGACTTAAGTTGGCTGCTCCGTTCGCGATCATATTCGCGAGCACCAATCCATCTAAACGTTGTAAACCCACACCAAATCCTCCTCCGTTCTCGTCAGTCATTCGTCAGCCGAACGCCTTGGACGAATATGTTCACTGACGAAACGTTTAATCCTAACGTTTCACCGAGCGTGTACTTCACACGACTTTGCACGTTGTAGGCGACTTCTGACACTTTTGTCCCGTAACTTACGATAATGTGCATGTCGATATGTACGTCTTCACCATCTTGACGTACGACGACGCCGCGCGCATAGTTCTCGCGCTTCAAAAGTTCTGCAATCCCATCTTTCAATTGAGCTTGTGACGCCATGCCGACGACGCCGAAACATTCCATCGCCGCACCGCCTGCTAGTGTTGCCACGACGTCGTTCGTAATGTCAATATTGCCATATGTTGTCTTCATATCAATTGCCATATGGAGTAGCCTCCTTTATTCGGAATGATTCCTTCACTACATTCTACAATATCCACCTAGTTATTTAAAGGACCTGCTCCTAAACTCGGTCAATTGTGCTGTAACCCTCATTCATTATTAAAATCCTTACCAGTAATGTCAAGTTTTTTTCTTGTCATACTATTATTTTCTAGTTGCATCGGGAAAAAACCCGTGCTAATATAAACGAGTGTCTATTAGGACGAACCCACATAAAAAAGGAGGGGAAACGCATGGCACGTAAATGCTACGTAACAGGTAAATCACCTAAGTCAGGTAACAACCGTTCGCACGCACTCAACAAGACAAAACGTACTTGGGGTGTAAACGTACAAAAAGTTCGTATTCTCGTTGACGGTAAACCGAAACGCGTTTGGGTTTCAGCTCGCGCTCTTAAATCTGGTCTCGTTGAACGCGTATAATCTTATACACGAACGAAACAAATCCCAGCGGCATGCGCCGATGGGATTTTTTTTGCTTATTTTTTTACATACATGACCAAGACCGTCCCGTCATGGACGATCAACTCCGCCGTTTCCGCGTCCCATTCGTTCGAGATCGTCAACGCCTCGTGACTGACGACGTCGTGACGCTCGAGCGGATAACGGACGCCCCGAATCGACACGTTCGCCTGCTTCCATGGGATGAGCGACAAATAATGGTCGTCACGCCGCGCGAGCGTGTGCCGGCCCGTTCGTGCGAGATGTACCACTTGCCCGTCAGCATATAGGCGCATCTCCGGGTATGCCTCAAGCAACCCGATATTGCCGAGCGTCATATCGAGACGACCGCCGAGGGCCCCGTAGACGAGCATTTCCGTGGCCCCATGGCCCCGTGCCGCCTCGAGGGCGATCTCGAGGTCGGTCACATCTTTCTCGGACGGATAACGGACCGCCTCATCCGGGACGGTCCCTTCGAACGAATCGAAATCGCCGACGACGAGGTTTGGCGTGATCCCGTGATCGAGCAGCGTCTGATAGCCGCCGTCGACACCGATGACATAATCGATGTCGTTCGGCAGGGGCGGAACCGCTTCCGGACTGGCCGCCACGATCAAGACACGCATTAGCGCACGTCCCGTGTCGCGAGCGTCGCGAACCGCGGTGCCGTCGTGAACAAAAGGACGAGCACGATCGTCGCGATCAAGAACGACGGGAGCATGTACGTCATGTTATAGCCGAGCGAGTAGGCAACGACCGGTCCTTCCGCGTATTGGGCGAAGAAGACGATCCCTGAGAGGACGTGCGCGGCGTAACGAAGCAGCGATCCGAGCAAAGCACCAAGAATCAAGTACACGACGAGCGTCTTTTTAGCGCCGTCATGGGCGGCTCGTTTCACTTGCCCGGCGAATACGCCGGCCATACCGACGAGCCCGTAAGCGAACGTGTAGTCGACCAAGAACTGAACGGGCGTGAAGATGTAGGCGCCAAACAGCAGTTGGAGCGTTCCGACGAGCGCACCGGTCGCAAGACCGCCTTTCAATCCGTGCCGATACGCCATCACAAAGATCGGTAACATGACGAGCGTGATCGAGCCTCCTTGCGGCATCCGGTACGGCATGAGCAAGTCAAAGATCAACGCGAGCGCCGAAAAGAGCGAGATCTCGATCAACGCTTGCAACTTCAATTTTTGTTTCATTTCCAATTCCCCCTTTTTAATTGAGAACGACAAAAAGCAGCATGACGTAAACGCCATGCTGCTTGGATTCGCAACGTGCATTTTCGCCACATCCCTACGTCCGTGTGAACGGAACAGGTTCAAAGGGTTAGCGTATGCCTCTCAGCCACAGAATGTGACACCCCTTGCGACAATATTTGTTGTTCTACAGACGATTATACACGAGATGCGTTGCGAATGCTATCGATCGCGTCTTTATAGCTCGGCTCGTTGTAAATCGCCGAACCGGCGACGAGGACGTCGGCTCCGGCGTCGATGCACAGTTTCGCCGTCACCGCGTTCACTCCGCCATCGATCTCAATTTCAAAATCGAGACCGCGGGCAGCACGCATGTCGCTTAAGGCGGCGATCTTCGGCACGACTGATTCGATGAACGCTTGGCCCCCAAAGCCTGGGTTCACCGTCATGAGGAGCACCATGTCGACGTCTTGCAACACGTGCTCGATCGACGCGAGCGGCGTGTGCGGATTCAAGACGACGCCGCACTTCGCTCCGGCCGCCTTGATTTGTTGCAGCACACGATGCAGGTGATTCGTCGCTTCGACGTGGACGGTGACGATGTCCGCACCTGCCTTGATGAAGTCTTCAACGAACCGTTCCGGCTGATCGATCATCAAATGGACGTCTAAAACCATATCCGATTTCTTCCGTAAGCTTGAAAGCACCGGGAGACCGATCGAGATGTTCGGGACGAATTGACCGTCCATCACGTCAAAATGGATGTAGTCGGCGCCCGCCTCCTGAACAGCTTTCACTTCCGCCTCCAAGTTTGCAAAGTCCGCTGCCAAAATCGATGGTGCGATTTTAATCATCAGTTCAATACCTCCGTTGTCTATCGTTTAACTCTTCCATAAACGTAACATAATTTTCGTAGCGAGTGGAAGCGATTTCTCCTTCTTCGACCGCCGACTTGACGGCACAGCCCGGCTCGTTCACGTGGGCGCACCCCCGGAATTTACAGTCATCATGCCGCTCGACGAACTCCGGGAAACACCAACGCAGTTCTTCTGTCTCGAGCTCTTGCGGGAACTCGAGGCTCGAGAATCCCGGCGTATCCGCGACGAGACCGCCCGCAAGCGTGATGAGCGTGACGTGACGCGTCGTATGTTTACCTCGTCCGAGTGATTTAGAAATTTTACCGGTCGCGAGTTCAAGCTCTGGCGCCACGGCGTTGAGCAATGAACTTTTGCCGACTCCCGTCTGTCCGGCGAAGACACTCGTCTTATCTTTGAACGAGCCCCGAATCAGTTCGATCCCAGCCCCAGTCTCGGTCGACGTCTCAATCACTTCATAGCCGATCGAACGGTACAACGCCGCCGCGTCTCTAATTTTTTCTAGCTCGTGTTGTTGTAACAAATCCATCTTCGTCAAAACGATGATCGGATGGACTTGCTTGGATTCGATCAAGACGAGGAACCGGTCGAGCAAATGGAACGAGAACGCAGGTTCCTTCACCGAGAACAACAGAAACGCTTGATCGATATTCGCGATCGGCGGACGGACGAGGTGGTTCGACCGTTCGTCGACAGCCAATATATAACCGGTGCCGTCCCCTTGATCTTGTATGTCGACGTCGTCCCCGACGACAGGCGAGATGTTACGATTTCGAAAGTTTCCGCGGGCACGACAACGAATCTCTTGTTTCATCTCGGTCATGACATCGTAAAACCCGCCCTGCAGGCGAATGATTGTTCCTTTCATCCTGTTTCCTCCTTAGAAAAAGAGGCGACGCGCACGCCACCTCTTTATTGTGCATCTTTAGCTTGTGCATACGTCACCGAATCGGTCCGGACGACTTCGCCGTCCACTTCGATCGTCGCAGTGCCGACTTCGCCTGGGGCGATGACGAGCGTGTACGAGTATGTCGTCGTCTCCGTTATTTTATCACGGAGCACTTCGATCTCGCCACGTGCATCGACCGTTCGAATGACGACCTCGACGGGTTCAGCCGTCTCTCCTTCTGCCGGCGGCTCGATCTCGACGCTCACTTCACGCTCGATCGACGCATCGGTCGGCTCGACCCCAAGTGAGACGATGACCGTCAGCTCGGTGCCCGGATCGACGGCCGTACCGGCCGTCGGGAGCTGGCGAATGATTTGGTTCGCCGGCACACTCGTCGAATACTCGTCTCGTTTGACGATCTTCAAGTTGTTCTGCTCCGCGTACGTCGACGCTTCCTCGAACGTGTAACCGGCCAAGTTGGCAAGCTCAATTTTATTGCTTCCCGTCGATACGACGAGTGTGACCGTCACTTCGGACGGAATGACTTCTTCTCCCGGCGCGAGCGATTGCGAGATGACGTCGCCGCTGTCGACCGTCTCAGACGCTTCTTTTTGAATGTCGATATCAGTGAAATCCAAATCTTTCAACGTCCGTTCCGCCGCTGATTGCGACAACCCTTCCACGTCCGGCATTTCGACCGTCTCTTTACCGGCCGAGACGACGAGCGTCACCGTCGTGCCCCGCTTCGGCTTACGGCCGGCTGGCGGGTTTTGCGAGATGACATTGCCGGCCTCGACGTTATCGCTTGCCCGCTCGGTCACATCCACGACAAAGCCGGATGACTCAAGTTCCGTCGTCGCGTCGCCGACTGTCATTCCGACAACGTCCGGAACGACGGTGCGTGACATTTCATCAGCGACGACGTAAGCCCCGATTCCCCCGCCGATGAGCAGCAGTGCGAAGAGGAGCCACAACCACCACTTCCGCTTTTTCTTCTTCGGTGGTTCAACTTTTGGCTCGACCGGTTTAACCGGTTGCTCGGCGACGACTTTCGGTTCTTCCGGAACGACCGGTGCCATGACGAGTGTTTGATCGAACGCGTCTTGTTCGGCGTTCACCCGCTTCGGCTCATGCGCCCGCTCCGAATCGAGCGACGTCAAACAGTCCTTCTTGAACGCCGCGACCGACGCATGTCTTGCCCCTGGTGATTTCGCGAGCGCCTGCATGATACAGTTCTCCAGCGCTTGCGGGATTTTCGGGTTCAGATCCATTGGACGGATCGGGTCGTCTTGAAGATGTTGCAAGGCGACGGCGACCGGTGTCTCTCCGATGAACGGGACCCGGCCGGTGATGAGTTCGTACAGAACCGCCCCGAGCGAATAAATGTCTGACTTTTCATCAGCGAACTTCCCGCGCGCTTGTTCCGGCGAGAAGTAATGGACAGAACCGAGCACGGACATCGTATGGGTGAGCGTCGCGTTCGACATGGCGACCGCGATGCCAAAATCGGTCACTTTCACGTTCCCGTTCTGGTCAATCATCATATTTTGCGGTTTGATATCCCGATGGATGATCCGATTCGCGTGGGCGTGGTCAATCGCATCACAAATCTGTCCCATGATGCGTAACGCCTCTTCGACAGATATGTATTCTTCCTGCAAATATTGTTTTAACGTCATCCCATCGACATGTTCCATGACGATGTAATACAAATCTTCTTCTTCTCCGACGTCATAGATGGCGACGATATTCGGATGGTTCAGGCTAGTTGCCGCATGGGCTTCTCGTTCGAACCGTCTTATGAACTGTTCGTTATGTGAGAATTCAGATCGTAACACTTTGATGGCGACGGTTCGGTTTAAAATCTCATCGTGAGCCCGATAGACATTTGCCATGCCGCCGCTGCCGATTTGCTGTTCGATCCGATAACGATCGTTGATTCGTTCTCCGCTTCGCATCGGATTCATCCTCTCTTTCTATCTGTAAACTGGACGATAGCAACGGTGATGTTGTCGCTCCCACCCAATCGGTTCGCTTGATCGATCAACTGATCCGCTTTGACGTCAGCAGAGATCGGACGCTCGAGCACGAGCAAGATGTCCTCATCCGTCAGATGGGTCGTCAACCCGTCCGTACAGATCAAGATCGTGTCAAATTCAGGTTCGGCCAACACTTGTAAATCAGGTTCGACGTGTTCGTTCGACCCGATGGCACGCGTGATGATGTTTCGTTTCGGGTGAACGCGCATCTCTTCTTCGGTCAACTCGCCGAGCTGCTTCAATACGTTGACGTAAGAATGGTCCTCGGTCAACTGCAGCAACGCCCCGTTGCGAAGCGCATAGACGCGACTGTCGCCGACGTGGACGATGACGATCGTCTCATCATGCCAACAGACGCCTGCGATCGTCGTCCCCATCATGACGAGGTTCGACTGTTTCGAAAACGCGAGCACTTGTTCATTCGCCAGTTCTACGTTATCACGGAACCATTGTTCCATCTCCATCGGCGTGGCCGGAAGCGTCGGAAAAGCGCGACGAAACTGCTCAATGACGAGCTCACTCGCGACTTCTCCGGCTTCATGCCCGCCCATCCCGTCGGCGACGAGGGCGATGCCGGCATGCTCGTCCCCTAAAATCAAGACGGCATCCTCGTTTTGCGCCCTCACTTGCCCACGGTCGGTACGATAGGCTAATTCCATCTCTCCCATTACCTCGTTTCTTGTTCGCGCTCCTTCGCTCGAAGCTGCCCACAAGCCGCATCGATGTCCGAACCTTGTTCGCGACGAATCGTCACGTTCACTTTTCGGTTTTTGAGCACTTTTTCAAAGGCAAAAATCTGGCTGCGCGGCGTCCGGACGTAGTCGCGCTCGAGCACGTGGTTGACCGGGATCAAGTTGACGTGGCATTTTACGCCTTTCAACAAGTCGGCAAGCTGATGCGCGTGTTCTTCCGTATCGTTGACGCCACCGAACAGACCGTATTCAAACGTGATGCGGCGACCGCTCTTCTCCGTGTAATAATTGACGGCTTCCATCAATTTATCCAAGTTGTAAGCGCGGTTGATCGGCATGAGACGTGTCCGGATCTCTGTCGTCGGTGCGTGAAGGGAGATGGCGAAGTTGATGCGCATTCCTTCATCGGCGAACTTGTAGATCTTCGGCACGATTCCGCTCGTCGAGACGGTGATATGACGTGAGCCGATGTTCAATCCGTCATCGTGGTTGATCGTCCGGAGGAAACGCATCAACTCGTCATAGTTGTCAAACGGCTCCCCGATTCCCATGACGACGACCGAGTCGACCCGCTCGCCGCTCGCATCGAGCGCACGTTGCACATCGAGCACTTGGGCCGTGATTTCACCGGCTTCAAGGTTACGTTTCAACCCGCCGAGCGTCGAGGCACAGAACGTACAACCGATGCGGCAACCGACTTGTGTCGTGACACAGACCGAGTTCCCGTATTCGTGGCGCATGAGCACCGTTTCGATCGAATAGCCGTCTTGAAGCTCGAACAAGAATTTGATCGTGCCGTCTTTTGACTCTTGACGAACGAGTTCTTTCAGCGTCGTCAACTGGAACGCCGCATCAAGTTTCTCGCGGAGCGGTTTTGATAAGTTCGTCATATCTTCGAACGATGTCACGCGTTTGACGTACATCCAGTCGTATAACTGTTTCGCCCGGAACGCTTTTTCTCCTGCTTCCTCGAGCCATTGCTCGAGTTCCGTGTATGTCAACGAGTAAAGCGACGGCTTGGCGCCGACCAGTGGATTTTTTTCAACTGCTTTTGGATTCATGTTTTATACCTCTTTCTTGAAGGCGGCGATGTAGAAGCCGTCCGTCCCAAACGTCGTCGGGAGTAATTTAAGTTCAGCGCGGTCCGATGACACCATCGGCCGTAATACTTCGGGAAGACGCTCACGGAGTGTCTCATCCCACGTCAATCCGTTCGACAAAATGTAGTCGGCCTGCTCTTCGTTTTCAGACGGGTCGATCGTACATGTCGAGTACACTAGCGTACCACCTCGTTTTAAGAGAGGCAAGACAGCATCGATAATTTCACGTTGGACTTTCGGCAACCCGGCTAGCGCGGCTTTTTCTTTCGTCCATTTGATGTCCGGCTTCCGGCGAATGACACCGAGTCCCGAACAAGGGACGTCGAGCAAGATTCGATCAAAGCTTTCCGGTTCAAACTCGTCCCCGGCGCCGCGGGCATCGAGGGCCAGTGCGGTCACTCCATCGATGTGTAGTCGCTTCGCTTGACGTTCAATCAATTTCGCTTTATGCGGATGCAAGTCGAGGGCGACGAGCGTCCCACCGTCCATCCGTTCGGCTGTATGCATCGCTTTCCCGCCTGGTGCCGCGCATGCATCGAGCACGTGCGATGACGCCTGCGCGTCGAGCGCGTCGGCGACGATCATCGAGCTCTCGTCTTGGATCGACAAGAGACCCATGTCGATGAACGATGTCTGATGGACGTTGCCTGATTCGATGACGAGGCCGTCTGCCGACAAGGCGGACGGTATCGCGACGACACCGACGTCAGCGAGACGTTCGATCATCTCAGCGACGCTGGCACGTTTCCGGTTGACCCGAACCGTCACTGGAGCGGGCTCGTTGTTCAATTTACACATCGCCTCGGTCGCTTCGACACCGTACGTCTCAATCCAATCCGCGACGAGCCAGTCCGGATGGCTATGCTCGATGGCGATGCGCTCGGCATCAGGTAGTCCGCTCAAATCAGGGAACCCGTCACGGATGACGTTACGCAACACCCCGTTCACAAACTTGCCTGTGCCGGAATGCCCCATTCGTTTCGCGATTTCAACGGCTTCGTGCAACACGGCCCGGTCCGGCACTTTGTCGAGATAAAACAGTTGATACACACTCATCCGGAGAAGCGGCAAGACGAAACGGTCGAGCTTTCTCGGATTGTGGATCCGCTTTTCTAAAATGTAGTCGAGCGTCCGTTTTCGTCCGAGCGTCCCGTAGACGAGCTCGGTATATAAGCCGACATCTTTCGTCGCCAACTTCTTTTGGTTCAATAACTCGTTGACCGCGATCGTCGAGTAAGCCCCACCTTGTTCAATTTTAATCAGCGTCTCTAGCGCTGCGTGTCTGACATTCATTGTTTATCCTCCTAATCGGTCGCCGACTTGCAACTTCTGTCCGGCGCCGCGCATGAACGTGGCACCGTCCATTTGTTTTTTACCAGCCGGTTGAAGCTCGACCACTTTGATCGCGACCGCATCGCCCGTCGCGACGACGAAACCGTCGTCTTCTAACCGTACGATCGTTCCCGGTTCACCCGTTCCGGTCGTCTTCTCGCTCGCAAACACTTTCACTCGTTCGCCTGCGATCAACGTGTACGCCGTCGGGAACGGATTCATCCCCCGAATGTGATTGAAGATCACTTCGCCCGGCTGAGACCAGTCTAACTGTTCCCGGTCCCGGCTGATGTTCGGGGCGAACGTGACGTCACGCTCGTCTTGCGGCACTGCTTCGATCCAACCTTCGAGGAAAGCCGGCAACGTTTGAATCAACAAGTCCGATCCTGCGACCGCGAGTTTGTCGAACAATGTGCCGACCGTGTCCGTCTCCTCGATCGGTACGATTGTGTTGGCGATCATATCGCCCGCGTCAAGCCGATCGACCATATACATGATCGTCACGCCTGTCTCTTTCTCTCCGTCAAGAATCGCTTGATGGATCGGCGCCCCGCCCCGATATTTCGGGAGCAGCGAGGCGTGGACGTTAATGGCGCCGTGTGTCGGGGCCTCTAACAGCTCGGTCGGGACAATCTGGCCGTACGCCGCCGTCACGATCAAATCAGGTTCGAGCGCTAAAATGTCCGCATAATCGGTGCGGACTTTCTCTGGTTGCAACACCGGGATACCGTGGCGAAGCGCGCTCGCTTTCACCGGCGTCGGTTTCAACTCCCGTTTGCGTCCGACCGGTTTGTCGGGTTGGGAGACGACACCTACGACATTGTATCCTTCTTCGAGCAAGCGCTCAAGTACGGACACGGCGAACGTCGGTGTTCCCATGAAGACGATGCGTTGGTCGGTCCCTTTCCGTGGCACGGCCAATTTATCGGTGAACAACACCCCGTCCAAATGGTCGATCTCATGTTGGATCGCCCGGGCGAAGAAGCCGCTCGCTGTAACGAGTTGCTCGCGCCCTTTCATGTCTAGCGTCTTGACGGCGATCGTCTCGTGTCGTTCGACAAACCCGAACTCACCCGGAATGCTCAGACACCCTTCAAGACCGACTTCTTTTCCAGACGTCTCGATGATTTCTGGATTGATCAAGACGAGCGGTCCTGTCTCATCGTCGGTATGGACGACGGCGAGCCGTTGGTTCAAGTTTACTTGCGGGGCCGCGACACCGACGCCGTCATACTCATACATCGTATCGAACAGACGGTCGACCGTCTGCCGCAACTTTTTATCGAACTTCGTCACCGGCTCACAGACGACACGTAATATCTCATTTGGGATTTCTACTACTTTATACATCTCATTCCACCTCACATGAATACGTATGGATTTACATCGATACTCAATTGATATTCTTTCTTGCTGATCGCTTTCGCCCGCGCTTGTTGAAGCATGGCGAGCACCGGATAAAGCGCCTCCGGCTGTTTTGTCTTGATGAACAGTTGGTAACGATACATGTTTTTAAGTTTGGACAACGGGGCGGGCATCGGCCCGTTCAACCTCGATTGTTCGACGTGGGCGTTCATGAAGTCCTCGGCGAACTGTTCCGCCTCCGTTTGGGCGACGAGCGGGTTTTCAGCCGCGACCGTGACGAGCGTCATGTACCAATAAGGCGGATGGCTCCCGACTTGCCGCAACCTCATCTCTTGTTCGTAAAACGCTTCGAAGTCGTGATGGCTCGCCGTCTCGATGACGTAATGGTCCGGATTGTACGTCTGGACGTACGCCTCGCCCGGCAACTTTCCTCGTCCGGCTCGGCCGGCGACTTGGGTCACGAGCTGGAACGTCCGCTCGGTCGCCCGAAAATCTGGCATGCCGAGCGTCGCGTCGGCTGCGAGCACCCCGACGAGCGTGACGTTCGGGAAGTCGAGCCCTTTGGCGATCATCTGCGTGCCGAGCAGGATATCGGCTTCCCCGTCTTCGAATCGTTTGAGCAGTTGTTCGTGCGACCCTTTTCGTGACGTCGTGTCTTGGTCCATCCGAATGATCCGGGCGTCCGGAATCCGGTTCAACAACTCGGTCTCGATCTTTTGCGTACCGGTCCCGAACTGTTTGATTTTCTTGCTGTCACACGCCGGGCATTTCGACGGCATGCCCATCTCATAACCACAGTAGTGGCACTTCAGACGGTCACCGTGCTGATGATACGTCAAGTTGACGGCACAATGCGGACAGGTGAGTCCCTCGCCGCAGTCCCGGCACATCACGAACGTCGTGAAGCCTCGGCGATTGAGCAAGATGACGCACTGCTCTTTTTTCGCAATGCGGTCGTTGATGGCGAGGAACAAGTCTTCCGAAAACATCGTCGTGTTCCCTCGAGCCAGCTCGCGTCGCATATCAATGATATGGACCGGCGGCATTTCTCCACCGTATCGTTCTTTCAAATGTAAATAGCGGTAAACCCCTCGCTGAGCGCGGGCGTAACTCTCAAGCGACGGTGTGGCGCTGCCGAGCACGACCGGACACCCGTGGTAGCGGGCACGCCAAATCGCGACGTCCCGGGCGTGATAGCGCGGGTTTTCTTCTTGCTTGTACGTCGTCTCATGCTCTTCGTCGAGAATGATGAGGCCGACTCGTTCGAGCGGCGCGAACACGGCCGAACGCGCACCGACGACGACATCGACTTCGCGGCGTTTGATTTTCCGCCACTCATCGTATTTTTCGCCTTGTGAAAGAGCGCTATGGAGCACGGCGACCCGGTCGCCGAACCGTCGTTTGAACCGTTTCACCATCATCGGTGTCAAACTGATCTCAGGGACGAGCAAGATTGCTTGTCTCCCTTCGTCGACGACGCGTCCGATCGCTTCCAAGTAAACTTCCGTCTTCCCGCTGCCAGTCACACCGTGCAACAGTAACGTCTCTCCGGCTTCGGCTTCGCGAATCGCTTTGACGGCGACCGTTTGGCTGTCGTTTAGCTCGACCGTCTCGGTCACTTGTTCAATCAAGGCGTACGGATCTCGATTCAGTTCAATCTCGGTCACCCGGACGGCGCCGAGCGATTCGAGCTTTTGCAGTTGCGCACGTGACAGTCCGATTTGACGGAGCGACGACCAGTACATGCGCGGCACGTCTTCCAACAATTGAATCGCTTCACGCTGTTTTTTCGCACGGGCCGGGACGACCGTCGCGTCCAAGAGTTCGATGACGAGGTCGGTTTTGACCGTCCGCTTTTCTTTGAGGACAGGCGACAACGTCAACTCTCCTTTTTTCGCGCGCTCTAAAATGACGGATTGCACGTCTTTCGGGTATTCCGATAAATGTGTCCCGGCACGGACACCTTCCGGGAGGTCCGTCCCACTGATTTCTTTATCGTAACTTACCTTCAATGCGGCCGGGAGCATCGCGAGGAGAGCCGATGAGCGAAAACATAGTGTCGTCTCTTTCACGTGGGTCGACAAGTCGAGCAATTCCTCGGTGAGCGAAGACGTCTCGTCTAACAGCGCCTCGAGCGGTTTCAGTCCTTCTCTCGTCCCTGGGGACAGACCGGTGACGATTCCGAGCAGACGTCTTGAACCGAACGGGACCGAGACGCGCATTCCTGGTTCGATGAGCGATTCGAACTGGACCGGCACCTCGTAGTCGAACGGGCGGTCGATCGTGATGACCGGCGCATCGACATGGACGTGGGCAATCATTGGATCCCTTCCTTGAAATGCGTGAGCAGTTCGATGGCGAGTTGACGTTTCGTTTGGCGTGGCAGTCGGGTGGAAGACCCGTCCGCCCGGAACAACGTCACTTCATTCTCGTCGGCCCCGAAACCGACACCCGGTGTCGACACATCGTTCGCCACGAGATAATCGACTCGTTTTTTCTCGAGCTTGGCACGGGCATGGGTTTCCAGATGTTCCGTCTCAGCTGCAAACCCGACGAGCGTTTGGGTTGTCTTTCGCATCCCGAGCGTCTTCAAAATGTCGGTCGTCTCCTCGAGTTCGATTGTCAACGGCCCATGGACTTTTTTATGTTTCTCGGCATGAACCGTTTTTGGGCGGTAATCGGCGACTGCCGCCGATTTGATGACGAGGTGCTGCGCATCAAAACGGGCGAGCATCGTCTCGAGCATATCTGCACTTGATTCGACGGGGATGGCTGTCACTCCGGCCGGGACCGGGATTTGAAGCGGACCGTGCACGAGCGTGACGTCTGCTCCCATATCTCGGGCCGCCTCAGCGAGGGCGACACCCATCTTTCCAGATGAATCGTTCGACAAGAAGCGGACCGGGTCGATGCGTTCGACCGTGGGACCGGCTGTCACGAGCACACGTTTCCCGAGCAAGTGTTTCGGGACGAACTGGCTCTCGATGATACGTAACAAGTCTTCTGGTTCCGGTAAACGTCCCCCGCCGATCCAGCCGCATGCGAGGTTGCCGACACCCGGCTCGATGATTTGGTAGCCGAATGATTTGAGCGTCTCAATGTTTCGTCGTGTTGCCGGATGGTCGAGCATATTGACGTTCATCGCCGGCGATACGATGACCGGACATGTCGCCGCCAAGATCGAGGTCGTGATGAAGTCGTCGGCGATTCCATTGGCGAGCTTGGCGATCATGTTCGCCGTCGCCGGGGCGACGACGATCAAGTCGCTTGCGTCCGGAATGTCGATATGAGCGATTTTCGTCGGGTCGTGCTCTTTGAACACGTCCGTATATACCGGATTGCGACTGAGCGCTTGAAACGTCGCTTTCCCGACGAACTGTTCAGCCGACTGCGTCATCGCCACACGGACGTTCGCACCCGCTTGAACGAGTTTCGATGTAAGTGCACACGCCTTGTAGGCGGCGATACCGCCACTCACACAAAGCAAGATGTTCCGATCGTTCACCATTCACAATTCTCCCCCTTATAGACAATGAGACCCAAGGCGCAAACGACTTGGGTCACCATTCATCCGTTGTTTTTTTCGTTCACGATGATTGTCGTGTCACCCGAAAACAGTTCTTCTAGCGCTTGTCCGACCGGCTTAAAAGATTTTGGCGCGGCGATTTTTGGAGCTTTTCCGTCCTGGATTTGGCGGGCCCGCTTCGCAGCGACCGTTACGATCGTATACTTCGACGGGATTGTACGTTGTAAGGCATCAATCGAAGGGTATAACATTAAATGACCTCCATCATGGCTTTTTTATAGAGAGACGCGACACGTTCACGTTTGCAATGCTCGGCCGTCACGATCGCTTTAATGCGATCGATCGCTTTCTCGACTTCATCATTCGTCACGACGTAATCGTAGGCGTCCATCAATTCAATTTCTTCACGAGCGACGAGCAAACGTTGTTTGATGACTTCTTCCGACTCAGTGCCTCGGCCGACAAGACGGTTACGAAGCTCTTGTAGACTCGGCGGGGCCAGGAATAAAAAGACGGCTTCCGGGAACCGCTCTTTCACTTGGAAAGCACCTTGGACTTCAATTTCTAAAATGACGTCCTTGCCGCCTTCGAGCGTTTCACGTACCCATTCGACCGGAGTCCCATAATAGTTCCCGACGAACTCGGCGTGTTCGAGCAACTGGTCGTGCTCGATCATGTCTTCAAACTGTTCTCTCGTCTTAAAGAAGTAATGCACTCCCTCAACTTCTCCTTCACGTGGTTTCCGCGTCGTCGCCGACACCGAATACTGAAGGTTGTTATCCTCTTCCTCACGGAGCACACGGCAGACCGTACCTTTGCCGACGCCGCTTGGACCGGACAAGACGATTAATAATCCTCGTTCTTTAAAATTCAATGCATTGCCCTCCATCTTCTAACATCACATTTCATAATAATAGCAGTCAATCGATTGTTACGGCAAGAAGAAGTTCGGATTTCCTACTTCATCGTACCATATTTTCCGGTAATCTGATAACGTAGAGACAGAAAAAGAACAAAGGTGATGAGACTAGTGGCATATGATGGATTAATGACATATCGTGTCGTAACAGAATTACAAGCGCTCGTCGGCGGACGGATCAACCGCGTCCACCAACCGTACGCGCTCGACTTGATGATTCAAGTCCGGTCGAACCGGCAGAGCGTACAGTTGCTCGTGTCGGCGAACGCGATGTATGCGCGGCTTCAACTGACGGATACTTCGATTAAAAACCCGCAAGAACCTCCGATGTTTTGTATGATGCTCCGCAAGCATATCGAAGGCGGCTTCATTACGGCCATCGAACAAATCGGGCGGGACCGGGTCATCGTCTTCTCGATCCGCTCACGCAACGAGCTCGGCGACGAAGAGAACAAAAAAGTATACATCGAACTGATGGGACGACACTCGAACGTCATCTTGACGAATGAGGACGGCAAAATCTTGGATGCGATCAAGCACTTGCCCCCGTCGCAAAACACGTACCGGACGATCATGCCGGGCAGCGACTATTTGCTGCCGCCCGCCCAAGACAAAGCCGATCCGCTGACAGAGCGAGAAGATGGGCTTAAACGCATCGATTGGAACGCAGGCAAGCTCGATAAGCAACTTGTCGCCAGTTTTGCCGGGCTCAGCCCACAGATCGCCCAAGAAATCGTACACCGGGCAAACGTCACGAACCGTGCGAATGTCGAGACGGCGTTCAAGAGCGTCATCGACGACCTTAAAGGACCATACGTGTTCCAACAGCTCGCCTCTGGCAAAGAACGGTTCGCCCCGCTTCGCCTGACGTTCGGTGACGTCACGTCTGAAGAGACGTACGACTCGAGCAAAGAAGTGCTCGATCGCTTCTTCTATGAGAAAGCGAACCGTGACCGGGTCAAACAGCAAGCCCACGACGTCGAACGTTTGTTGAAGTCCGAGCTCGAGAAAAACCAGTTGAAGCGTAAGCGGTTGCTTGACGACTTGAAAGCGACGGAACGGTCGGATGAGCTTCAAAAATTCGGGGAACTATTGACGACATACTTGTTCCAGCTCGAGAAAGGGATGAAAGTCGCGCACGTCGTCGACTATTATGATGAAGACGGCGCCATGATCGACATCCCGCTCGACCCGCTCAAAACACCGAACGAGAACGCGCAACGTTACTATAAGAAATACAACAAGCTGAAAGTGGCCAAAGTCGAAGTACAAAAGCAAATCGAGTTGAACGAGGCCGAGATCCGTTATTTAGAGACGCTCGTCGCCCAACTCGACGTCGCTTCGCCGTCTGACATTATCGAGATTCGCGAAGAGTTGGCCGAAGGCGGCTACATCCGCCAAAAGCATCAAAAGAAGAAACAGACGAAAAAAATCACGCTCGAAGGCTATACGTCTTCGACCGGCACCGAGTTTTTCGTCGGCAAGAACAACACACAAAACGATCATTTGACGTTCAAGTTCGCAAGGCGTGATGAGATTTGGCTTCACGTGAAAGATATCCCAGGCTCACACGTCATCATTCGCTCGACTGAACCGGATGAGACGACGCTCCTCGAAGCGGCGGCCGTCGCCGCCTACTTCTCGAAAGCACGCGCCTCGAGCGGCGTGCCGGTCGACTATACGAAGGCCCGCTACGTCAAGAAACCGAGCGGTGCCAAGCCCGGCTTCGTCATCTACACGGATCAGCAGACGGTGTACGTCACACCGGATGAGCGGCTTGTTAAATCACTCCAACAATGAGGGTGCCGGCAAAGTTATGAAAACGTGAAAACTCTTTTTAGATTCAAATCACAAAAAGGCCCCGTCGCTTGACGGGGCCTTCGTTTATTTCGGGTTATGTTTGAACGCTTCGAGCTGTTCATGATAGTCGAGCAGGTGACCGTGCAAAATTTCTGAGACGGACAAATCTTCATGCGGGAGCGTAAAGAGCGAGTACGGTTTGTCACACGTGTACAAAATGTCGTGATGGTGGGCGAGCAAATATAAAAACTCGGCCTCGAACGCTTTCCGCTCATCTTCTTCCATCATCAACAACGCTTCCCGATGCTCCGCAAGGCTCTCGAGCAAAAGAACGAGTTTGTCCTCGAGATGGATCAACAGCCGATACTGCTTGATCGTCAAATGCTTCAGTTTCACGTTCGTCACTTTCATATCTTCTTGGAGCATCATGTGCAGTTCTTGATGTCCGAGAATCCGGGCCCGTGTCTCAAGCAGTTCGCCTGGTGACCCGACGAGCTCGCGCCAATGATGGAACATATAGGCCGATGTCTTGCGGATTTCACCGAGGAGCCGCTCTTCGTACCGCGGCGGCATGAACGCATAGTTCACGCCGAGCGAGACGAAGACGCCAACTGCGGTCAACAAGGAACGCGTCCACGCGTAGTGAAAGAAGTCGGTCGTCGGGTTCTCGAGCATGAGCACGATCGCGAACGCCGCATACGTCGACATATGCGTCTTGTCGAACGTCGTGTTGAGCGTCAAGGCGACGATGACAGCAAGTCCGATCGAGATCGGGTTCACCCCGAACGCATAGACGATGAGCAAGCCACACATGAGCCCGACCATCGTGCCGAAAATGCGGCTGAAGACGATTTTCGAGGAACGCTTGACGGTCGGTTGCATCGCCACGACCGCGGCGATGGCACCCATACCAGAATAAATACCGAACACATACCAAGACAACGCGATCGTGATCGCGACGGCGATCCCTGTCTTGATCGTACGGAGGCCGACTTTCGGGATGTATCGTTTATCTATCATTTCAATTCGACCTTCCCTGTCTCAGAGATCAACTCAATCGTCGGACGGTTCGAGTTCGAGAGGCGATACACCCCTTCGCCCATGTCTTGGAATCGCTCGGAAGCGGTCACGCTCCCAGCCGTGTCGACTTGAACTTGTCCGGTCGCATTTCGCGGTTCGAACGTGAGCGCCCCAGCCTCGGTTTGGACGGTCAACGCCTGATTGACGACGATGTCGCGAATCGTGGCGTGACGATACGAGCGAATATCCGCTTGGACGACGCGGACCGATGCGATCGTCGCGTCACTTCGTGTCTCGACCCGCAGTCGATCGGACTCGATTTTTGTCAAGTTGACCGCGTTCGCATCGAGGACGATCGTCTTCGCGATCAAACCTTGACCGGTCACTTGCTCGGCGGTCACGTCGATCGAGGTCATTGAACTCGGGAGCGAGACCCGAATTTTATAGCGGGACGGGGCCGTGCTCGGCCGGCTGCCGAACTGACTGAGACGTCCGTAACGTTCGACGACCGAAATCGTGTCCCCGACCGATTTGACTTTAACCGTCCGTTCTTTCGAGTTCGTCTGCAGCACCTCGATCTGTACTTTTTCGTTCGTGCTGCGGACGAACTCGACATTGCCGTGTGCCGTCTCTAAGCGCAGCTTTTTCATTTGATAGCGGTCCTCATACTTGTCCCCGAGCGCCAACACGTGGCTGAATACGAATAAATTCACGAAAAAAAGGACGGGCAAGATGATGAGGACGAGACCGAACGCGATTTTACGATGTTTCGGGATGTCTTGAAACCGCGCCTTCCATGACTTCCCTTTCATTCTAGAGTACGCCATATCTCTCTCCTTCTTAATTTGCTTTCCCTATTCTAACACGTCCAGTATCACATGTTGCCAACAGAAAAAGAATCCGCCCGGAGGTGGATTCTTGAAAAGGCTCATTTTGATGTGACGTGTTCACTCCAACTTTGCGGATCATGTTGCCACTCGTACAAGGAAGCGGCCTCGCTTTCGCTGATGACACCCGTCTCCAAGGCGACTTCAAGCAACTCGCCAAGCGTCGTCAACGCGTGCGCGTTCACACCGGAGTCTAACAGATTGATGGCGAGACGGCTCAGACTATAGGAGAAGATGGCTTGAATGGTAATCACGTCTCCTCCCGCTTTTTGGATCGCTTTGGCGGCCTCGATGCTCGACGAACCGGTCGACAACAAGTCCTCAATCACGACGACCCGGGCCCCAGGCGCAAACCGGCCCTCGATTTGATTTCCTTTGCCATGTCCTTTCGCACTCGAGCGGACATAGACGAGCGGCAAACCGAGGCGGTCGGCCAAGAGCGTAGCGTGAGGAATCCCTGCCGTCGCCGTCCCGGCGATGACGTCGGCACCGAGCGGGCGAACCGCTTCGACGAGCGCTTCGACGATTATATCGCGAACTTCGGGATAACTGAGCGTCAACCGGTTGTCACAATAAATCGGGCTCTTCATCCCGCTCGACCACGTATACGGGTTCTCCGGCGAGAGCGTCACGGCCTCGATTTCTAATAATGCTTCAGCGATTTGTCTCATAAGTTCGACTCCATTCCTGTAAGTAGTAGGTGTAAGCGGCGTTCGGGTCTTCGGCCCGGGTGATCGGGCGGCCGACGACGATTGCCGACACTCCGGCTTCGCGGGCCGCTTTCGGCGTCGCGACCCGGACTTGATCATCCGTCGTCTCGTTCATGCGAATACCTGGCGTCACGGTTAAAAATTGAGAACCGAGTGCTTGGTGAATCGCGCGGGCTTCATGCACCGAGGCGACGACCCCGTCGAGCCCCGCTCGCTCTGCGGACAACGCTTGCCGCAGGACGGCTCGTTCGAGACCGCCTTCGATATGCAGTTCTTCAGCGAGCATCCGCTCGTCCGTCGACGTCAACTGGGTGACACCGATCAATCGTGTCGTCTCGTTCACATCACGCAGTCCGTCGAGCGCATAGCGCATCATCGTCTCACCGCCAAGCGTATGCACGTTCGTCAATTCGACACCGAGCCGCCCGATTTGGCGGAGTGTCCGTCGTGCCGTCTCTGGGATGTCGTGGACTTTGACGTCTAAAAAGACGGGATATCCCTCGCCGACGAGCCGTTCCACGAACTGCCCGCCTTCGTGATAGAACAGTTCCATCCCGACTTTCACGGCCGGTTTTGCCTCGATGCGCCGCAACAGACGAAATGCCTCTTCGGCCGTCTCCACGTCAAGCGCGAGATACAGTCTGTGCATAAGCTCTCCCCCTGACATCTAAAATATGGTCGATTCCGAGTTCATCGAGCCGTCCGGGCAACGCTTCGATGATTTCTTGACATACGTAAGGATTCTCAAAGTTGGCCGTCCCGACCGCGACCGCGGACGCCCCCGCGTAAATGAACTCGAGAACATCGTCGACCGTTCGCACCCCGCCCATCCCGATAATCGGAATGTTGACGGCTTGCGCGACTTCATACACCATTCGGATCGCGACCGGTTTGATGGCAGGGCCCGACAGACCACCGATCCGGTTCGCTAAAATCGGTTGACCCGTCGTGACGTCGATGCGCATGCCGACGAGTGTATTGATCATCGTGATCCCGTCGGCACCGGCCGCTTCGACCGCTCGCGCCATATCGGTGATCGACGTGACGTTCGGTGACAGCTTGACGTACACCGGCTTCGACGAGGCCGCTTTGACGAGACGAGTCAGTTCGGCTGCCATAACCGGGTCGGTACCGAACTGCATGCCGCCACATTTCACGTTCGGACAGGAAATGTTCAGTTCGAGCGCTTTGATCGTCGGGTCCGCGCTCAACTGCCGCGCGACGTGGACGTATTCTTCAGACGTCGACCCGGCGACGTTGGCGATGATTTCGGTGTCAAACGCGGACAAGAACGGCAATTTCGTGTCAATGATCGCTTCAACGCCCGGATTTTGCAGGCCGATGGCGTTGAGCATCCCTTGCGCCGTCTCGGCGACACGCGGCGTGTTGTTGCCAAAACGCGACTCCCCCGTCGACGCCTTGATCATGATGCCCCCAAGGACGGACAAGTCATACAGCTTGGCAAACTCTTCCCCGAACCCGAAACATCCCGACGCCGGCATAATCGGATTTTTTAACGACAAGCCTGGCAAATCGACGTGAAGTCTCATAACGTCACCTCTTCTGCTTGAAATACCGGTCCATCGCTGCATACTTTGACGTAGCCGCCCGGTGCTTGACAGACACAGGCGAAGCACGCCCCGATGCCGCACCCCATCCGATTCTCGATCGAGATGTAACGTTCCGGGATATGGGACGCTGCGACTGCTTTTAACATCGGTTCCGGGCCACAGCTGAACAAGACGTCCGCTTGGATGCGTTCGAGCGGGCCGGTGACGAATCCTTGTTCACCGTACGATCCGTCGACCGTCGTGACGATCGTCTCCCCTAGCTCACGGAACGCGTCTTCATAGAAAATGCTTTCTTTCGTATCAAACCCGAGAATTGCCACCGTCTCGATGCCGCGCGCGGCGAGCATGCGACGCGTGTAGTAAAGCGGTGGAATTCCGATCCCCCCACCGACCAACACGACCCGTTTTCCAGTTTGGTCGAGCGGGAAACCGTTGCCGAGCGGACCGAGGACGTCTAACTTATCCCCGGCTTTGCGCGCAGCCAGATCAGTCGTGCCGGCACCGATGACTTTATAAAGGAACGTGACGACGTTCCCATCGACGTTCGCGACCGAAAGCGGCCGCCTTAGCAGTTGCGACGTCTTCACATGAAAGAACGTACCCGGGGCGATTTCTCCTGCCCCGACCGACACTTTCATCTCCATCGCGCCTTTGGCGACGGGACGATTGGATAACACGGTCGCCATTTGTCTCATACGGTCACCCCGAATTCAGTGAAAGCCGGTAAACTCGTCGTCTGGAACGATAGACTCTCGATGACTTGCAAGAGCGCTTTGACCGTATCGAGCGATGTCAGACAAAGGACACCTTGCTCAGCGGCGGCCCGACGGATGATGAACCCGTCTTTCGTCGCGAGCGCGTCTCGTGTCGTCGTGTTCAAGACGATGTCGACGCCTCGTTCAATGACACTCAGCATCGTCTCTCCGTCTTCTTTGATCTTCCCGACTTGTCTCACCGGAAGACCGTCCCGTTCGAGCACCTTTGCCGTCCCCGCCGTCGCCATCAAACGGAAACCGAGTCGATGGAAGCGGCGGGCGAGATCGAGCGCTTCTTCTTTGTCTTGGTCGGCGATCGTCAAGAGGACGTTGCCTTTCAAGGCGATTGTCATACCGGCGGCGACAAGCCCTTTATAGAGCGCTTTTTCGAGCGTCCGGTCCGTCGCCATGACTTCGCCCGTCGATTTCATTTCAGGCCCGAGCGACGGATCGACTTCTTTTAATTTTGCGAAACTGAACACCGGCACTTTGACCGAAATGTCGTCCGCTTCCGGATGAAGCCCGGTGCCGAGGCCGAGTTGTTGCAAGCTCGTCCCGAGAATGACTTGCGTCGCGATGCGTGCGACCGGAAGCCCCGTCACTTTCGAGATGAACGGCACCGTCCGGCTCGCCCGTGGGTTGACCTCGATGACGTATAAATCGTCCGCGTAAACGAACTGGATGTTGAGCAACCCTTTGATGTTGAACGCCTTAGCGAGTTTGATCGTGTAGTCGACGACTTTTTGTTTCAACGCCGCGCTCAACCGTTGCGGCGGGTACACCGCGATCGAATCGCCCGAGTGAACCCCGGCCCGTTCGATATGTTCCATGATGCCCGGGATATAGACGTCCGTGCCGTCACAGATGGCGTCGACTTCGATTTCGATTCCCGTCAAATAGCGGTCGATGAGTACGGGACGATCTTTCGAGGCGACGACGGCGTGGCGCATATAGCGCTCTAGTTCCGAACGTTCGTAGACGATTTCCATGGCGCGACCGCCAAGGACGTAAGATGGCCGGACGAGCACCGGGTAGCCGAGCGTATCGGCACAGGCGACGGCCTCTTCGACCGTGACAGCCGTCTTGCCAGGCGGCTGGGCAAGCGATTCGCGGGTAAGCGTCGCTTCGAACGCTTTCCGGTCTTCGGCGCGGTCGATGTCTTCGAGTGACGTTCCGATGATCCGAATACCGTGTGCCTCGAGCGAAGCCGCCAAGTTGATGGCCGTCTGACCACCGAATTGGACGATGACACCGAGCGGGTCTTCGTTGCGCACGACTTCGAGTACGTCTTCTGTCGTGAGCGGTTCAAAGTACAGCCGGTCCGAAATCGAGAAGTCGGTCGACACCGTCTCCGGGTTGTTGTTGACGATGATCGCCTCGTATCCGGCATCGCGAATCGTTTGAATCGAATGGACCGTCGCGTAATCGAACTCGACGCCTTGTCCGATTCGAATCGGGCCCGAACCGAGGACGAGAATCGATGGCTTGTCCGTCTTCACCGCTTCATTCTCGACTTCGTACGTCCCGTAAAAATACGGTGTTTCCGATGTGAACTCGGCCGCGCACGTGTCGACCATTTTATAGACCGGACGGATGTCCCATTCGCTCCGGAGCGAAGTGACCGCTTCAGTCGTTTCGTTCATGATGCGGGCAATCATCTTGTCGCTGAAGCCGAGCCGTTTCACATCACGGAGTCGCTCCGCCGTGAGCGGCTCATCGTTTAGCTTCGTTTCATGCCGCCAAATGTTCGCTAGTTTTGCCAAGAAGAAGCGGTCGATGCTCGTCAACTCATGAAGTCGTTCTGTCGAGTAACCGCGTCGGAGCGCCTCATAGAGCATCCAGAGCCGTTCATCGGTCGGCGTCGCCAATTCCTGGTCGAGCGTGTCATCGCTCAACTCAGCCAAGCGCGGCTGTGCCAAGTCTTCCGTCCCGAGTTCGAGCGAACGGACGGCTTTCAGGAGCGCCTCTTCCAAGTTGCGGCCGATCGCCATCACTTCCCCGGTCGCTTTCATCTGCGTGCCGAGACGGCGGTCCGCGCTCTCAAACTTATCGAACGCGAAGCGCGGGATTTTGGCGACGACGTAATCAAGCGCCGGTTCGAACGAGGCGTAGCTCGTCTCGGTCACCGGGTTTTTGAGTTCGGACAACTTATAGCCGACCGCGACTTTAGCGGCGAGTTTCGCAATCGGATAGCCGGTCGCTTTCGAGGCAAGGGCAGAGCTGCGCGAGACGCGCGGGTTGACTTCGATGACGTAGTACGTGAAGCTGTCCGGGTCGAGTGCGAACTGAATGTTGCAGCCGCCTTCGATCCCGAGCGCGCGAATGATGTCGAGCGAGACGCTACGGAGCATTTGATAGTCGCGGTCAGACAGCGTCTGCGTCGGAGCAAAGACGATCGAGTCGCCCGTATGGACCCCGACCGGATCAAAGTTTTCCATCGCACAGACGATGATGGCCTGGTCACTCGAGTCACGCATGACCTCGTATTCGACTTCTTTCATTCCGGCGATCGATTTTTCGAGTAACACTTGCGTGACCGGACTCGCCTTGAGCCCTGACTCGACGATTTGTTCGAACGACTCCCGGTCGTGGGCGATCCCGCCACCGGTTCCTCCGAGCGTGTACGCCGGACGGATGATGATCGGATAGCCGATTTTGTCGGCAAAACCCCAGGCCGATTCGAGCGACTGCACGATCTCACTTTCAGGCACACCGTGACCGAGCTTGTACATCAAGTCGCGGAACTGTTCCCGGTCCTCGGCTTGTTCGATGGCCGACAGTTTCGTCCCGAGCAGTTCGACGCCGCAATCTTCAAGGACGCCGCGGCGATCAAGTTCCATCGCCAAGTTGAGCCCCGTCTGGCCGCCGAGCGTCGCAAGCAGCGCGTCCGGTCGTTCTTGACGGATGATTCGCTCGACAAACTCCGACTCGAGCGGTTCGATATACACACGGTCCGCTGTCGTCGGGTCGGTCATGATCGTCGCCGGGTTCGAGTTGACGAGGATGACCTCATATCCTTCTTCTTTTAAAGCTAGACACGCCTGTGTACCAGCATAGTCAAATTCTGCCGCTTGTCCAATGACGATCGGCCCTGATCCGATCACGAGGATTTTTTGAATGTCTGGTCGTTTTGGCATGTCACATTCCTACTTTCTGTTTGTTTTCTTGGACGAGTTGCATGAAGCGATCGAACAAGTCGTTGGCATCATACGGTCCCGGCGCCGCTTCCGGATGGTATTGGACAGAGAACGTCGGATGATGCAAATGTCTTACGCCTTCAACCGTCCCATCATTGACGGCCCGGTGCGTGACGATGAGCGAAGTGTGAGCGAGCGAGGACTCGTCGACGGCGTAGCCATGGTTTTGCGATGTGATCGTCACCGCGCCCGTCTCAAGTTCAAGCACCGGATGGTTGGCGCCGCGATGTCCGAACGGAAGCTTGAACGTATTCGCACCGCTTGCGAGCGAAATCAATTGATGCCCGAGACAAATGCCGAATATCGGAAGTTTCGGCATGAGCGTCTCGATGAGCGGAAGCGCCGTCGGGACGTCTTTCGGATCACCCGGTCCGTTCGAGAGCATGACCCCGTCCGGCTCGTAGCGCATCACATCCTCTGCCGTCACGTCGTGCGGCAAGACGACGACTTCGCAGTCGCGTTTGACGAGCTCACGCATGATGCCGAGCTTCGCCCCGAAATCGATGAGGGCGATGCGCGGACCGCTTCCGGTCGTGACGTAGGCTCGCTTCGTCGACACCCGTTCGACTTGATCGGTACGCAAGCCGTCCTCAAACCGGCTTGAAGCGGTCGCCCACGTCGATTCCCCGTCGACCATGACACCGCGCATAACTCCGCGCGAGCGAAGATGACGCGTGAGCATCCGCGTATCGATCCCTTCTAGTCCCGGGATCCCGAAACGTTCGAGCGTCTCAGACAGCGTCGCCGTCGAGCGGAAGTTCGATGGCGTCTCGCACACTTCTTTGACGATGAGCCCTTTCGCCATCGGCACCGTCGTCTCGAAGTCTTCCCGGTTGACCCCGTAGTTCCCGATCAATGGGTTCGTCAACACGATGAGCTGGTCACAATAGGACGGGTCCGACAACATTTCTTGGTAGCCGGTCATCCCCGTTTGGAACACGACCTCTCCGCTCGTCTCCACGTCGGCGCCGAACGCCTTCCCTACAAATGCCGTCCCGTCTTCAAGCCATAATGTTCGTTTCATCGAATCTCCCCTTATATACGATTTCTCCGGCCGCGATCGTCATGACCGGCCATCCTGTCAGTGCTTTTCCTGCGAACGGTGTGTTCTTCCCTTTCGAACGGAACGTCGCCGGGTCAACTTGGCGCACCGTTTCCGTGTCGATGAGGACAAGGTCCGCCGCTCGTCCGGCGTCGATCACGCCGTAAGGCAATCCGAACACCTCACTCGGACGTCTCGTCATCCAATCGATGAGCGCCGCTTCTTCCATCTGTCCGGTTTTGACGAACGTCGTGTAGAGGAGCGGGAACGCCGTCTCGAACCCGGTGATGCCGAACGGAGCCCGTTCCATTCCTTCCGCTTTTTCTGCTACCGTATGCGGGGCGTGATCGGTCGCGATCATGTCGATCGTCCCATCGAACAACCCTTCTAAGAGCGCGTCGCGGTCGTCTCGGCTCCGGAGCGGCGGGTTCATCTTGAAGTTCGCATCGAGTCCCGGGATGTCGTCTTCACACAAGACGAGGTGGTGCGGCGTCACTTCGGCCGTGACGTGAACGCCTGCTCGTTTTGCGTCGCGAATGACTCGGACCGACTGTCGTGATGAGACGTGGCAGACGTGATAGTGACAGCCCGTCTCTTCGGCGATTAAAACGTCACGCGCGATGTGGATGCTCTCGGCAAGACTTGGAATCCCTTGAATGCCGTGTTGTTGACTGAACTTCCCTTCATGGACCGAACCGGCCTTGAGCGTATTGTCTTCACAGTGCGCCACGACCGCTTTGCCGAGCCGTTTCGCCTCGCGCATCGCTTGGCGCATCATCGCGGCCGATTGGACACCGACACCGTCGTCGGTGAAGGCGAACGCGTCTTTGAGCGAATCCATGTCGACTTGCTCCATTCCGAGCTGGCGTTTCGTGATGGCGGCGTATGGGAGCACGCGGACTAAAGCGTCTTGTTCGATTTTAGCCAAGAGCTTGTCCATCGTCGCCCGGTCGTCCGGTACGGGACGTGTGTTCGGCATGGCACAAATCGTCGTGAATCCTCCGGCCGCTGCCGCCTCGGTCCCCGTCTTGATCGTCTCTTTCTTCTCCCCGCCTGGTTCCCGCAAATGGACGTGCACATCGACGAGTCCCGGGATGAGGAGCTTTCCGCTCGCGTCGATCAAGTCGTGACCGTCCGTCGGTCCGTCATAGTCGACCGAACGGATGATACCGTCCTCGATCAATAAGTTACTTGTCCGTTTCGTTGATCCGTCATACCACGTTGCTCGTTGAAGTATCATAATTGTCCCCCTAATGCTCGATGTAAGATGGCCATGCGTGCGTATACCCCGTTCGTCATTTGTGGAAAGATGCGCGACTGTCGGTGTTCAATTAAACTGCCCGCGATTTCGACGTCCCGATTGACCGGGGCCGGATGCATGATGATGGCACCCGGTTTCATTCGTTCGACCCGTTCGACCGTCAAGCCGAAGCGAGCATGATAGTCTTCTTTCGAGAAGATGTCACCCATGATATGGCGCTCATGTTGAACGCGGAGCAACATGATGACATCGCAGTCTGGCAAGATGTCGTCGATGTCGCGATGAACGAGTCCCATCGAATCGTCCCACCACGACTCGGGGCTGCAGCCGACGACGTTCGCGCCGAGCCGTTTCAATACCGAGGCGTTCGATCGGGCGACACGGCTATGGACGAGGTCGCCGCAAATGGCGACATTCAATCCTTGAAACGTCTTGTACTCTTCATAGATGGTGACGAGGTCGAGGAGCGACTGCGACGGGTGTTCCCCGCTGCCGTCCCCTCCGTTTAGCACCGGGATGGACAGCTTCTCGACGAGCTCATGATAGTACCCGTCCTCCGGATGACGGATGACGAGGGCGTCGACACCGATCGCCTCGAGCGTCTTGCACGTATCGTAGAGCGTCTCGCCTTTCGTCACTGACGACGTCGCCACATCGAACGGGATCTCTTGGATCTTCAAATGTCGTTCGGCCATTTGAAACGAATTTTTCGTCCGTGTCGAGTTTTCAAAGAACAAGTTGGCGACCGTCTTTCCATCAAACAAAGGTGGCATATCGCCTTGTTTATAGCGCAGTGACTCCTCGATCATTCCCATAATTTCTTCTAATGTAAGTGTGTCGAGACTGACAAAATGTTTCGGTTGTTGTTTGATCAAGTTCATGTTCGTCTCCTCCTTTTGTTAGAAGGCAAAGAGAAAAGGCGCCTCTTCACCTACGTGAAGGGACGCCTTCATTTGGATAGACTACACCCAAATAAACGAGCCTTCACTTTGCCGACCTCACGGGATCGAATTAAAAGTTACTTGCTTGTCGAGTTTCTTCAATTGGTTGCTCTTCCGCTTCCGCATCCGTCTCTTCTTTTGGCAAGAAGGCGTTCAAGAGGATACCGACGATTGTCGCGAGCGCCATCCCTTGGACCGGGAAGCTGCCGAGCTGGACCATCGCGCCGCCTAGTCCGACGACGAGGATGACCGAGGCAATGATCAAATTACGTTTCTCGGCGAGGTCGACTTTGCTTTCGACCATCGTCCGTAAGCCGTTCGAGGCGATGACACCGAACAACAAGATCGAGATGCCGCCTTTGACCGGGTTCGGGATTGTCGAGATGAACGCTTCGACGTGTCCGAGGAAGCCGAAGCTGATGGCCATGAGTGCCGCACCGGCAATCACGTAGACACTGTACACTTTCGTGATCGCCATGACGCCGTTGTTTTCACCGTACGTCGTACATGGCGGACCACCGAGTGCCGAAGCGACTGCTTTCCCGACGCCGTCGCCGAGAAGCGTACGGTGCAGGCCGGGGTCTTTCATCGTTTCGCGTCCGATGATTTTCGACGTGACCATTTGGTCGCCGATATGCTCTGTCATCGTGACGAGAGCGACCGGGACGATGGCGAGGAGCGCCCCGACTTGCCACATCGGCATGTAGTCGACGAACACCATCGTGAAATCAGGAAGTTGGAACAAGCTCGCTTGCCCGATGGCCGAGTAGTCGATGATTCCGAACATGGCGGCAATCGCATAGCCTCCGACGATTCCGAAGAGGATCGGGACGGCGCCCCACACCCCTTTTAATTTCGTCATCGCTACCATCGTGATCCCGAGCGTGAGCAAGGCGATCGTGATGAACGTGCCGTTGTACGCCCCGTCTTGATTCATCGACATGTCGATGGCGACCGGCGCGAGTGACAGGCCAATGACCATGATGACCGGTCCGACGACGACCGGTGGCAAGAGACGCAGGAGCCAGCTCACACCCGTTTTATAGATGATGAGCGAGACGACACCGTAAACGGAGCCGGCGATGATGCCGCCGAACAGTGCGGCTTCGACGCCCCATTGTTGGCTGACCGCGATGATCGGCGCGATATAGGCGAAGCTTGACCCGAGGTACGTCGGGACTTTGAAGCGGGTGATGGCTAGGAATGAGAGCGTGGCCACTCCGGAAGCGACGAGGGCGACAGATGTGTTCAGTCCTGTCAAAATCGGGACTAAAATCGTCGCTCCGAACATGGCGAAGACGTGTTGAAGGCTGAAGAGCAGCCATTGTGGCAAGTGAGCAGGACGCTCGTGGATGTTGAGGATTGGTTTCATATGTGGTTCTCCTTCCTGGCCTCTCTGGACCACCTTAAAGGTTTTGGTGTTACTGCTGTTTGATAAATACTTCGTCTGTCGCATCGACTTCACTGAGCCTGACGACAACTTGTTCGGATTTCGAGGTCGGAACATTTTTTCCGACAAAGTCTGGGCGGATCGGTAACTCCCGGTGCCCGCGGTCAATCAAGACGGCAAGCTGAATGTAATCCGGTCGTCCGTGGTCGACGAGTGCGTCCATTGCGGCACGCACCGTCCGTCCCGTGTACAACACGTCGTCGATCAACACGACCGTCTTGCCGTTAATGTCATGCGGGAGTTCGGTCGCTTTCACTTCCGGATCGAGTGACTTTTTAGACAAGTCGTCCCGATACAGCGTGATGTCCAAGTTCCCGAGCGCGATCGGCTTCCCTTCGATTTCTTCGATGCGGCGGGCGAGCCGGTCGGCGAGCGTCTCACCGCGCGTCTTAATGCCGACGAGGACGACGTTGTCCGTCCCTTTGTTGCGCTCGATGATCTCGTGGGCGATTCGTGTCAACGCTCGCCGGATGGCGGCCTCGTCTAGTATGGTAGAGTGTTTCAAACGTATTCCTCCTCTCTGAACGTATATATAAAAAAAGAAGACTTCCTCATCCGGCTGGAAAGGAAGTCTTCATATGTGAGGGCAGACTCCTGCCTCAAATAATCGACGTGTCATGGCCGCGGCCATGTTCCCTTTCACAGCCTCTCTGGACTGGGTTTAAAGGTGTTATGCTTTCTAGACTATAAATCGGAATAGGTTGATTGTCAACGCGTTTTCTCGATTTTGTCCAATTTCGCGAGTTCCGCCTCGAAGTCAGCCGGGAGCGGCGCAACGAATTCGAGCCATTCATCCGTGCGTGGATGATGGAAGCCGAGCGTCGCCGCATGGAGCGCTTGACCGTTCAACTCGATCGTTCGGCGCGGTCCGTATTTCGGGTCTCCGGCGAGCGGATGGCCGATGTAGCGCATATGGACACGAATTTGGTGCGTACGGCCGGTCTCGAGCTTGCACTCGACGAGTGTGAAGTCTTTGTAACGTTCGAGCAAACGGAAGTGGGTCACCGCTTCTTTCGCGTTTCGATCCGTCACTGTCATGCGTTGACGGTCGTTCGTATCGCGACCGATCGGCGCTTCGATCGTCCCGAGTTCATGGAAGACCTCACCGTGGACGAGCGCAGTATACTCGCGTTTGATCGTGCGGTCTTTCAGCTGGCGCGCGAGCGACTCATGGGCCAAATCGTTTTTAGCGACCATGAGCAGGCCTGTCGTGTCTTTGTCGATGCGGTGGACGATGCCCGGACGCTTGACGCCGTTAATCCCTGACAAGTCATCACAGTGGAAAAGCAATGCGTTGACGAGCGTCCCAGACGTATGTCCGGCCGCCGGATGAACGACCATGCCGCGTGCTTTGTTGACGACGATGACATCCTCGTCCTCATAAACGATGTCGAGCGGAATGTCCTCTGGCAACACTTCGAGCTCGACCGCTTCCGGGACCATCACGACGACTTCGTCCCCGACTTGCAGTTTATAGTTTGGTTTCACGGTTTCACCGTTGACAAGAAGGTTTCCTGCCTTGATCCAGTCTTGGATTTGCGAACGGGACCAGTCGCTCCGCTCACTCATCCATTTATCGATACGTGCCTTTTCTTCGGCGACAAATGTGAATGTTTCCATTACGATCGTCCCCTTTCTTTGTTTAATTTTTCTTCAAATAAGACGCCGATGATCATAAAGATGACCCCGAACGTGAGCGCCATGTCGGCGACGTTGAATATCGGGAAATTGTAGCCGAACGGATACGTGTCGACGAAATCGACGACTTCGCCGCGAAACAGCCGGTCGATGAAGTTCCCGATCGCACCGGCGAGCAACAAACCGACGCTATAACCGAGCAGGCTGAATCCATTCACTTCTTTATGCAAGAAGTAAATCAATCCGACGACGACGATGGCCGTGACGATGAAAAAGAACACCATCTGTCCTTCGAGCATGCCCCAAGCCGCTCCTTTGTTCCGGTACGACGTCAAATACAACCACCCCGGGATGAGTTCGATCGATTGTCCGATCGTCATCGTCTGGACGACGATCCACTTCGTCACTTGGTCGAGCAAGATGAGAAACAAGGCCAATCCGTAATAACGTTTCATCAAATTCTCCTTTCACGTCATAAGAAACCGGAGTGGGGGTTCGCCACTCCGGTCCGGCTTACGCGATGACTTCTGTACAGCGTGGGCAAAGGTCAGGATGCTCAGCGTCTTGCCCGAGCTCCGTCGAATACGTCCAACAGCGGGCACAAGCGGCTCCGTCTGCTTTGGCGACAGTGATCTGTGCCGTGGCGTAGTCCACGTCGGCTGTCTCGACATAGTCGAGTTGCGACACTTGAAGCAATTGACGGACGTTGTCGATCGTCTCGAGCAACTGTTTCGTCTCCGCTTTCGGCGCGATGAACAATTTCGCCTCGAGTGGCTTCCCGATCAACTTCTCGCCGCGGGCGATCTCGATCGCTTTCAACACGTCGTTACGGAACGTGAGGAACTTCGACCATTTCGCGAGCAACGTTGTCTCTTCCTCTGTAAGCGAAGCGACTTCTTCAATGTCCGACAAGAAGACGCTGTCGGCCGATTTGGCCGGCACTTCTTGCCACACTTCGTCCGCTGTGTGCGGAAGGATCGGCGCAATCAATTTCGTGAGCGTGACGACCGTGTCATACATGACCGTCTGAACGGCACGACGACGCGCATCATCTTCACGCTCGATATAGAGGATGTCTTTCGTGAAGTCGAGGTAGAACGACGACAATTCGTTGACACAGAAATTGTGGATCAAGTGATAGACGGCCATGAAGTCGAACGTGTCGTACGCTTTGACGACTTTCGTCTGCAATTGCTTCAACTTCGTCGCCATGAAGCGATCGGCTTCCGGCATGTCGTCGAAAGCGACGCGCATCGACGGGTCGAACCCGTTCAAGTTTCCGAGCAAGAAACGGAGCGTGTTGCGGATCTTCCGGTACACTTCCGATACTTGCTTGAAGTTGTCATGAGATGCACGAACGTCTGACTGATAGTCGACCGATGACACCCACAGACGGATAATTTCAGCTCCGTACTGTTTAACGAGATCGTTCGGCGCAATCGTGTTGCCAAGCGACTTCGACATTTTCCGTCCGTCGCCGTCGAGAACGAACCCGTGGCTTAAGACCGTGCGGTACGGTGCTTTCCCTGTCGTCGCGACCGCTGTCGAGAGCGACGAGTTGAACCAACCGCGATATTGGTCTGAGCCTTCTAAATACAGGTCGGCCGGACGGCGAAGGTTGGCCCGCTCTTCAAGCACGCCTGCGTGCGATGATCCTGAATCGAACCAAACGTCCATGATGTCGAGCTCTTTGCGGAACTCGCCGTTCGGGCTGTTCGGATGCGTGAACCCTGCTGGGAGCAGGTCTTTCGCTTCGCGCTCGTACCAGACGTTCGAGCCATGCTCACGGAACAAGTTGGCGATGTGGTCGATCGTCTCGTTCGTGATGATTTCGGTCCCGTCTTCAGCGTAGAAGATTGGGATCGGTACACCCCAAGCCCGTTGACGGCTGATAACCCAGTCCCCACGGTCACGGACCATGTTGTACAAACGTGTCATGCCCCATTCCGGAACCCATTTCACTTCTTCGATTTCGCGGAGCAAGTCGCTGCGGAAATCTTTGATCGATGCGAACCATTGCGGCGTCGCCCGGAAGATGACCGGTTTTTTCGTGCGCCAGTCATGCGGGTATGAGTGCTTGATGAATTTCAAGTTAAGGAGATAACCGTTCTCTTCAAGCTTCATCCCGATTTGCTTGTTCGCGTCTTCATAGAAGAGACCTTCAAATCCAGGCGCTTCGTCCGTCATGTACCCACGGTCATCGACCGGGCATAAGACGTCGAGTCCATAAGCTTGACCGACGCGGTAATCGTCTTCCCCGTGACCCGGTGCCGTATGAACGAGACCTGTCGCGTCCGCCGTGACGTGGTCGCCGATCATGACGAGTGACGTCCGGTCGTAGAGCGGATGTTTCGCCGTCATATGTTCGAACTCGCGGCCGTTCCACGACCCGCTCACTGTGACGTCCGTCCACCCGAGCGCTGTCGTCACTTCTTCGACGAGGCTGTCGGCGACGATGTACCCTTTTCCGTCATGCTCGATACGCGTGTACGTCAGTTCATCGCTGACGGCGATTCCGAGGTTGGCTGGAATCGTCCAAGGCGTCGTCGTCCAGATGACGAAGTGGTCAGTCGACTCGAGCACGCCTTTCCCGTCGGCGACTTGGAACGCCACGTAAATTGCCGGCGACTTCTTGTCATAGTACTCGATTTCCGCTTCAGCGAGTGCCGATTCAGAAGACGGTGACCAGTAGACCGGTTTCTTCCCTTTATAGATGTAACCTTTTTCAGCCATCGTCCCGAACAAACGGATTTGAGCCGCTTCGTATTCCGGGAGCAACGTGATGTATGGATTCTCAAAATCAGCTAAAAGACCGAGGCGTTTGAACTGTTCGCGCTGCGAGTTCACTTGTTCCATCGCATACGCCGCACATTTCTCACGGAACTCGGCAACCGTCATTTCTTTACGGTTGACGCCGGCTTTTTGAAGCGCGTTCTCGATCGGGAGACCGTGCGTGTCCCAGCCCGGGATCATCGGCGACTGATAGCCGTTCAATGATTTGAAACGGACGATGATATCTTTTAATACTTTATTGAGCGCGTGGCCCATATGGATATCGCCGTTCGCATACGGCGGTCCGTCATGCAAAATATACTGGGGTTTCCCGGCATTCTTTTCTTGGACGCGCGTATATAGGTCCATTTGCTCCCATGCTTCTTGCATTTGAGGTTCGCGTTTCGGCAAGTTTCCGCGCATGGCGAAATCTGTTTCAGGCATCAATAGTGTGTCTTTGTAGTTCATTGAAACTCCTCCTTCAGTTTTTTGACAACAAAAAAACCCGCCCCTAAATAGGGACGAGTTCGTCGACTCGCGGTACCACCCTACTAATCTCAAACAACGTTTGAGACCGCTCTTGGAGACCGATAACGAGGTCAGGCGGTCGTGCTTACTCCGTTCAGCACGACACTCCTAGGGGATACCGAATAAAGTCTTTCTCTTAGGCTTGCACCTTCCCTAAGTCGCTTCGTAGGTATGACTTTATCGACGTGTCCTAATCGACGTATTGTGTATTATCCGTGATGTTTGTTTGGTATGACTTCGTCGTCATTATACGTAAGTTCGGTCGTATCGTCAAGAACCGTTTGGACCGGTGGTTCGCCGACGATCGTGTCCCATTCCGTGCTGTTCAAAAGCTCCATCTGCGCATCGACGAGCACACGGAAACGTGTCCGATACAGTTCGACCTTTTTCAGCATTTGGACGACTTCTCGCTCAGCAAGCTGCTCTTTGCGGGCCGCTTCTTCTTCACGGGCGAGCGCTTCACGCTCCGCCTGTTTCAAGATGAGGCTCGCTTCTTTGGCAGCGTTCGTCTTCACTTCTTCGGCCGCCTCTTGTGCGACGATGATCGATTTGTTTAACGTATCTTCCATCGAGGAGAAGTAGTCAATGCGAGCTTGCATATCGTTGACGAGTTCTTCATACCTTCTGTTTTCACGAATCAATAGTTCGAACTCTTTGATGATTTGATCTAGAAATTCATTGACCTCATCGATATCGTACCCGCGAAAACGAGTCGAGAACTCTTTGTTATGAATATCAATCGGTGTCAACGCCATTCGACTTTCCTCCTAAATTCAACGTATGATGCCATACTGGATTTTTATTTTCTCCCGTTTCGTCGAGCCGAGAACCGCCATTAGCTTCACCCGGCCATAACCGCGAATCGAAACTAAATCGTCCGGTTCGAGGATAAAACTCGCATCGTCAATCGGCTTATGATTCACTTTGCACTCGCCTTGTTTGACGAGCGCTTGCGCTTTTTGACGCGAGAGGCCGAGCACTTCACTCACGACCGTATCAAACCGGAGGGACGAGACGATTCCGAACTCGTCGCTCCACTTCGTCTCCGGGACGACGAGTTTGGCTTCCGGCGCCACGTCCGAGACCCGAATCCGTGCCTTCCCGACACGATCGACGTTCATCTCGATAAAACCGGCCGCGTCACGCGTCGTCGCGAATTGGGCGACACCGTCATGTAACACCACGTCCCCAAACTTTTGCCGTTTTAAGCCGGCATTGAGGAGCGTGCCCGTCACTTGACGATGAGTCAAGTCGACAAATTTAGTCGGATAGTCGATTTGACGGATCGCGATTTCAAAATCATCCGAATCAAGTTCATAGTAATCAGGCGCGAGAATGAGTCGTTTCCGCTCCGCACCTTCAAAGCCACCGTCTTCATGGATCGTCAATCGGTTCCCGACGATTTGTTTGACGATTTGTTGCTCACGCGGGTCTAAAAAATCTGTCAGTTTGAACAAGTAGTTGTCCTCGACTTGCTGCACCCAATCGAGCACTTGCTCGATGAAGGCACGCTCGCTCGGTCGGTAGTGATCGAAGACGCTCATTTACAGACCGAAAATTGCTCGCACTCCCGCTTGTGCCATTCGAAGTACGAATAAGGCGACGATTGGGGAGATATCGAGCATCCCGCCGATTGGAGGGATGATCCGACGAAACGGATTTAAAAACGGCTCACAAAGATACGACAAAATTTGTCCAAACTTCGACTCGCGCGCGTTCGGGAACCATGACAGTAAAATGTAGGCGATCAAGACCCAACTATAATAGCCGAGAAGCGTGACAATCGTATTTCCTAAAGCTTCTACTACGTTATTCATTCACTTACCATCCTTTACTATTGAGTTCGTCCTCCGAAATCAAATTCGAGATCGACCCCGTCAATTCGATATTGTTCGGAGTACATAGAATCGTGTTATGTCCAATCGACGTCATCGTTCCTTCGAGTGCATAGACGACACCCGATAAGAAGTTCACGACTTGGCGAGATTGTTCTTTCGACATACGTTGAAGGTTGACGATGACCGCACGATTTTCTTTTAGCTGATCGCTAATGTCTTGTGCCTCAGCGAACACCCGCGGTTCGGCGAGCACGACTTTCGAGCGCTCTTTTTTCTTCGAGTTAAAAGCGACAAGGTTGTTCGCCGTTTTCGGACGTTCCTCCGATTTGACGATTTGCTCTGTCACCGGTTGTTGCTTCGTTTCAGCGACAACATACTCTTCGCCTTCATACGCATTCGGTTCTTCTTCGAGACCGAAGAAATCTTTCATCTTGTTTTTGATCGACATAACGGATTCCTCCTTAAGATATATTATTGCACAAGTATGGTTCCAATACGAACAAACGATGCGCCTTCTTCGAGGGCGATTTCATAGTCATTTGACATGCCCATTGATAACTCCGTGCACGGGGCGTGCTCGAACGACTTGGCAACCATATCGTCACGCAACGTCCGAAGCTCACGGAACGTGTCACGGATGACCGTCTCCTCTTCTGTGAAAGGCGCCATCGTCATGAGACCGATGATCCGGATGTGCGGATACTGTTTACAGTTCTCGATGAACGGAAGGACTTCCTCTTTTTCAAGCCCATGTTTTGAGGCTTCCCCCGAAACGTTCACTTGAACGAAGCAGTCGATGACCCGATCAGCTCGCTTGTTGATTTCTTCAGCGAGTGAGAGCCGATCGAGCGAATGGATCGCTGCGACGTGCTCGATGACTTGACGTACTTTTCGCGTTTGGAGACTCCCGATGAAATGAATCCGGGCATCTTCGGGCAACGCTTCGACTTTATCGAGCAGCCCTTCCGGACGGTTCTCGCCGAAGTCACGGACACCTTCCTCGTAGAGCGCGTTCGCGACGTCCGGACCGACCGATTTCGTGACGGCAATCAGCGTCACATTCTGTCCGGCTTGATGTTCGGCGATCGTCCGTCTTACTTGTTTCACATTATTAGCTATACTCACGATTTCTTCTCCTTGACAAGGACGGCAGCAAATCGACGTGAGGCATCACCGTTACGGTACGAGAAATACGTCCGATCCGTGACGGTCGATACGTTCGATTGTGTGACGTCTATATTTCGTTCCATGGCGAGCGTCTCGTTCACGTGTTGAAGCGACAGTTCGGCGTGGCCGTCCTCCCGTTCGTTGACGACGGCGCCCGCATACGCTGTCTCTGACACTTGTTTCACCGCATCGAGGACGCGGCGGTCGACTTCGTAATGTTCAGACGTGATGGCCGGACCGACGAACATGTCGATGTCTTGTTCCGGGACACCGAGTTCAGCAAACGCATCCGCCATCGCGCCGACGATATTGCCGACCGTCCCTTTCCACCCTGCGTGGGCCACGCCGACGACTCCGTGGGCTTTCGCACAGAAAAACAAGGGCACGCAGTCGGCGAAGACGAGGGCGAGCGGGACGTTCTCGGCTGTCGTGACGAGACCGTCCGTCGCTTGAATCGCTTCGGCGTAGTCGAACGCACCTTTTCCGCGGTCTGACCCATCGACGAAGGCGACTCGCTTTCCGTGGACTTGGTCCGCCCATACCGAGTCGGCCAAGTTCAAACCGGCCTCGGTGAAAAAGCGGTTTCGATTATCGACGACGGCCGCCTGATCGTCTCCGACGTGCAACCCGACGTTCCCTTCGTTGTGCCAGTCGGTCCGGGTCGTCACGTAAGCCGAATATCGTTCCGTTTCCGTTTCCCATGTATGAATCAGTCGCATGACGTTCTCCTTTTTTACAAAAAAGGAGTGCCGAGAACCGGCACCCCCTATTTTTTAGTTACGGCGTTGTCTTACGAACGCTGGGATGTTGATCGTCTCGTCTGGGACGTCCCCGCCATAGACCGGTCTATGGAAGTTCCCTTCATCTTGTGGAGCAGATTCGGTTGCTTTCGGTTGAGCCTCTTTCTTCACTTCGGCCTCAGGTTGTTTCTTCGGCTGTTGGAGGAACGGGTTCGCCCCTTGCACATCTTCTGCAAATTCAGTTGCGATGACGGTCACGATGATCTCATCGTTCAAGTTTTCGTTGATGACCGAACCGAAAATCAAGTTCACTTCTTCATCCGCGGCACTTTGAACGATTTGAGCAGCTTCCGTGACTTCATATAGGCTGAGGCTGAGCCCGCCCGTAATGTTCATCAAGACACCTTTGGCGCCTTCGATTGAAGACTCGAGAAGTGGTGATGAAATCGCCTTTTTCGCTGCTTCGACGGCGCGGTTTTCGCCTGTGGCGACACCGACACCCATGAGCGCCGATCCTTTTTCCGTCATGATCGTCTTCACGTCCGCGAAGTCGAGGTTGATCAATCCAGGGATGGCGATCAAATCCGTGATCCCTTGGACACCTTGACGCAAGACGTTGTCCGCTTCACGGAACGCTTCGATCATCGGCGTGTTGCGCTCGACGATTTCAAGCAACTTGTCGTTCGGGATGACGATGAGCGTGTCAACTTTTTCTTTGAACGCTTGAATGCCGTGTTGTGCGTGTTGCATCCGTTTCCGTCCTTCGAACATGAACGGTTTCGTGACGACACCGACCGTGAGCGCTCCGATTTCTTTAGAAATCTCAGCGATGACCGGGGCAGCTCCTGTACCCGTTCCGCCTCCCATACCGGCTGTGACGAACACCATATCAGCGCCGTCGAGCGCTTCAATCAACTGTTCGCGGCTCTCTTCAGCTGCTTTTTTCCCGATGTCCGGGTTTGCGCCGGCTCCGAGTCCGCGCGTCAATTTCGCGCCAAGTTGAAGCTTCACGTCTGCTTTCGACATGTTGAGCGCTTGAGCGTCCGTGTTGACCGCGATGAACTCGACACCTTGTACTCCGTGTTCAATCATGCGGTTGACAGCGTTTGAACCGCCGCCACCGACTCCAATTACTTTAATTTTTGCTACGGCGTCAATCGCCTCATCAAAGTACATCATTCAGGTATCCCCCTACGTAATTTCCGATTGTTAATAGCATCAGCTTACACGCCAAATAGTTTTTCCATTAATCGCCCGAATCCATTTTTCGATTCGCGGTCTGTCGCTTCCGGCTCCCCATCAGAATCGTGGTGACGATTCGTGTGATCTGGTGTCGGAACGACCTCACGCTCCTCCGGTTTCTCCAAGTTTTGCTTCGAGACATGATGGTCGCTCATAAGCACATACTTGAGGACGCCGACGGCAGTCGCGTATTTCGGGTGTCTGACACCAATCGAGGACGGTTGATAAAGTCTCGTCTTCTGACCCATGACTCGCGTCGCAAGTTCTTGGATGCCAGGCAAGGCAGCGGCTCCGCCACAGAGGAGATAACCTCCGCTGAGCGTCGGGACGCCTACCTTTTGCACTCTATTCAACACCAATGTAAACATTTCCTCTATTCTCGCCTCTAAAACATAACTAATTTCTGCTTGCGGCTCGTAAGCGACTTCCCCGTTAATGTTCGTGAACGAGAAGCCTTCGGTCGTATCGGCCATTTCTTCTAAGGCGAGTCCGTATTCTTCCTTCGCGACTTTCGCATCTTGGTATTTACAATTGAGCTTGTACACCAAGTCACGTGTCATATGGTCGCCACCGACCGGGAGGATGTACGAGTAGACGAGGTCGCCGCGATAGAACACGGACACGGTCGTCTTCTCGTGACCGATATCAATCAAGCCGATGCCAAGATCGATCTCATCGACAGATGCCGCGCTCATGCCGAGCGCCAAGTTACCGAGCACGAAGCCGTCGAGCTTCAGTCCCGCGCGTTCAATCGAACGGCGGATGCTATGTAAGATCGTCTTCGAGCCCGTCACCATCTTCCCGTGCATCTCTAACCGATAACCGAGCATGCCGCGTGGATCGACGACACCTGTCTGCTGGTCGACCGTGAACGAAGACGGGATGACATCGATGACGCTCATCTCATCCGGGAGACGCATCACTTGCGCCGAGTTGATGACTTCGATCACATCAGCGTCCGTGATCTCTTGGTCTTCGCGTTTGACCGATGCGATTCCGTGACATGGGGCGATTTGGATATGTTCCCCTTCAATGGCAACGTATACCGACCGAATTTGATCACCGAGTGCCGCTTCGGCATGTTCGACGGCTTGTTTGATGGCTTGAACCGTCTTATCAATGTCGACGACGGCGCCACGTTTTACTCCTGCAGACGGGGCGCACCCCTCCGCCAAAATGTTAAGCGTTCCCCCGAGTAGTTCACCCACGACGAGCTTAATTTCTGACGTTCCTATATCTAATGCGGCAACATAACCATTCGCTTCCAACAGGGAAACACCTCCGCGCTAAAATTTCTGTTTCATCATTCCGTTACAATATTACAGATATCCAAAAATATTGTTAGGTCCGGCAAGATATCTCACGTCTAAGTTTACAACAAATAAGATAGTGAGAAAAGGTAGAATCCTACAAATTAAGCGGTTTTGGGGTGTCAATTCGATTACAAACGACAAAAAAACAGCCCTATCGTGTATTAGGGCTGTAAAAAATCAGATTATTCTTTCGGTTTTTCATACGGAACGAAATAATAGCCGCCATCCATGACGACGGTTCCCCGCTGTCCTTTCGGGATGTTTTCGAAGATTTCACCGTATTTTGAGACGGTTTGGCTAAGTTTGAACGTCGGTGTGACGAGCGTGTTGCCATCGTTCATAAAGATCTCATAACGCGTCGGCTCACCGTCTTGTTTGGAGAAGACGATTTCCGACATGCGGGCCCGCATCGCATCGTCGACTTGTTCAAGTTCGCCCGCCACTTTCTCAAGGTCGGCGACATCCGTGAATTGACGCAACAACGGTCCGTCCTTCAATTTCTCCGGATCATCGATTTGACCGGTCGGATGGAGCGAGCCGTCGGCGAGAACGACGACTTCTTCCTCGTCCGTCCGTGAATAGGCAATCATCTTCTCTTCCTCGAGATCGATCGAGACGATGTTATACCAGCTCCGATCGACGTCGACGTCTTTCACACCGGGAAGCGCCTTGATCGTCGCTTCTAATCGTTTCGGAGAGACCTCGACGATTTTCGAGTTCGTGTCGAGTTCGACCTCGTCTAATACGTACGCCTCGGACAACCAGTCGAGGCCGGACACGTTCACCGCCTTCACGTCAGACACCGACGTCTGCATATAGACGACGAGCGCAATGAGCAAGGCGAACAGGAGTAAGATGGCGGACAGGCGACGGTTCGCCTTCTTACGTCGCTGGTCTTTCATATACGGAATGCGGTCTTCTAAACTACGGACGGTGTTCTGGCGTGTCTCCATGTTCCCTCTCCTTTAACGGCTTACTTCTTCCACGAGTTCAGCGAGCGCTTCCGCCGCATCCGGGAATCCTAACCGTTTCGATGCCGCTGCCATTTGTTCCTGCTCGGCCAAGGCGTGACGAATCGCTTCGACGAGCGTGACGCCGGACAAGTCCGTCTCACGAATCAATGTCGCTGCCCCGCTCTCGACGAGCGCTGACGCATTTTTCGTCTGGTGGTCGGCCGTCACGTACGGGCTCGGGATCAAGATGCTCGGTAAGCCGAGTGCCGTGAGCTCAGAGATCGTCGACGCACCGGCCCGCGAGACGACGAGCGTCGCACAGGCGAGCAAGGCAGGCATATCGTAAACGTATGGTAAGATGTGGACGTTTTCTGCCGGCTTCGCTTCGGCGATGACCGCTTCATAATGCACGTTTCCGGTCACATAGAGGACGTTGACCGGTTGTTGACTCAGTTCAGGAATCGCTTCGAGTACGGCCCGGTTGATTGCCTCAGCTCCACGGCTCCCGCCATAGATGACGATCATCGGA
>NZ_JAFIFD010000017.1 GCF_020832205.1 Exiguobacterium sp. | reverse complement strand
CCTTTATCGGGAGACGGCTTTTTTTCGTTACGCGTTCGAAGCCAGTTTGATTTTTTGTCGTTTTAGCTTGTGCAATAACCAAGCGTGGAGCACGTCACAAGAATGGTGAGGAAGGGTCAGTTCCACGAGCGGGTTAGACTGACCGAATATAGTGAAGCGCGAATGGTCCTCGTTGAGCAGCGATACTTGAATATCGGTCGCTTCCTGCAGCGAAATTCGTTGCTCGCCGGCAATAGCATCTTTCAATTTCAGCATTTTTCCATTCGTCGCAAACTTGGTGAACGAAGAAATTCCCTGTACTTTCAGTTGTTCCATTTCGTGTATCTATCCATCCGCATGATGAATAGATTTTCACCTCGCTTTCTCTATATTGCCTTCCATTCTCTAAGAAGGTTATTCCTAGTATACCGTCCTCCCGATAAAAGAAAAGAGTCAATTTAACGAAAAATTTAGACAATTTGTTATCGAAATTTAAAAATAGTTTTTTATGGCGTCATGAAGCGGTTTAGGATGGGAGAAAGAAGTCCGGGATAATAAAAAAGAACCTAAAAAGATCAGGTTCTTTTCGCTTTGATGCCCGAGTGACCTTAAAAGCGTTCGACTTCCCACGTCCGTCGCCGATACGTCAGTTGTCCTTTCAACGCGATCGATTCTTTTTTCGCATCAAAGTCTTCTTCGAGGACGGACATATCTTCGTAGCGTCCGGCCACGTAAAAAGAGATCGTGACTTGTCGGTTGAACAAGCTGCGTTTCGTATGATCGAAATCAATGATTAACCCTTGGGGCGCCAAAGCGAGCAACTCATCGATGACCGGGAGCGGGATCGGCACGAAGCTGATGTTTCGAAGGTCACGGTCGAGTTTACTTTGCAGGATGCTCTGCAGGAAGCGATTGATGGAAGCCCAGTCTTTTATGTAAAGGCTGCTGTGGCGGTCATTCGCTTCATTGAAATAAGCGATCTCGTTTTGGATCGAGTTGAGGAACGGTCCTTTTATGCCGCGTTCCATGTGGCTCAAAAAAAGAATCTCGGCGATCTCATGATCTGACAATGATTCGAGCACGTGATAGTCCGGGAAATCAATGGCGGTGAACGTCGTCTGGTTGTTCAAATACTTCGTCGAGAACGTCGCCAGTTCGTGGGCCTCGATATAACGGAAACGGGTGCGTGAGGATTGTCGCATGCCTTTGACGTCCGTCCGACAAATGATCATCGGGCGGGCGAGCGATAACGCCTCCGTGACATCGCTCAACGTCACCCCGTGCAGTGTAAAACGTTGCAGTTCACGGTCTTGTTTAATGTAGAACAACTGTTTTGACATATTTATCCCCTCAGTTCGAAGTCGCTATACTTGATTTTACCAAATCCGCTTACGGGACGCCATGTTCGAGAAGGTTCAACTGACGGTTTTTGAGGAAAACAAGCTATAATTGAAGAAAGCAAAAAGAAAGGCGGGTTCACTATGTGGGGGTTGAGAAAGAGTTTTCCGGAGCTCGCTACGAATCGCTTTACGTTGAGGGAATTAGAACCGCGCGATGCGCGGGCGCTCTATGCCATCTTGTCGACGGACGAGGTCATGCGTTATTACGGGTCCGACCCGCTCCTCGCCGTCTATGAAGCGAAAAATGTCATCGCTTATTTTAAGGATCAGTTTCAACAAGGCAAGGCGATCCGTTGGGCCATCTGTGACCGATTGACCGATGAACTCGTCGGCACGATCGGATTTCACAACTGGACGCCGCAATATTACCGGGCCGAGATCGGCTTCGAAGTGGCGCGCAGCCATTGGCGTCAAGGTGTCGCCTTTGAGGCGGCGACGGCAGTCATCGAGCACGGTTTCAACGAGTTCAAGTTTCATCGCATCTCGGCACTCGTCGCCCCTGAGAACGACGGGTCGAACCGATTGGTCCAAAAGCTCGGTTTCACCGAGGAAGGGTTATTGCACGATTATGCCTATAGTCACGGCCGATTTATGGATTTGACGATGTATCGGTTGTTGCGAGACGAATGGCTGACAAGGGAGGACAAACAATGAGACAAGTCGTATTGTTACACGGATTATGCGGGTCCCCGGCGTATTTTGAAGAGTTGGAACCGTTGCTCAAGGCGGACGTCTACGCGCTCACGTTGCCGGGTCATGACGGTAGTGAAGCCGGGCCAGAGACGATGGACGAGTTCGCGGATTGGGTGATGGAGGAGATTAGACTTCGAGGGCTCGAGCGGCCGGTCGTGCTCGGTCACTCATTCGGAGGATATATCGCGACGAACCTCGTCCGCCGTCACGGCGACGCGCTGTCAGGGTTCGGTTTGATTCATTCGACTGCGGCGGCAGACACGGATCAAGCCAAAGAGAAGCGCAATCAAGCGATGGAGCGGGTCGTGGAAGAAGGGGTCCACCCGTTCATCGATACGATGATCCCGGGCGTGTTCGCCGAAGACTCGGAAGCGGCATTGATCGATCGCGCCAAACAAATCGGCTACGCGATGTCAAAAGAAGGGGTCCTGTCCGCCCAGCTCGCCATCCGTGACCGCACCGACGAGACGAAGACGGTCCGAGACACAAAGTTGCCGGGACTCTTCATATACGGCGACAAAGACCCGAACATGGACGAAGCGCGTGCGTTCATCGGAGCGGACCATCATACGAGACGGAAACTGCCGGTCAGTCACATGGGGATGATGGAAGCCCCGGCAGAAGAGGCAGATCTCATTAACGCATGGCTCGAGGAGGTGTCCCATGAAGAAGTTTAACCTTGTCGCCGTTTCCGGCAGTTTACGAAAAGCGTCGTACAACACCGCACTCCTCCATTCGATCATCGAGCTCGGACGCGACCGGTTCGATGTCAGCATCCAGTCAATCGAGTTGCCGTTGTTCAATGATGACTTGATCGACCCGGACGAGCCGGAAGACGTCGTGGCGTTCAAGCGTGCGGTGAGCGAGGCGGACGGGTTTCTCGTCGTGACCCCGGAGTACAATCATAGTATTCCTGGTGTCTTGAAAAATGCGATCGACTGGCTCTCACTCGAACCTGGGTCGCCTCTCGGAGGCAAGCCGGTCATGATCGCTGGGGCGTCTCCAGGCATACTCGGGACGGCGAGATGTCAAATCCACCTCCGTCAAGTATTTGCCACAAATCGGGCAAATGTTTTACCAGGAAATGAAATCTTCATCACGCAGTGCAAAGAAAAGATTGATGGAGAAGGATTGAAGGATGAGAAGTCGATTCGACAGATCGAGAAAGTGTTATTTGAGTATTATAATTGGATTGAATTTTGGAAGCGTAACGAAAAATCTTAACTTGAACTCCCGTCGTTTGTTTGATAGAAATGAATTGTGAAAACAAACACAAAGGGAGCGACAACAACATGGAAACGTATATTGAACTGTATAACGGCGGCGAATTAGAGGACCGGGCAGTCATCAATGACGGGATGACGTTTGGACGAGTGACGATTGTAGAGATGTTCTATCAGACAGGTCACATTTTCGGTTATGTGAAAGCCAACGGGGAAAAGCATTTCTTCCTCGAGCCGATCGCCGAGGACGATACGTTCGCCGCTGATGGCGAGACGTATTCGCTCCAACAGTTCATTGCCCTATTTTGATGTTCACGACGCAAGCGACTCGCTTGCGTTTTTTTGTTGTTTTCGTCACGATTGGAAGTGAGGTGATGACAATGAAACTAGTAGCAATCGAACCGACGCCGAGCCCAAACAACTTAAAGATTATCGTCGAGCCGGCCTTCACGGGCCGTGGCGTCACATACGACAAGGCAAGTGCGGACATGCCAGACATCATTCGTGAAATCGTCATGCTCCGCGGTGTGAAATCCGTCTATGCCGTCTCGGACTTCTTGGCGGTCGAGCGCCATCCGAAGCATGATTGGCACGATGTCATGAACGAGATTCGGCGCGCTTTCGGAGAAGACGTCGAAGAAGTGTCAGTGAGCAAACTGGCGGCAGATTATGAGCCGGTCCACGTGTCTGTCCAATTCGTCTTAGACGTCCCGATGCAACTGAAACTCGTCAAGGGGGACGAGGAGAAACGCATCGGTCTGTCAAAACGTTTCGTCGATGCGGCGATCGAGGTACAAGCGCAAGTGAAAAACGTCATCCAAGACCGGCGCTGGGTCGAGCAAGCCCCGCGTTACGGCGAACTAGAAGAAGTCGGGACGGTCGCGCAAGAAGAACTCGAGGCCGCTTATCCTGAAGATCGCGTCGCGCGAATCGTCGCCCGGGCGTTCGGCCGGGAAGCGGATTACGAGGCGAATGCGAACCGGCTTCAATCGGATGACTGGAAGACACGGCTCGCTTTCTTGGATGAGCTAGAAGTCACGGCAGACAACATGGTCTATTTCCGCCGAGCGCTCGAAGACAAGGTGATGGCGATTCGGCGCCAAGCGGTCGTCATGATCGGGATGTTCGAAGAAAATCGTGAGGAATATGTCACGTATATCGAGCAGGCGCTCGTCGACCCGTCCCCGATCGTTCGCCGAACAGCGGGCGACACGGTTTCGGACTGGGCGCTGCCGCAATCGCAGCCGTCGATGATCGAGGCGCTCAAAGATAAGAGCAAGCTCGTTCGCTGGCGGGCGGCCCGTTTCTTGTTCGATTGCGGGGACGAGCGGGCGGTACCGGCGCTTCAAATCGCTGAAGAGGACCGGGAGTTCGAAGTCTCTTTGCAAGCCCGGCTCGCGAAAGAACGGATCACGAGCGGCGAGACCGCCCTCGGAACGGTATGGCAACAAATTTCGAATCGATCAAAATAAAATCATTCGACAATCTAGTTTCGTCAAGTTTTACAGTTACAGGAAAAGAGAGACAGGCATTTGACGCCTCGTCTCTCTTTTATCGGTTATAAGTGGGTTCTGGCTCCAAACGAATAGAAATTGATGACAGCGATTCGACATCCTGTCGACTAGGTCGTTTGGCCTGTCGAACGATAGGGCGTTATTTTTTTTAGAACGTTGTTACACTGAGTATATCTTATATGAAAAAGGAGCCATACTCATGATGCTTTTTGCAGAAACACCTGAACTCGTAGCCTATAAGGAAATGGTCGGCGACATGATCACTGTCATCTTTGAGTCGATCCATAGCGAGACGTTCTCGATCTCTGCACAAGTTCGCCCTGACATCGACGTCGCCGACTCGCTGTTCATGACTGGTTTGCAGCAATACACGGAAAACCTTCAAGTTTCTTAAAAGAGGTAAATAATATTAGGAAAAACATTACAAACGTCGGCACGAACGTATACACTAGTGCTATAGACGTTTTTTTATTTTTTAGAGGAGAGTGGGATACGTGAAGAAAACTTGGCTACTCGTCGCAGTCGCGGCGCTACTCATCGTCGTTGCGGCATGCGGAAAAGAAGAAGAGAACCCGAGCGATGTGGATGGCAATACATCGGCACCGCCTGCGTTGTTGTCACTGGAGACGGACGTCAGCTATGACGCGGCGTCGAAGCAGTTATCAGCGACGGTCTCGATGACGAACCCGAACGAAGAACCGGTCAACGTGACGTTCAATTCGTCACAACGCTTCCAACTGACTGTCATGAACGGTGAAACGACTGTCTTTGATTACGGCACCGAATATATGTTCACAGAATCGATTATCGAAGAGACGTGGGAGCCGGGCGAGACGAAAGTATTTGATGAAGTGTTCCCGCTCGCGCTTGCGGCCGGAAACTATACGGCCGACTTCGTCAGCCTCGCTCAAGTCGAAGGGGCGCCAGAGATGGCTGTGACGGATCAAGTGACGTTCACAGTCGATGCACCGGCGACGGAAACACCTTCTGAAGAACCGGCTGAAGAGCCTGCGGAAGAACCTGCGGACGAGCCGAGTGAACAACCGGCCCAGACAGACGGTGACTTCCGTGACGTGTCCATCAACCGTAACGGCACGTTGATTGAAGTGTCGGGGTACACGACAGTCGAAGAGTTTGAATGGAGCGTCTCGGACGGCCATACCGTGTTTGCGCAAGGGGCATCACAATCGACAGCGGGCGGTTTCACGTTCGGTGCGCTTCTCGACGAAGAACCGACGTCTGGACAGTCGCTCTTCCTTGAGCTGACACCGATCGGCGGAGACGTGGCATCGTTCCGAATTCAATAAAGAGGTGACGGGAACCTAGGTTTCCGTCTCTTTTTTTCGGGAATGAAAGAAGTTGACGACTCAGGTGGATTGTCAGACAATTAGACAAACGATCAGAAGACGAGGGAGGAACTCATTGATGCAGCAGCATATCATCGAATCCACACATGTGTTACCAAATATTGACCCGGCTGAGGAAGTGCGCCGGCGCATCGACTTTTTGAAAGCGTACGTGAAACGAGCGGGGGCGAAAGGGCTCGTGCTCGGTATCTCAGGTGGCCAAGACTCTACGCTCGCCGGAAAACTCTGTCAGCTTGCGATGGAAGAGTTGCGTGGAGACGGCGGCGACTACACGTTCTATGCGGTGCGACTCCCGTACGGCGAACAACATGACGAAGACGATGCGCAGCGGGCAATCGATTTTATCCGTCCGGACAAGGTGTTCACGGTCAATATTAAACCGGCCGTCGACGCCTCGGCTGAAGCGTTCAAACAAGCGACCGGTCTCGAACTCGGTGACTTCCATAAAGGCAACACGAAAGCGCGCGAACGGATGAAAGTCCAATACGACATCGCGGCGACATACGGGGCGCTCGTCGTCGGAACGGATCATGCGGCCGAATATGTCACCGGATTTTACACGAAACATGGGGACGGGGCGTGTGATTTGACGCCGCTCACCGGGTTGAACAAACGTCAAGGGAAGGCGCTCCTCCACGAGCTTGAAGCACATGAGAGCTTGATTTACAAAGTGCCGACAGCCGACCTAGAAGACGACAAACCGGGTCTTCCGGACGAAGTCGCGCTCGGGATGACGTATGATGAGCTCGACGACTACCTCGAAGGCAAAGCGGTCGCACCCGAGATCGCTGAGCGCATTGAGACGATTTTCAAGCGCTCGCGCCATAAACATCATATGCCGGCCTCGCTTTACGACGAGTGGTGGCAGTAAACGAAAGGAGAAACGGCCAGGCGACCGTTTCTCCTTTTACTGTTTGCGTACAGGAATAAATTGGATGAGCAAGATGAGCGTGAAGGCGATCAAACTCAAGAGCGGGATCGTGACGAATCCGAAGTAGTTCACCCAACGGATGAGGCAGTCGTTACTGCAAAACGCGTCTCCGTTCGGGATGCGCTCGAGTACGACGTGATACAAGGCGATCGCCCAGCCTGCCCCTGCCATCAAACCGACGAACAGACGGTTGACGGATTGATTCGTGAACATGATCGTCATGTAGTAGATGGCGAGCGGATACATAAATATGCGTTGGAACCAACATAACTTGCACGGCAAGTAGAGCATGACCTCAGAGAAATATAGGCTGCCGAGCGTCGCGACGGTGGCGACGATAAAGGCGAAATGGTGACGTTGCATCATTGTTCCTCCTGACGACTCAAAAAATAGGGCCAAACATGATATGATACAGTGAAGCAATAACGTATCCAGTATACAGGTTTCGAAACGATAGAGAAATAGGTGACGTCATGCAAGTATCAGAAGTGGAAGTGTTGATCGTCCTCGCTGAGGAATTGAATATGCGAAAGGCCGCGGAACGGTTGTTCGTGTCACAGCCGGCGCTCAGTCAACGGCTCGTCACAATCGAGCATCAGTGGGGGAAAAAGATATTCGTCCGCTCGACGCGCGGTCTCGCCCTCACCCCGGATGGTGAGAAAATCATCGATTTTGCGAAGAAAATGTACAGTGAAGAACAAGATTTGCGCGGGGAGTTGACGGCCAAGCAAGGTGAGGTGTATGGTACGCTCAAGATTGCCGTCGCCTCGATCATGGGGCAATATTGGTTGCCGCGTGTGTTGAAGCGATTCGTCGAACGGTATCCATCCGTCCGCGTCAAACTCGTGACGGGATGGTCGAGCGAGATGATGCGTTACATGCTCGAAGAGAATTTTCATATCGGCATCATCCGTGGCAACCCGGACTGGCGCGGCGAGAAGATGCGTCTCTTTTCCGACTCGCTCCATCTCGTCGATATGCGCATGACCGATTTGAAGCAACTTAAAAATAACGAGCGCTCGTTCATCCAGTTCAAGAGCGACTCGACCTATTATCAAGAAATTTTAGAATGGTGGCAAGAGCGGTTCTCGAGCCCGCCGATGACGACGCTCGTCGTCGACCAAATCGAGACGTGTAAACAGATGGCGCTCCATGGCATCGGTTTTGCCATCTTGCCGGAGTCGACGATCCGAGACGTGGAGGCGATCCATAAAATCCCGCTCACGTCATCGAACGGGACGCCGCTCGTACGCGACACGTGGATGCTGTCGACCGAATCGATGCTCGAACTGGCACAAGTGCGGGCGTTTTGGGAAGTAGTGGAAGAAGTGACAAAGGAGAGTGTGGAATGAGTTGGGCGATTGATGCAAGAAGACAGTTACATTTGATTCCGGAACGAGGGTATGAGGAGTTTAAGACGCAAGCAACGCTCGAAGAGCTGATTCGCTCGCTCGAGTCCCCGCGGGTTCACATCTCGCATTGGCGCACCGGCTTGTTCGTCCGCGTCGACGGCATCGTCGGGGAGAAGACGATCGGATACCGCGCCGACATGGACGGTTTGCCGATCTATGAAGAGACCGGACTCGAGTTTTCGTCCGTCCACGAAGGGATGATGCACGCCTGTGGGCACGACGTCCATATGGCGGTCGCACTCGGTCTCATCAAACGGGCGGTCGAGGAACCGCTCGACCATCATCTCGTCGTTTTCTTCCAACCGGCCGAGGAAGGCCCGGGTGGAGCCGAGCCGATGGCGATGTCCGAGCTGTTCTACCACTTCCGTCCCGACGCGATGTTCGGCCTTCACGTCGCGCCGGAATACCCGGTTGGAACGATTGCCTCAAGACCTGGCGTCTTGTTCGCGAGTGCGCGTGAGCTTCACTTGACGATTCACGGCAAAGGCGGACACGGCGCTTTCCCGCACGCCGGAATCGATGCGGTCATCGTTCAAGCCGTGCTCATCATGCAGCTGCAGACAATCATCTCCCGCAACATCGACCCGATGGGCAGTGCCGTGATCAGTATCGGCAAAGTCTCGGCAGGCACGAAAGAGAACATCATCGCCGAGACGGCGAAACTCGACGGGACGATCCGCGCCTTGTCGGATAAAGAGATGGTCGTCCTCGAGCGCCGGATTCGTCAAGTGATCGCCGGCGTCGAGATGACGTATAACGTCCATATCGACCTCGAGTTCGGTAATCGGTACCACGAAGTCGTCAACGATGAGCGGTACTTGTTCCAATTCGAAGAAGCGGTCGAAGAAGTCGGATATTCGTATAAGACGTGCGTCCCAGCGATGACGGGTGAAGACTTCGGCTATATGTTGAAACAAGTACCGGGCTTTATGGTATGGCTCGGTGTGAACGACATGGGGTCCGGCCTGCACCAATCGACGCTCAATCCAGACGAGCGGGCGATCGACGTAGCGGTCGAGCTGTTTGATCATTTCTTCCGAACGGTCATCATCAAGTGAGGGGAGCGGACAATTGGGTCCGCTTTTTTTGTTGGCAATGTGTGAAATGATGCTTCCGTTGTGAGGAAAAAGGGAATTAATTGTGATTGTAAAGCGACGATTTTGTTAAGCTTGCTCAAATGTGAACATTTTGCGAACTCAAGCATTGAGACATTACAGCGCAATATAAAATCATTATGATAAGGTTATCCAATGGAAATCATCATTGATTTGGCGTTTCAGGCATCGGTTTGAAGCGATAGAGAGAGATAGGAGGGTATCAATAGATGTTTCAAGATCCTGTCCTGATGAGTCGGGCGTTAACGGCACTCACGCTAGGCTTCCACGTGATTTTTGCCACACTCGGCGTCGGGGTTCCACTTTTAATTTTATTGGCTGAATTTTTAGGGATTAAAAAGAAAGATCCGAAGTACACGCTCATGGCCCGGAGGTGGTCGCGTGGATATGTTGTGACCGTCGCGGTCGGAGTTGTCACAGGGACGGCCATCGGGCTGCAATTATCCTTGCTTTGGCCGAACTTGATGCGCGTCGCCGGTCAGACGATCGCGCTCCCGTTATTCATGGAGACGTTCGCTTTCTTCTTCGAGGCAATTTTCCTCGGGATTTACTTGTATACGTGGGACCGGTTTAAAAACCCGTGGCACCACATGCTCGTCGGGATTCCGGTCGCGGTCGGGGCGTTGTTCTCAGGTTTCTTCATTACGACCGTGAACAGTTTCATGAACCAACCTGTCGGATTTGACATCGTCGACGGAAAACTCGCGAACGTGAGCCCGATCGAGGCGATGTTCAGTCCGGCGATGCCGACGAAAATGGCGCACGTGTTGACGTCAGCCATCTTGACCTCGGCGTTCATCTTGGCGGCGATTGCAGCTGTACAGTTGCTCCGCAGCCGACGCAACCAACTCGACCATGTGACGATCGCCTACCATAAGCGTGGCCTTCGCCTCACTATGACGGTCGCTTTGATCTTTGCGATCGCAACGGCGCTTGTCGGTGACTTCTCAGGTAAATACTTGGCGAAATACCAACCGGACAAGTTGGCTGCCGCCGAATGGCACTTCGAGACGTCCTCCGAAGCCGAGCTCATTTTAGGGGGCTGGCTAGAAGATGACGGTCAAGGCGGTTATGAAGTGCGCGGAGCGATTAAAATTCCGTACGCACTGTCTATTTTGGCCGGTGGTGTCCCGAACTATGAAGTGACGGGGTTGAACGAGTTCGCGAAAGAGGACCAGCCACCGCTCTTTGTCCACTACTTGTTCGACGCCATGGTCGGGATTGGGATGCTACTCGCACTCATCTCGTTCCTGTTCGTGCTCGGACGCTATATTAAACGGTTGAACCAATTCAGTAAGCCGATGCTCATTGCGATTGCGGCCGGCGGTCCGCTGTCGATGATGGCCATCGAGTTCGGATGGTTCTTCGCCGAGTTCGGTCGTCAACCTTGGGCGCTGTATGAACTCATGCGCACGAGTGAGGCGGCGACGACGTCGGCGAACGTCGGATGGATGCTTGTCGCTTTCGCGATCCTCTACGCGGTTCTTGGCGTGGTCACGGTGCTCGTCTTGACTCGTCTGTTCAAAGACAACCCAGTCGGGAAAGAACTAAAACAATCGGAACATCGCGGTGAAGCGATGTTTGCGGATGAAGTGTGATCGGAGGGTATGACATGCAGATTCAAGAACTAGGGATTGCCGTCTTATGGACGTTCTTATACGGCTATCTCATCGTCGCATCGATTGATTTCGGTGCAGGTTTCTTCGCTTTCTATAGTAAGTACACGAAGCGAGACCATATGGTCAACCGCCTGATTGCACGGTATTTGTCACCGACGTGGGAAGTGACGAACGTCTTCTTCGTCTTCTTCTTCGTCGGGATCGTCGGATTCTTTCCAGATACGGCGTATTACTACGGGACAGCACTTCTCATCCCGGCATCGGTCGTGTTGATCTTGCTCGCGATTCGCGGTAGCTTTTATGCCTTTGCCAACTATGGCTCGAAAGAGAGCACGCTCTATATGTTCTTATATGGCGCGACCGGGCTTTTGATTCCGGCTTCGATGTCGACCGTGCTCACGGTCAGTCAAGGCGGGTTCATCAACGAGACAGAATCGGGCGTGTTCTTTGATGGCATGAAGTTATTCACGAACTTCTATTCATGGACCGTCGTCACACTCGCGATCGTCTCGGTGCTCTACATCAGCTCGATGTTCCTCTTGTTCTATGCGGATAAAGCCGGGGACAAGACGGCAAGCGGACTCGTCCGCAAATGGGCGCTGTTTTGGAGCGTGCCGACGATTATCGCGTCAGGTCTTGTCTTCTTCGGATTGAAGTCGCAAGCCGCTTGGCACTATGAACGGATCTTGGCCGGCAACTGGTGGTGGTTCGCCGCAAGTTTCATCTTCTTCGTCGTGGCGGTCTCATTCGTCTACTTGAAGCGAAACTACGGGCTCGCCTTCCTCATGGTCATGGGTCAGTTCTTCATGGCGTGGTTCGGCTACGGCTATACGCATTTGCCGTATATTCTGTATCCGTACATCGACATTAACGGAAGTGTCGTCAACGAGTCGATGGCGATCGCACTTGTCATCGTCTTCATCTTAGGACTGCTCTTACTCGTCCCTGCACTTTATTTGTTGCTTCGACTGTTCTTGTTCGACAACGATTACGTGCGTGGAAAGCGTTCGAGCGGTAAAGCGTAAGACCGGGGCTTCCCGGTCTTTTTTTGTATAGTCTTTTCACATGGAATCAGTTACACTGAACGAAGAATCGAGTATAGAATGAGCTGTTGGAAAGGGATGTATACAATATGACAGGTGAATTTGCAGTCATTGGATTGGGACGTTTCGGCGGGTCGATCGTGCGGGAGCTGTCAGCGAACGGATACGACGTCCTCGCGATCGATGCGGACGAAGAACGTGTCAACGAGTTCATGGGAGTGGCCACGCATGCGGTCATCGCGGACACGACAGATGAGAACGTATTGAAAAGTCTTGGGATTCGTAACTTCGAGCACGTCATCGTGGCGATCGGAGAGAACATTCAAGCGTCGATCTTGACGACGCTCATCTTGAAGGAACTTGGCGTCCAAATCATCACCGTAAAAGCGACGAACGACTACCATGAGAAAGTGTTGCGCCGCATCGGTGCCGACAATATCGTCCACCCGGAGCGCGACATGGGTGTGCGGATTGCCAACGGATTGATGAGCCAAAGCATCTTGGATTATCTCGAGCTATCGAACGAGCACTCGATCGTTGAGATCAAGGCGTCCGATAAACTATCGAACAAATCCCTCATCGATTTAGACCTCCGGGCCAAGTACGGCGTCAACATCGTGGCGGTCCGCCGTGACGACGATGTCATCATCTCTCCTCAAGCAGACGAGATGATCCTACCGGAAGATATTTTGATCATCATCGGAAAAGATACCGACCTCGACCGGCTCGAACGAACACTCCGGTCCAGATAAAAACGAGAGGCGTCCGCCTCTCGTTTTGTTTCAAATGAGATTCATCTTCTTCAATCCGTATTCGATCCCGTCCTCGAGAATCGACTTCGTCACATAATCCGCGACCGCTTTCGTCTCGGCCCGGCCGTTGCCCATGGCAATCCCGGTTCCGACGTATTGAAGCATCGCCAAGTCGTTTAACGCGTCACCGAACGCGTACGTGTTTTCGAGCCGATATCCGTTCGCTTCGATGAAGTGACGAATCCCGTCCGCTTTGCTGGCGCCGCGGTTGATGACGTCCATGGCGTGAGGGTGCCAACGGATAAAGTCGAACTCGTCATACGCGTTCACGTAGTGGTGCTCGTCTTCAGGCGTACAGTAAAGGAGTGTCTGATACACGTCTTGTTCGACGTGGAAGTTCGGTTCATATGTCGGGATCGGCATGTCGAGTTCCCCGAGCGACTGCTCGACGACGTGGTCGTTCGCTTTCGTCGCGACGCCGCGATGTTGACCGAGGTAGACGAGCGTATGATCGTTCGTCTCCGCGTGATCGCTCAGCCGCTCGAGAGCGTTCGTCGGCAGCGCGTTCTGATAGACGACCTCGCCTTGATGGACGACGATTTGACCGTTATAACAGACGAAGCTGTCGATTCCGACTTGTGCCGGGATCGTGGACAACATCGCCGGACCGCGTCCAGTCGCGATGAACGTCTCGACCCCATTCAGCCGCAGTTGTTGGATGGCCTTGATCGTTGAAGGCGGGATGTACGTCCCGTCGTGGAGGAGTGTCCCGTCGATGTCGAAAAAGACGACTTTTTTATCTTCCATTTGATTCACCATGCTTTCTCTGTCTAGTTATGAGTTGTTTCTACACCCAAAAGCATAACATGAAATCGAGAAACCGCCCTCAATCTGACGTCATTAGTGAAATGTTGTCACAAAATGAGCTATAATGAAGAAAGAATCTTACGGAACGTAACCATATTATGAGAATCACTTATGTTTCACATAGATGAAATACAACTAATTGGAGTTAGGAGAGATTAAATGAAGTTTGTAAAGAACCACCAAACTGCCGTATTCGCGTTAGGCGGACTCGGCGAGATCGGAAAGAACACGTACGTCGTTCAATTCCAAGATGAGATTATCGTCATCGATGCCGGCATCATGTTCCCGGAGGACGACTTGCTTGGGATCGACTACGTCATTCCGGATTATACGTACTTGATCAAAAACAAAGATAAAGTAAAAGGGGTATTTATCACTCACGGGCACGAAGACCATATCGGTGGCATCCCGTTCCTCTTGAAGCAAGTGAAACTACCGATTTATGCGACGAAACTCGCGCTCGGATTGATTAAAGTGAAACTTGAAGAACATGGCTTGCTCCGCGAGGCGGAACTTCACGAGATCGACGAAGACGCGATCGTCAAGTTCAGAAAGACGAGCATCTCGTTCTTCCGGACGACTCACTCGATCCCGAACTCGCTCGGTGTCGTCGTCAAGACACCGCAAGGAAACATCGTCCATACAGGTGACTTCAAGTTCGACTTCACACCGGTCGGGGAACCGGCTGACCTTGCCAAAATGGCGGACATCGGGAAAGAAGGCGTGCTCTGTCTGTTGTCCGATTCGACGAACGCAGAAGTCGAAGGCTTCACGATGAGTGAGAAAGTCGTCGGCGGCACGATCAGCGAGACGTTCCGGAAAGCGGAAGGCCGCATCATCTTCGCGACGTTCGCTTCAAACATTTACCGTTTGCAACAAGTCGTCGATGCGTGTGCCGAAACAGGTCGCCATCTAGCTATTTTCGGCCGTTCAATGGATAAAGTGATGACGATCGGTCAAGAGCTTGGCTTCATCAACGTGCCTAAAGGCATGATCATCGAAGCTAATCAAATGCGCAACTATGAGCCGCATGAAGTGGCGATCCTTTGTACAGGATCACAAGGCGAACCGATGGCGGCACTCAGCCGTATCGCTAACGGGACGCACCGTCAAGTGTCGATCATCCCGGGTGACACGGTCATCTTTTCTTCTTCACCGATTCCGGGTAACGCCATCTCGGTCGGGAAGACGATCGATCAGTTGTACAAAGCGGGAGCAGACGTCGTCTATGGCAAATTGACGAACATCCATACGTCTGGTCACGGGTCTCAACAAGAGCAATTGCTCATGATCCGCTTGCTCAATCCAAAATTCTTCATGCCGATCCACGGGGAGTACCGGATGCTCGTCAAACACGCCGAGCTCGCCGAATCGGTCGGGATTCCGAGAGAGAACAGTTTTGTCATGGATAACGGTGAAGTGCTTGCCGTCGATGCCGACTCTGCTGCCATCACCGGTAAAATCTCGGCGAACGCCGTCTATATTGACGGAAACGGCATCGGTGACATCGGCAACATCGTCTTGCGCGATCGCCGCATCCTCTCAGAAGACGGGCTCGTCGTCGTCGTCATCAGCATCGACGGCAAGACGCGGAAACTCGTATCGGGACCGGACATCATCTCGCGCGGTTTCGTCTACATGCGCGAATCCGGCAGCTTGATTCGCGATGGCGAACGGTTACTCAAAAAGACGGTCGAACAAGGCTTGTCAAACAAACAAATGAAGTGGTCGGAGATGAAACAACTCGTATCCGACACGCTCACGCCATATTTGGCACAAAAAACGAGAAGACACCCGATGGTCCTCCCGATCATCATGGAAGTATGACCGAGCGGGCTGTAGGAGACTACAGCCCGTTTTTTAGAGCAAACCAATAAGGAGATGGTGCGGATGAAACAGAGTAAACGAAAGAGGAGCATATGGAAGTGGGGCCTGGCCGCCTTTTTGCTTATTTTTCTCGTCACGATGATCTACCATCAAGTGAAACCGCTCCCGGAAGGTGTGTCACGAGCATCTGAACCGGTAGCGATTTCGGACGATCAGATCGATTTCTTGTTCGATTTGACATATCAAGGCGAAGATACGGAAGTGAACGAGCTAGAGATATTCCAAGACGTCGAACGGTCGATCCGCGAGGCGCGTGAGTATGTCGTCATGGACTTTTTTTTATTCAATCCTTATTCGAACGAAGACCGGGAGTATCCGACCATCACGGCACGGTTGACGACGGCGCTCCTTGAACAGATGGAGGCATATCCGGATTTGAACGTCGTCGTCATCACCGACGAGATCAACACGACGTACAACGGGCATCCGGCCGACCATCTCGATTTGCTAGAAGAGGCGGGCGCTGAGATCGTCTATACGAACCTCGATGCGCTCCGTGACCCGAACATTTTGTACTCGACGTTGTACCGGATGGCGTTTCAATGGTTCGGGGACAGTCAGAACGGGTGGTTGCCGAACCCGATGGCGAAATCGGCGCCGGACATTACGATCCGCTCTTATTTGCGTCTATTAAACGTGAAGGCGAACCACCGAAAAGTGATGGTCACTGAAAACGAAGGGTTCGTCTTGTCGGCAAACCCGCACGACGCGAGCGGCTATCACTCGAACGTCGGCGTGCGGCTCGACGGACCGATCTTAGCCGACATCTTAGAAGGCGAAGAAGCGATTGCTCGTTTCTCAAAAGGAGACGAGGCGCGCTTCCCGAACGAAGAGAAGTTGGCGAACTTACGAGAAGAAGATTCGGACGGCCCGATGCAGATCCGTTACGTAACCGAGTCGAAGATTGAAGATGCGGTCATCGACGGGATGGACCAGGCGAAAGCGGGGGAGACGATTTGGGTCGGCATGTTCTACTTGGCCGACCGGGACATCATCCATGCCATTCACCGGGCCGCAGAGCGTGGCGTATTCGTCAAACTGATCCTTGACCCGAACACGAACGCGTTCGGTCGCGACAAGTCGGGTTTGCCGAACTTACCGGTGACGGCAGAATTGAACACGGTCAATCCGGAACAGATCGAGATTCGCTGGTACGAAGTCGGGGACGAACAGTACCATCCGAAACTGTTGTACGTGGAAGGCGAGCGGCAAGTCGTCGTGATCGGTTCTGGAAACTACACGGCCCGCAACATGAACGATTACAACTTAGAAGCCGATGTCGAAGTCGTCGCGACGACGGAGACGGAATTCATGAGTGAAGTCGACGGCTATTTCAAACGGCTGTGGAACAACGAAGAAGGAACGTATACGCTCGCTTACGAAGAGATTCAAACCGATTTGCCAATCGGCAAATATTTGATTTATTGGTTACAGAAGCTGACGTGGACGATGACGTATTAATAAGAACAGCCCGCCTTCACGATGAAGGCGGGCTGTTTTCGGATCCGTGATCAATTCGTCTCGACAGGGTTGAACTCGTTCGTGTACTCGTACAGGAACCGTCCCGTGTCCCGGAGCACGTCTGTCTTCCGGTGAAGCGAGAAGTGGTCGTACGGGACGGTCTCCGTCGTGATATTGTTCGTATATTCTTCGAGCAGGAGCGAACTTGACGGTTCGATCAAGTTGAACTCTCCGCCGCGTCCTGAGAACGATAGCACTTGGACGGAGCGGGGCCACGTCTCGAGTTTCATTTGAAACGCCTGCAATCCGTCGGACGCCGGGGACAGGTCACGGATGGCCGGGCTGCCCGTGTTAACCCCGAAGTTGCTTGCCGATAGTCCGAAGTTGGCGAGGCGGGTGCCGCCGAACGGGCTGTCGTACGTGACGAACTTGTCGATCAAATAGTCGTCTTGGTTCAAAATATAATTCGCGGCGGCGACACCGCCCATGCTGTGACCGATCAAATACATTCGGTCGAACGACTTGTTGCGCTCAGATTTATACGTCTCGATCGCTGCGTTCAACCATTTCGTTTGATTGTTCAAAGACGCCTCGGCGTCTTCATACTCGATGCGGACGATCGGGCGGTTCGAGCTATAGTCGTTAATGACGCAGTCGACCTCGCTCTCGGTCGAAACCGTACAGAGCGCACCGTCTTTGGCGAGTCCGCGCTGTTCCATGAACTGCGAGAAACGCAAGAACGTCCGATCGGTACCGAGTAGCCCGTGCACGGCGAACGTCGGGATGAACTCATCGGTCTGGGCCGCTTGTCGCACCGCCTCGGCTTTCCGTTCCGTCGTCAGTTCCTCTCGTACGGTGACGACGATAATCGATAAGGCGAGCACGATGATGATCACACCGAGCAGGCGTGACCGCAGCGACGTCTTGTTCGGATCGCCGGCGTTTTGCCGGTACTTACGCCATACGAAGAAAGCGATGAGGCTAAAAGCGATGACAGCGATGACCGTGATAATCCACGCCTTGACGTTTGGAACGTGGGCGACGAGCGTCATGTTGTTTTGCCGGCCTCCGTACACTTGCCATTCGACGTGTTTCATCGAACGCGGGTCGAGCCCGGTCCCGTCTTCGACGAACACCCCGGTCGGCACCGTCAGATTAAAACGGATGTCCGCTTGACGGATGTAGCGTTCGGCTAGTTGCTTCGGTGACCCGCTCAAATTGACGCCAGGCAACTCGATGCGATCGAGCCGGAGATCGAGGTTCGTATTGAGGACGTACGAGTCGAACCAGATGCCGTCCTCTTTTTGGACGTCGAATTCCATATCCGGCGGGACGAGGATGCCGGCCGGACCGGTCTTCCATTCTTCTTTAATGTTTTGCAGTTCATCGACACTCTCGAACGTCTTTTTCAATACCATGCCTTCATAGTCATCTTCGCTCGAGTAGTCCCGCGTCGCGTACCCGTTATCGTTCGCTTGTTGTTTCCACGTATCCCAATCCAACCGTAAATTGAGCAGTTTCATCACCGGATGGTCACGAAACGCATACGTCGTCTCGAGCGTGACCGATTGGTCGTAATGGACAGTGGCGTCATATTCGACGCGGACACATCCCCCGATTAAAAGAAATAAAAATGGGAATACTAACAACAGCGCCTTTTTTTTCACGTTCGTCACCTCAAATCGGCTCACCGTATGTCTCTAACGGATTAGTCGGATTGATACGGTCGTAGAATAAGACCCCGTCCAAATGATCGAGTTCATGTTGGCAGACGATGGCACGCATACCACGAAGCCGCAATTTGATCGGGTTGCCGTCGCGATCGAACCCTTCGAGCGTGATGCGACGATGACGCGGTACGTTCCCTTTGACGACACGGTCGACGGACAGGCAGCCTTCGCCGCCGTTCAAGAAAGTCTGTTCGACAGAGTGGCTCGTGATTTTCGGATTAAAAATTGAGAGCTTGAACGTCTCGTCTTCTTCTGCGAGCAGCACGGTGAAGAAGCGGCGATTGATTCCGAGTTGTGGAGCGGCGATGCCCACGCCACCGCGAAGTTCATATTTTTCACTGATCTCCGGGTCTTGGCTGTTGACGAGGAACGTCTCCATTTCGTCGAGCAACGCCAAATCTTCAGCCGTCGGTGGCACCGGTACTTCTGTCGAGCGAAGGCGGAGGCGGTCATCCCCTTCACGAATCACATCTTTCATCGTTAACATGTACAACTTCCTTTCCCAAATCGATATGCTTAATTATATCATATTTAATGAGGAATCCGGCAAGATGGTACAGAAGGTGAAATGAAATTGATACAGAGGTGAAATACGGGAAAAGATGTGTTCATGTAAGCGTTTTTATGGGGTGAGCATATTTTTTGCGTTATTATAACAACCCGTTTTATACTGACAAGGAAACGGCAGGAGATGATTAACTTTCCTGTATCACGTTAATACAGATTGCTTTTTTGGACAGATACACTTAAGATTTGAGGTAGTGTTTGATCACAAAAAAGACAATTGTCTCATAGTTGAAAGGATGAGGTGAAACGAATGAACAACGTTCAGGTACTTCAAAACGTGGAAGAAAACTTCCAAACGTTCCGTATTCTCGACGAGAAGGGCGAAGTCGTCAACCAAGACGCAATGCCCGACGTAACGGACGAGCAACTTCAGGAGCTTATGCGCCGCATGGTCTATACTCGAATTTGGGACCAACGTGCAATCTCACTTAACCGTCAAGGACGCCTAGGATTCTACGCGCCAGTGGCAGGTCAAGAAGCAACGATGATCGGGACGCAATACGCGCTCGACAAACAAGACTGGATCCTTCCAGGCTACCGTGATATCCCGCAACTCGTATTCCACGGACTTCCGCTTTATCAAGCGTTCTTGTTCTCACGTGGTCACGTAGCAGGAAACCGCATTCCTGAAGACGTTAACGTCTTGATGCCGCAAATCATCATCGGAGCACAAATCATTCAAGCAGCGGGTGTGGCAATGGGCCTCAAACGCAACGGCAACACAAACGTCGCCATTACTTACACGGGTGACGGTGGTTCATCGCAAGGTGACTTCTACGAAGGTTTGAACTTCGCGGGTGCATTCAAATCACCAGCCATCTTCGTCGTACAAAACAACCGCTTCGCCATCTCGACTCCTGTTGAGAAGCAAACGGCAGCTAAAACGATCGCGCAAAAAGCTGTAGCAGCGGGCATCAACGGAATCCAAGTTGACGGAATGGACGTTCTTGCTGTCCTCGCCGCAACACAACAAGCGCGTAAAGACGCACTTGAAGGAACACCGACGCTCATCGAAGCACTCACATACCGTTACGGACCACATACGCTCGCTGGGGATGACCCAACACGTTACCGTACGAAAGAACTCGACACAGAGTACCAAGAAAAAGATCCACTCGTACGTTTCCGTCTCTTCCTCGAAGGCAAAAAGCTTTGGAGCGAAGACATGGAGAACGAAGTGATCGAGCAAGCGAAAGCTGACGTGAAAGAAGCGATCAGCCTCGCAGACAAAGAACCAAAACAAAAAGTTTCGGACTTCATCAACAACATGTTCGAAACACTTCCTTCAAACTTGAAAGAGCAGCTTGAAGAATATACAGCAAAGGAGTCGAAGTAAGTTATGGCTCAAATGACAATGATCCAAGCGATTACTGATGCGATGCGCGTTGAAATGAAGCGCGACGAGAAAGTACTTCTCTTCGGAGAAGACGTTGGTAAAAACGGTGGGGTATTCCGTGCGACGGAAGGCCTCCAAGACGAGCTCGGCGAAGACCGCGTCTTCGACACACCGCTTGCTGAGTCTGGTATCGGTGGTCTTGCTATCGGTCTCGGTCTCACTGGCTTCCGTCCAATCATGGAAGTTCAATTCTTCGGTTTCGTTTTCGAAGTGTTTGACTCGGTCGCAGCTCAAATGGCACGGATGCGTTACCGTTCAGGCGGCGCTTACAGCCAGCCAATCACAATCCGTTCACCGTTCGGTGGCGGTGTTAAAACACCTGAACTTCATGCGGACAGCCTCGAAGGTTTGATGGCTCAGACACCTGGTCTTAAAGTCGTCATCCCGTCGACTCCGTACGATGCAAAAGGTCTCTTGATCGCGTCAATCCGCGACAACGACCCTGTCGTATTCCTCGAGCACATGAAACTTTACCGTTCATTCCGTGGCGAAGTACCTGAAGGCGAATACACGATCGAGCTTGGAAAAGCAGACGTGAAGCGTGAAGGAACTGACGTTTCGATCATCACATACGGTGCGATGGTCCACACGTCACTCAAAGCAGCGGAAGAACTCGAAAAAGAAAACATTAACGTTGAAGTCATCGACCTCATGACGGTTAGCCCGCTTGATATCGATACAATCGTCGAGTCTGTTAAAAAGACTGGCCGTGCGATCGTCGTTCAAGAAGCGCAGCGTCAAGCAGGAATCGCGGCAAACGTCGTAACTGAAATTCAAGAACGCGCAATTCTTCACCTCGAAGCACCAGTGCTTCGTGTGACTGCACCAGACACAGTATTCGCCTTCGCACAAGGGGAAGACGCATGGTTGCCTGACCATAAAGATGTCGTTGCAAAAGTTAAGGAAGTTATCAACTTCTGATCGTGTTCATTTAACGATAAGGGAGAATTGTCTCCCTTATCGTGTTTACATGATTATTTGATGGGAGGAAAAACCAGTGGCAGTATTTGAATTTAAATTACCAGACATCGGTGAAGGAATTCACGAAGGTGAGATCGTCAAGTGGTTCGTAAAAGATGGGGACACAGTAAAAGAGGATGACATCCTCCTTGAAGTGCAAAACGACAAAGCCGTCGTTGAAATCCCAGCTCCAGTTGATGGGACAGTCAAAGAAGTAAAAGTCTCAGAAGGAACAGTTGCCGTCGTCGGCGACGTCCTCATCACGTTCGATATCGAAGGTGACGCGCCAGCGGGCGAAGAGGAAGCAGCTCCTGAGCAACCAAAAGCTGAAGAGAAGACAGAAGAGACAGTTCAAGCTGACGTGAAAGAAGACGGTCCACGCGACGTTCAACTTCACAAGTCTGAGCGTGTCATCGCGATGCCTTCAATCCGCAAGTACGCTCGTGAAAAAGGCGTCGACATCCGTGAAGTCAAAGGCTCTGGCGACAACGGCCGCGTCTTGAAAGAAGACATCGATGCGTTCGCGAACGGTGAAGCACCAGCAGCAGAAGCTACGACAGAGAAAACAGAATCTGTAGCTCCAGCAGCAGCTGCGAAGACGGAAATCAAGCCTTATGAGTCAGCTACACCTGAACTCGAAACGCGCGAGAAAATCCGTGGTATCCGTAAAGCGATCTCGAAAGCAATGGTCAACTCGAAACACACAGCGCCACACGTTACACTCATGGACGAAGTCGACGTCACGAAACTTGTCGCACTCCGTAAAGAGTTCAAACAAGTCGCGGCTGACCAAGGCGTGAAACTCACGTACTTGCCGTTCGTCGTAAAAGCATTGACAGCTGCAGCGAAAGCTTACCCAGCGATCAACGCGTCAATCGACGATGTGAACGAAGAGATCGTTTACAAAAACTACTACAACATCGGTATCGCAGCAGACACGGACAACGGCCTCGTCGTTCCTGTCGTCAAAGATGCGGACCGTAAATCAATCTACGCACTCGCTACAAACATCAATGAGCTTGCCGGTAAAGCACGCGAAGGCAAACTTGCTGGGGACGACATGAAAGGCGGATCGATCACAATCACAAACATCGGTTCTGCTGGTGGACAATGGTTCACTCCAGTCATCAACCACCCAGAAGTTGCGATTCTCGGTATCGGCCGCATCGCTGAAAAAGCTGTCGTTAAAGATGGCGAGATCGTCGCAGCACCAGTGCTCGCACTTTCGTTCAGCTTTGACCACCGCCTCATCGACGGTGCGACTGCGCAAAACGCACTCAACATGGTGAAACGTTTGCTTCAAGATCCAGCACTTCTAATGATGGAGGGATAAGAACATGGTAGTAGGAGAATTCGCACAAGAAACTGATTTGCTTGTCATCGGCGCCGGTCCTGGTGGATACGTCGCAGCCATTCGTGGCGCTCAGCTCGGACTTAAAGTCACGATCGTTGAGAAAGGAAACTTCGGCGGCGTCTGCTTGAACGTCGGTTGTATCCCATCGAAAGCGTTGATTACGGCTGGTCACAACTTCCAGCACGCGAAAGGTCACTCGTCAATGGGAATCACATCTGACAACGTGTCAGTCGACTTCACAAAAGTCCAAGACTGGAAGCAATCAGTCGTCAACAAATTGACGGGCGGCGTCAAAGGTCTTTTGAAAGGCAACAAGATTGAAATCGTTCAAGGGGAAGCGTTCTTCGCATCTGAAGACACAGTTCGTGTCATCACGGAAGACAGCTCGACTCCTTACAAATTCAAAAAAGCGATCATCGCGACAGGTTCGACTCCAATCGAAATCCCATCGTTCAAATGGTCAAAACGCGTTCTTTCTTCAACAGGCGCATTGGCGCTTCCTGAAGTACCGAAAAAACTTGTCGTCATCGGCGGCGGTTACATCGGTATGGAGCTCGGAACGGCATATGCAAACTTCGATACAGAAGTTGTTGTCGTTGAAGGCGCAAGCGACATCTTGTCTGGCTTCGAGCCGCAAATGACGCAAATCGTCAAAAAGAAACTCAAACAAAAAGGCAACGTCACGATTCACACGAATGCTCTTGCAAAAGGCGTCGAAGAGACAGAAGACGGCGTAACTGTGAAGTTTGAAGTGAACGGTGAAGAACAATCTGTTGAAGCGGACTACGTCCTCGTCACAGTTGGTCGTCGTCCGAACACTGGCGACATCGGTCTTGAGAACGCGGAAGTGAAAGTTAGCGACCGCGGCATCATCGAAATCGATGACCAGTGCAAAACGTCGAACGAAAACATCTATGCAATCGGCGACATCGTTCCAGGACCACCGCTCGCGCACAAAGCTTCTTACGAAGCGAAAGTCGCTGCTGAAGCGGCCGCAGGTAAGCCAGCTTACCTCGACTACTCAGCAATCCCAGCGGTTGTCTTCACTGACCCTGAACTCGCGACAGTCGGTTACACAGAACCGCTTGCTAAAGAAGAAGGACTCGATATCACGATTTCGAAATTCCCATTCGCAGCGAACGGTCGTGCCCTCGCACTCGACGAGCCAGACGGCTTCATGAAGCTCATCACGCGTAAAGAGGACGGTCTTTTGATCGGTGCTCAAATCGCGGGTACAGGCGCTTCTGATATGATTGCTGAGCTCGGTCTCGCAATCGAGGCAGGCATGACAGCTGAAGATATCGCGCTCACAATCCACGCTCACCCATCACTCGGTGAGATGGCAATGGAAGCGGCAGAAATCGCAATGGGTATGCCGATCCACGTCGTTAAGTAACGATAAAAAATCTCTCGCTATTCGTAGCGAGAGATTTTTTTAATGTAGTGGACCGTGCGCTCAACTTCTTGAAATCCGACGCGTTCATGAAACTGTTGGCTGCCGGTGTTTTCAATCTCGGTATCCGAGGCGATCTCATCGCAACCGTTCGACCGGGCAAACGAGGCGGCGGCCTCAATGAGTTTTGTTGCGACATCGTTGTCGCGTTCTGGCTCGGCCACGTAAATCCCTTCAATAAACGCGGTCGGGGTGTTCGAAGAACCCGGCACGTAATCGAAACGGAAACTAAGTTGACAAAATCCGATCGGTTCGTCCGTGACGGCTAAAAAATAGTGCATTTTATCGGAACGAAGCCCGAGCCGGACTTCGGCCGACAGTTCGGTGACCGGCGCATCCGGCCACAGATGATGCATCAACTGAACGAGATGGGCGACGTGGCGCGCCCTGGCGGTTTTTTTTTTGATAGGGCTAACACCATTTTTTAAAAATTAGTCGGAATAACACCCATTGATAAACTTGGGGGGCTCGACAACCTTGAA
>NZ_JAFIFD010000025.1 GCF_020832205.1 Exiguobacterium sp. | reverse complement strand
CATGCTGCCCCCTCCTCACGATATAGAAGTGCCCCGACGCTTGCCGCAACGAACGTCGCGATGATGATGCTCAAACCGGAAGAGAGCGGAATAATGGGCATTACCACCCAATGCAGAAAACCTTGCGTCACTGCGGCGAGGAGAGCCACGACCACGACAGGTTTTCGTGTGAGCGACGGAACGAGCAGACCGATAAACATGGCGTATAAGGCGATGCCCATGCTGGCCTGAATCGTTGCCGGCAAACCGAAGGCGAGAAATACACCAATCCACGTCCCGACGTTCCAAGCTAGAAACGCAATCACATTCAATCCGAGTACGAAATGTCCACGTGTGGCCTCGTGTCGTGTCGAGGCGACGCTGAACGTCTCGTCAGTCACCCCGAAAGCGATGGCCGCGAGAAAACGATTTGATGTCGTCTCGAGGCGTTGAGACAGCGAGGCGGACATGAGAAAATGGCGCAAGTTCAATATGAACGTCGTCAAGACGATTTCCCAGTACATTGCCCCGGCCATGATCAATTGCACCCCGATGAATTGACTTGCCCCTGCGAAAATGAAGAGCGACATCGCGAGCGTGATGATGTTCGGCATCTCGAACGACTTGGCCAAAAGACCAAAGGCGATCGCAATCGGGATATAGCCGACCGCGACGGGAATGCCGGCACGCATGCCAGAACGAAAGGCCTGTTTGTTGGATAAGCGTACCGTATCATAGAGCGGAGTCGCCATCGACTTTCCTCCTTTCAGAATAGGGGATGTCCTTTCATTCGATGTAGGAAAGGGTTATCCTGCTCGAATGAAGAAAAAAGCGGGTATAGAAAGGCGACAAGGAGAGTGTGCATATGAGCAGAGCAGAAGAATTCATCGCTTCATATCATCGGATTGAAGACTATTTGAGCCGAGAGCTAGGGGACGGGAAGCACTTCAGTTTCAGCAACATGGTCAACCGTCTCGCCAAGAACAATCCGATCGTCGAACGTTATAAAGAAGATTTGCACCAGATGAGCCAGTTGCGGAACGCGATCGTCCATGAACGACGGGAGCCGGACTTTATCATCGCCGCGCCGCATGATTCAATCGTCGACTTGATTTTAGAAGTCGAGCGGGAACTGTTGCACCCTCGGCAAGTCATCCCGCTGTTTCGGAAACTCGTGACGACGTTTCGGGCCGATGACCCGCTTCAAGACGTCTTAAAGGCGATTCGGAATAAAAACTACTCGCAATTCCCGATCTACAACGTCGACGGTTCGTGGCGCGGGCTGTTGACGAAAAAAGGTGTGACGAGTTGGCTCGCCGAATCAGCTCACGACGCCCATGTTTCGCTAGAAGGGGTGCTCGTCCGGCATGTACTCTATCATGACCCGCACATTCATCGCTATCGCTTCATCGCGGCACATACGTCGGTCATCGAAGCACATCATCATTTCGTGAACATGAAAGAAGGAGCGCGCCTCGACGCTCTCCTCATTACAAAAACCGGCGAAGAGAATGAGCCGCTTCTCGGCATCATTCGACCGCAAGACATCTTATACGTGATCGGTTGAGGCGGCGTGCTCGATGGCGACCTCGTATTGGCTGACCGTATTCCCGAGGACGACGGGCTTCACTTCAGACGTACCGTCGTCCCGTTTTTTGTGGGCGTGTTTATACGCACCGCTGTCACGCCAGTTCTCAAAGCTCGCAGCGTCACGCCAAGTCGTCATGATGACGACTTGGTCTTTCGTCTCGTCTGACGTATCAGTCAGCACTTGCATACGGATGAAGCCGTCCATCGACTCGATTCCTTTCGTCGTCTCGAAACGGGCTTTGACCGCTTCGACTTTTCCTTTTTCTACGTCCAACTTGTTCATCACAATCCACATGTTGCGTTCCTCCTTCACAAGTATCGTACATCCGATAGTATACCGCGAAACCGCAACGGCATCGGCGTGTGATGCTCGCCTTTAGCGCCGTGTCCACCATTCCTCGAACGTCCAATTGTTTTGCTTCATCGTCGTCGCCTCGTTGACGCCGACGTAACGCAAGTGCCACGGCTCATAGTTGTAGCCGGTGATTTTTTCTTTGCCTTTCGGATAACGGATGATGAATCCGTAACGGTGAGCGTTGGCTAGCATCCATCTTCCTTCAGGCGTCTGGTCGAATGAGGCGGCGAGCCCCATTTGCATGCGTTGGCTCGTCATATCGACGGCGAGACCGGTCTGATGCTCGCTGTGGCCGGGCCGGGCGACATACATTGAAGCGTAAGCCGTTCCGCGAGCGCTGACCCAGTAATTGTAGAGCGACTTTTGGGTCGTGTACGATCGATAGGCGCTGAGGGCGTAGAGGGTATGTCCTTGTTTCCGGCCGTCATAGTAGAGACGGGCCAGGGCATGGGCAGCCTCGGCAACCATGAGTGTTCGCTCGCTTCCTTTCGCATGAACGGTCGGGATGGTGAGGGTAACGAGTTGGGTGGACCGATAAGTCGATGTGAGACCATGTTGTTTATTGACGAGGCGGAGCCGCTCGGTCGAGGACAGTTTCGGAATACCGGCCTTAATATTGGCCGAAGGCGTGAAGTAGTGGGTGTTGCCGATGTAGACGTTCGACCAACTTCGGTTGTACACGGCATATCGGACCGGCGTGTTCGATGCGAGGGTTTTCAAGACCGGTGATGTTTGCATGGCGCGTCCATACAGTTTCGTCGATTGGACGGTATAGCCGGCGGTCGTCGCAGGTGCGGCTGCCGTAACATGCGTGCTGAAGATAAGGAAGACGATGAGGAACGTCGCGATGAGTTTCATGATGTTTTTCCTCCTTCTCACTCGATAGTTGTGTTTTTCCCTTTTTTTCAAATGTTGAAAAGAGGAACGAATAGGGAATAGGGTCATGACCGTCTCCGCCTCATGGCCATCATAGGATACAGCCAAAGCCCGATGCGCCATATGTGAGAAAACAGTACACTGATTGTAGAGAGACTGGTCGAGACTTGGAAGGAGTGATCGTATGGAACTCATTTTCGGCTTACCGCTTTTATTGCTCATTTTGTTCTTCGCCTTTTTGTATTTCAACATCAAAGGGCTATCGGACATGTGGAAAGATTACAACCGGACGAAATCGATGATTCCGCTCGGATTCTTCATCGTCGGCATTCTCGGGATTTTCACCGGGATATGGACGTGGCTCGTCATCTTAGTGTATTACGCGATTCGTCCGAAGGCGTGACGCGACACCGTATGCCAAGGCATGCGGTGTTTTTGCTATACTGAGGACGAGGTGTTGTTATGGAAAAATTGATAAAAGCGTGGTTCATCATCACGTTGATCACGTTTATTTTATTCAAACTCGGTGAGACGATGACGGCTGCTTATACTGAACCAGCAGCGGAAGGAAATCCGTACGTGCTCGTCCTCCTCATCGGTTGGCCGTTCGTTTTGTTGTTCGTATGGATCACGATTCGGCTCGCACGGCGGACGGTGCAATCGGTCCATCCGCTCGGGCGGTTCGGACTGATAGTTGGTGGCATCGTCATGGCAGCGATCGCGCTTACGGTCAATACCGGCCAAGCAAACGACCTTCGGGACGGGATTCGTGATTCTGCCAACGCGACGTACGCGACGGGATGGAACCAATTCACGAACATCATCTACGCGAACCAATTGACGTTCTTCGCGTTGACTGTAAGTTGCATGGTCATCGGCATCGCCTTGACGTTCATCGTCTCCGCAAAACAGAAAAACGAGGATCAGCCTGGGCGCTGATCCTCGTTTTTCATTAGTGGAGCTTCGCTTGGTACAAGCGGGCGTAACGGTCGGCAGCGATGATGGCGTCCGCGACTTCTTCCGGCGTGACATCAAAACCGCTATGAATCGTCTCCCCTTCTGCAGTAGCGGCTTGTCCGACTTTTAAGATGTCTTCTCGTGAGGCGTCTTTCAATTTCACGTCTTCGAGTGTGACCGGCAAGTCGAGGGCCATATATAACGCGACATACCGTTCAAACTCTTCTTGCGTCTGTCCTTCGAGCGCTAGCTGGACGAGCGTCCCGAACGCGACTTTCTCGCCATGCGTTAAGTGGTGAATGTCACCATCGAGGGCGGTGAAGCCGTTATGGATGGCGTGGGCCGCGGCCAAACCGCCGCTCTCGAAACCGAGACCGCTGAGGAGCGTGTTCGCCTCGACGACCGCCTCGAGTGCGGGTGTGACGACTTTCGCCTGAACCGACTCATAAGCAGGAATCCCGTAGTCGAACAACACTTCCTCGCAACGTTTGGCGATGGCTTCAGCGGCGATGGTCGGAACGCCACCGGCCATCGTCTTCCCGCCAAAGGCGAGGACGCTCCGGACCTCGACCCACGTCGCGAGCGCATCAGCAATGCCTGAGGCGAGGAAACGGGCCGGTGCTTCGGCGATCAGTTTCGTGTCGACGAGCACGAGGTCTGGATTCTTCTTATAGAAGCGATACGTCTCGAAGTTCCCTTCGTCGGTATAAATGACCGATAAAGCACTCGTCGGGGCGTCCGTCGAGGCGATGGTCGGTACGATGACGATGCGGGCATCGAGCTCGTCAGCGACCGCTTTGGCCGTATCGAGCGTCTTTCCACCGCCCATGCCGATCACGAACGAGACGTGGTTCTCTTTCGCGGCAGCGGCGATGCGTTCAATCTCGTGGCGAGACGCCTCCCCGGAAAAGTCGGCTTTTTCGGTCTCGACGTCACTCGCCGACAATGAAGCGGTCACTCGTTCACCGATGATGCGCCAAACGATATCGTCAGCGATGAGCAACGCTTTGGAACCGAAATGAGCGACATGCTTCCCGATGTGATCAATCGTATTCTTGCCTTGCACATATTTCGCGGGGCTGATGAAAACGCGTTCTGACATAATCAACATCCTTTCTCAAATGAATGTGACGACGGACGACAATACAACTCTTCCCGATTTGGAACAGAGTTGAAACGATGATTCGTGTGACATTCTAGTGAACCGACGTCAATCCACCGAGCACAATCAATAGAACGATCAAAGCGGCGACGGCAAGAAATCCCCATTCCAGTATCGATTTCGTCACGACAATCCCTCCTGCTGGCTGATGTGACCAGTATACGCGCACGAGGGGACGCGTCCATTTTCAAAAAAAGACCAGGTTAAAAAAAGTTTTACGTTCAGACGGGGCGAGCGTTTGATGGTTTGAAGGTGAGGAGAGCGGGAACAACTATGTCGTATGCTCATTTCAGAAGGAGGAATTGATGATGTCTAAACATGTATTGATCATCGCGACGTCTGCAAATAAACTAGAGAACGGCCACGATACAGGACTTTGGCTCGAAGAGTTCGCTGCGCCGTATCTCCAATTCGAGAAGCAAGGATACAAAGTGACCGTAGCGAGCATCGAGGGCGGAGACGTGCCGATCGATGCGAACAGTCTCGAGGAAGGCTTGTCACAAGAAGTTCTAAATACAAAAGACTTGTTAAAGAATACGGTTCGTCTCGAGCAAGTGGCAGACGACACGTATGATGCCGTCTTCCTCCCGGGTGGACATGGGACGGTCGTCGACTTCCCGAACAGTGAAACGTTACAACGCGTCGTACGTGATGTCTATGAGAACGGGAACGTGGTAGGAGCAGTTTGTCACGGACCGATCGGACTCGTCAACGTCAAGTTGAGTAATGGTGAACCGCTCGTGAAAGGCAAACGAGTGACGGGCTTCACGGATGCCGAAGAGCGCGAGATGCAACTCGATACAGCGGTGCCGTTCCTGCTTGAGACGGCACTTCGCGAGAAAGGCGGCGACTTTGATGGGGCCGACAACTGGGCGGTCAACGTCGCTGTCGACGAGCGTCTCGTCACAGGTCAAAACCCGCAATCGTCAGCCCGCGTGGCCGAGGAAATCGTAAAACAGCTCCAATAACGAACTAGGCAACCTTGGATTATTCCGAGGTTGTCTCTTTTTTGGACATATGTCCTTTTCAAACGCTATCTTCTCACGTACAGTCAGACGAGAAGATAGGAGGAAGAAAGAAAGATGGGGATACTATTTGCTGTGCTTTCAGGCACGTTCATCGCCTTGCAAGGCATCTTTAACGCCAAACTCGGCTATGCGGTCGGAGCGTGGCTATCCGTCACCGTCGTTCACCTTGTCGGGTTGGTGCTTGCGCTACTGATCTACGCGTTCAAGCGCGACGGGGATGTGACCGCGTTTCGACGTGTGCCATGGTATTACAGTTTGGGCGGGCTGTTCGGTGTGTTCGTCGTCTTTGGAGAGTTGACCGCGATTCAACAGCTCGGTGTGACGTGGGCGATTTGTGTATTGCTTGTCGCCCAACTGATCGGGGCGTTTTTAATCGATTCGAACGGCTGGTTCGGTGTCGCGAAAAAGCCGGTCACCGTAGGGCAGGTCATTGGACTCAGCCTAATGGTCATCGGCATCGGAGTATATACGTTTACGTGAGGAGGGGACCGGTATGAAAGTAGAAGACGCATTGATTCGTCTCGGTTGGCATCATCTGTTTTCTGAGCAGACGCTCGCCCGCGCCTCGATCGTGACATATCCGTCCGGGGCGATGCTTTGCGCGAACGACCAGGTCATTGACGCCTTGTTCGTCGTGTTAGAAGGGCGCGTCAAAATTTACACGCTCAGTGAAGAGGGCAAGTTGCGCCTGCTCCGCTTGAAAGCGGCGCCGACATTGATCGGGGACATCGAATACGCGAGCGGGCGCCACGTGCTCCATACGGTCGAGGCGGTCGGGCCGGTCGTTTGTTTACGCATCCCGTTCGAAGTGTTGCGGACGCATAACCGGACCATCGAGTTCACGGAACATCTATTGCGCGGTGTGTCGGAAAAATTGTTCATCGAGGCGAACGCGTCGTCGAATCATTTGATGTCAACGCTTGAGGAACGTCTCGCCGGGTACCTCGTCTCGCTCAGTGAGTCCGGGAACGACTTGTTCCAAACTGACATGAGTCAATTGAAGCGAAAAGAAGTGGCCGAATGGCTCGGGACGAGCTATCGACACTTGAACCGGACGTTGCAGGCGTTTGCGGACGAAGGGCTCGTCGAACGGACGCGTAAACAAGTGAAGATTTTGGATATGGAACGATTAAAGCAGCGTGCCAATGGCATGCTCTATGAGTAAGGAGAATCATTATGATTATGGGAATCATCTGTTCAGCCGTCGCGGGCGCGTTCATTAGCGTGCAAGCGGCCGTCAATGCGAAAATGAACGTCCACCTTGGCGCATGGGCGACGACGGTGCTCGTGTTTGTCGTCGGACTCATCGGTTCGCTCGTTCCGCTCGCGTTATTCGGGGGCAACATCCGAGGCGTATTCGAGATTTCACCGCTGTACGCGCTCGGCGGTTTGCTCGGCGTCGGTGTCGTCTTTTGTGTCATGCGAAGCATTCAACTGCTTGGTCCGACGCTGTCGGTATCAATCATCCTCGTGGCGCAATTGGTTTGGGCGCTCGGTGTCGATTTGTTCGGCGCCTTTGGCATGCCAAAACTCGCATTGTCACCCGGACAAGTTATCGGCTTGATGATGTTACTGCTCGGCGTCGCCATCTTCAAACAGTCACAGGCCGTGGCGGTGCAACGTGAATCGATGAAGGAAGCCGCTTGAAAGTTGAAGTGGCTTTTTTCATGTATAAAACGGGTACAAATGAGTATATATCATCAGTTGATGAACGAACATAGGAGTGATGAATACGGTGGGTGCATCTATATGGATTGATTTGATGATCGTCTTATTCTTAATTGTGTTAAACGGGATTTTTGCGATGACCGAAATCGCGCTCATCTCGTCGAAACCGTCGAAGCTTGAAGTGGAGGCGGCCCAAGGGAAGCGGAGCGCTCAAATTGCGTTAAAGTATTCAAAAGATCCGACGGATTTATTATCGACCGTTCAAGTCGGAATCACGTTAATCGGGATCATCAACGGGGCTTACGGGGGCGCGCGGTTCTCGACTCCGGTCGGAAATTTGTTCGAACAGCTTGGGATGAGTGCGCAATCGGCATCGACCGTCGGTTATGTCCTCGTCGTCACGGTCATCACGTATTTGTCGCTCATTATCGGCGAACTCGTCCCGAAGCGGATCGCGCTCGTCGCGCCGGAACGAGTGACGATGGCGATCATTCCTGCGCTCGATCTATTCAGCAAAGTGATGCGACCGTTCATTTGGGTTTTGTCGAAGTCGACGTTGTTCTTGTTTAAACTGCTCGGATTGAAGGCGGAGCGAACGGATGGGGAGACGGAGCTTGAAATCAAGCAGCTGTTGTTCGAAGGGGCGCAGCAAGGCCAGTTCGCCCATGAAGAAGTGCAGCAAGTCGAGCGTGTGTTTGCATTTCACGATCAATTGATTTACGAGTTGATGCAACCGCGGACGACGCTCGAATGGATCGATTTAGAAGACACGATGGAAGAAATCCACGCCGCTGTCTATGAGAGTAAGCATAGCAAACTGCCTGTCGGGAGGGGAACGCTCGATGAGTTCGTCGGTTACGTCGATGTTCGCGACGTGTTGATGTTGCCTGAGTTATTAACCCCTTCTGACATCCTCAAAAAAATTAAACAACCGCTCATCGTGCCGAAGCAACGAGAAGCGAGCCAAGTGCTCCAAATGATGCAACAGACCGGTTCGCCGATTGCGTTCGTCTTAGACGAGTACGGCGGTTTTCTCGGACTCGTCACGCTGTTTGATATCCTTGAAGAGATTGTCGGCGAAGTGATGATTGAAGAAGAACCGCCGGACGTCGTGCGCCGAGAAGACGGCACGTATTTAGCGGACGGCTTGCTCAGCATCGAAGACTTGAAACGGACGCTCGGTATTCGGGACGCCCGGTTTGATGAGGGAAAGAACGCTTATCATACGCTCGCTGGTCTCGTCATCTACACGCTCGGTGACTTCCCGACACGGGGGTCCATCGTCGAGGCGTATGGCCTGCGCTTTGAAGTCGTCGATATGGACGGGAAGCGAGTCGACCAAGTGCTCATTTCCGTATTACCTGAAGAAAAAGAGGAATGACGCGATTCGCGTCACTCCTCTTTTGTGCTTGCCCACGTCTCGAACGCGGCATTCATCAAGATGCGCGCCATATGGAGCATGGCCCGTTCGTCGACATCAAAGCGGGGATGGTGGTGCGGGAAGATGGCGCCTCGCTCCGGATTGCCGGCACCGGCAAAGAAGAAGCTGCCCGGGACGTGTTGCAAGTAGTATGCGAAGTCCTCACCGACCATGAGCGGAGCCATCTCGACGATACCGGCTTCCCCGACGACGTTCGCGGCCGATTGGCGGATGTGATCTGTTTCGATCGGATGGTTGATGACCGCAGGATAACCTTGGATGTAAGTCAAATCGTAGTCGGCGCCGCTTCCGGCACACGTCGTGGCGATGATCCGTTCAATCTCTTGAATCATTCGCGCTTGCGTGTCCGGATTGAACGTTCGCACGGTTCCTGACAGCCGGGCTTCGTCCGCGATGACGTTGAAAGCTTGACCAGCTTCAAACGTGCCAATCGTCAAGACGGCCGGTTCAAGCGGGTCGACGCGGCGGCTCACGACTTGTTGAAGCTGGCTCGCGACATTGACACCGACCATGAGTGCATCGACCGTATGTTGCGGGATGGCGCCATGACCGCCTTTACCTTTGATTGTCAATTCGAAACGGTCGGCTGCCGCCATGATCGGACCGGTTTTGACGCCGATTGTCCCGAACGGAAGCGGTGTCCAAATGTGCACGCCGTATATATAGTCGACGCCGTCGAGACAGCCATCTTCAATCATCGGTTTGGCTCCGCCGGGTGCGAGTTCTTCGGCAAACTGATGAATCAACACGATATCGCCGGGCAACTCGGCCTCGACGAGCACTTTCGCAAGGACGAGCAGGGAGGCCGTGTGAGCATCGTGACCGCACGCATGCATCGCCCCATTCACTTTCGAACGATACGGTACGTCTTTTAAGTCTTGAATCGGTAACGCGTCAAAGTCGGCCCGGAACGCAATCGTCGGCCCGCTCCCACCTTTGATTCTCCCGACGACACCGTTGCCGCCGACGCCTTCGCGGACATCAACGCCGAGGTCGCGCAAATAACGCGCGATGAAACGAGGCGTCTCCTGTTCTTCGAATGAGAGTTCAGGATGTTGGTGGAAGTGACGGCGCAGCGTCACCATCTCTTCATATAAATCGGTCAGTCGGGCATCAAGCGTTGTGACAAACATCGAGAACACTCCAATCCTATATATAATGGTCGATCAAACGTGCTGCCAAACAGCATGGGCGGTCAAATCATCCACGATCCGCGGGTGCAAGCGTTCCTTCGCCTCAAGCGGTGTCACCCAAGCGGCATCGCTATGTTCGAATGACAAGGCGACAGTCGTCGAAGCTGGACGACATAGGTAAGTCAAAATCACCACTTGCCGGCTCGGGTCGGTCAAAAATGTCGTCGCATATAACAGTTGGGTGACGGTGACGCGCAAGCCGACTTCTTCCTCGACTTCACGTTCGAGGGCCATCTCGAGCCGCTCGCCGAAATCAATTTTGCCGCCGATGAGTTCCCACGTGCCGGGATCGACCTCGTCTTCAATCGAACGTTTTGCGATCAAAAGCTTTCCTTCATGGACGATGACCGCTTTCACGGCAACGACGATCGTTTCTGGCATACCATCTTTCCTTTCTGATGACGATTTGTTGACACGATTCAGCCTAGACTGTGTCTTTTCCTTATTTTTGTAAAAGATAAGCTTATCGTATACGAGGAACGGGAATTAAAACAGGAGTAAATCAAGAAATGAGGTGCTTGGATATGTTGTGGATTGGATTAGGAGTCATCATCTTGCTGGCCGTCATTTATTTTTCGGCCTATAACGGTCTAGTGAAGTATCGAAATTGGGTCGATGAGGCTTGGGCTCAAATTGATGTGCAACTGAAACGTCGCTACGACTTGATTCCGAACTTGGTCGAGACGGTGAAAGGGTACGCGAAACATGAAGAAGAGACGCTCGCGAAAGTCGTCGAGCTTCGCAATCAGATGGGAGCAAGATCGACGCGGCAAGAACAAATGGAAATAAACGATCAGTTGAGCGGCGCGCTGAAAAATCTGTTCGCACTTCGCGAGGCGTATCCTGATTTGAAGGCGAACGAGAACTTCAAGATGCTTCAAGAAGAGTTGACGCAAACGGAAAACAAAGTCGCGTACTCAAGACAGCTCTATAACAACACGGTCATGAAATATAATACGAAAATCGAATCGGTGCCGACGAACGTCATCGCCTCGCTCCATCATTTTGAGAAGCGTGACATGCTCGAGGCGCGAGAGGAAGAACGCGAGAACGTTCGCGTCTCGTTCTAATGCGAGGTGCCAGCGATGCTCCTTTATGAACAGATTCGTAAAAACAAAGTGAAGACGGTGTTCATCGTCACCGGCTTCGTCTTGTTCGTCTTGCTCGTCGGGGCGGCGATTTCGTATATCAACTATGGGGATGCGTTGCCAGGCCTCATTTTCACACCGGTCTTTTCGCTGTTCTATGTCGGGATTGTCATCATGTCGAGCACGAATATCGTCATGCGGATGAACCACGCCAAAGAGATCACCTCGGTCGAACAGCATCGGTTTTTATGGCATACGGTCGAGAATATGGCGATGGTCGCCCGAATCCCCATGCCGCGTGTGTTCGTCATCAATGATCCGTCCCCGAACGCGTTCGCGACCGGCTTGAAACCAGAGAAGGCGGCCGTCGCCGTGACGACCGGGCTTCTCGATCGCTTAAGCCGCGAAGAAGTGGAAGGAGTCATCGCCCACGAAGTCGCGCACATTAAAAATTACGACGTCCGTTTGTCTACGGTCACACTCGCACTTGTCTCGGTCATCGCCATCATGAGTGATATCGGGTCGCGAATGCTCTTTTTCCGGAGTGTCGGCGGACGACGCGACAACAACCAAAATCCGATTTTCTTAATCGTCGGTCTCGTCTTACTCGTCCTCGCTCCAATCATCGCGACGCTGATCAACTTAGCGATTTCGCGCAATCGCGAATTTTTAGCGGACGCGAGCGGGGCCGAGTTGACGCGTAACCCGGAAGCACTCGCTTCGGCGCTCGAGAAGATTGCGAACGTCGAGACGCCGGTGAAAGAGGCATCGAGTGCGTCGGCCCCGCTCTACTTCTCCGATCCGTTGAAGAAAAAGATTAGCGGGTTGCTCTCGACGCATCCGAATCCGGTCGAGCGTATCAGCCGGTTGCGGCAAATGTAACGTTTATCGATTCGCTTGATTCATAAGCCATGAGAAAAGCCACCTCGCTAAAGGTGGCTTTCGTTTTTTATCCGGCGCGGTGGCTCCGGAGTTTTTCAATTTCTTCGAGAACGAATTGAACGTTCGTCCCGACGATGACTTGAATGTGGTTCGGGCTGACGACTTTAATGCCAGGGATGCCCGCTTTCTTGATTTGCGCTTGATCGACTGTGTCCATGTCTTTCACGTCGACACGGAGGCGTGTGACACACGACTCGATGCCCGTGACGTTTTGGTCACCGCCGAGACCTTCGTAAATCATCGCTGCCATGGCTGAATATTGACCGCCTGCAGCAACTGGTGCCGTTTTCGTATCGCCTTCAGGAGCTGTTTCTGTTGCGACCGCGTCAACAGCTTCATCTGTCTCACGACCCGGTGTCGCCAAGTTGAGTTTGACGATCATGAAGCGGAAGATCGCATAGTAGATGGCACCGAAGACGAGACCTTGAACGAGTAACATATACGGTTGGTTCGCAAGCGGTAACCGTGAGCTGAGGACGAAGTCGACGAGACCGGCACTGAATCCAAACCCTGCCGTCCACTGGAACGTCGCAGCGACAAAGAGTGAAATCCCTGTCAAGACAGCATGCACGAGGTAGAGAACTGGTGCGAGGAACATGAACGAGAACTCGAGCGGTTCCGTGACACCTGTGAAGAATGAAGCGAATGCTGCGGCGAGAAGGAGCGAAGCCGCTTGTTTTTTCCGTTTCGTTTTCGCGGTGTGATACATCGCGAGCGCTGCTGCCGGGAGACCGAACATCATGATTGGGAAGAATCCAGCTTGGTAACGTCCGGTAATCCCTTTCTCCCCTTCGCCTGACCAGAAGTTTCCGATGTCGTTAATACCGGCCACATCGAACCAGAACACCGAATTCAAGGCGTGGTGAAGACCAGTTGGAATTAAGAGACGATTGAAAAATCCGTAAAGTCCAGCGCCGAATGCGCCCATTTTCGAGATTGTTTCCCCGAATCCGACGAGGCCTGTGTAGACGACCGGCCAGATGAAGTAGAGCGCGACCGAGACGAGGATCATCGCGAACGCCGTCATGATCGGAACGAGCCGCTTGCCGCTGAAGAAGGCGAGGGCGTCAGGCAATTTCACGTGACTGAAACGATTGTACATTTGAGCAGCGACGATACCAGACAAAATCCCAACGAATGCGTTGGCGATTCGTCCGAACGCCGGGTTGACGGCTTCGACGTCGACCCCTTGGAAGAGGGCGACCGTCCCGGCCGAGAGAAGCGTCGTGACCGTGAGGAAAGCGACGAGTCCGCTCAGTGCGGCCGAACCGTCACGGTTTTTCGCCATCCCGAGGGCGACCCCGACGGCGAAGAGAATTGGAATGTTATCGATGATGGCACCACCGGCTTTAATGAGAAACGCGGCGGCAATGTTTTCAGAACCCCAGCCGACAGGGTCGATCCAGTAACCGATTCCCATGAGGATGGCCGCTGCAGGAAGCACTGCGACCGGCAACATGAGGGAACGTCCGAGACGTTGTAAAAAGTTCATCATTGTGAATGTCCTCCTTTTTGATGGTGTTGATCTTGCAGACGTTGAATATGGAGCGTGATATAACCAAGCTCTGACTCGGGCAAGACGATACCGTATAAGTCTTCCATTTCGTTTGCGACATCAGACGCGCACGTGTATGCTGACGAGAATTTTGTTTGAATCATCTGCAACATATCCTCGTCGATCGTGTGATGATCGTAATGGTTGACCCGATCCATGACGAATCGTAAATGAGTTAATAAGCGTTGATAGGATAAGTCATCTTCTTCAATGGATAGGTCGAGCCGTCTCGAAATCGATTGAATCATGTCTCGTACGATCGTCGTCTGTTTGAGCGTCTTCCGTAAATCACCCCCTTTCACTTTAAGCGTATGGATATGGAGGGCGATGAAGGCGGCCTCATCTTTCGGCATCTTCACCCCGAGCGTATTCTCGATATGTTGAATCGCCCATAGCCCGATTTCATATTCATTGCGATATAAAATTTTAATCTCGTTCAACAGCTTGTTACGGAGCGAGATGCCTTCTTGTTCACGCTCGATGGCAAACGAGATGTGGTCGGTCAAGACGACGTGAATATGTTCGTTGAACGTCGTCTCGAGCCGCTTTTCCGCGTGCGTGATGATGTCTTCTGAAATCGTGAAGTGCTCGACCGGGATGCGGCTGAGGAGCTGTTGAAACTTGTCGCCTTCAGACATGACGAACAGCTTTTCGATCTTATGCGGATTGACGATGTCGTTGCGCCCTTTTTTAAACGCGACACCAGGACCGATGGCAATCTTTTCTTCACCCTCGTCCGAGACGATGACCGCATTGTTGTTCAAGATTTTTTTGATTTTTAACATGGTTCCTCCTAACGAGGAGTCATTGTTCCGCTTGAGCGACGACGGTTTTGCCTGGGAGAGCAGGACCGCCTGTGTGGAAGGAGTACGGCTCTTTCAGTTCGCTTCCGTTCGTGACGACCATTGGGGTCACCGTGTCTTTACCGGCTTGCTGGATTTGAGCCAAGTCAGCCGTTAAGAGCGACTGCCCGGCCTTTACCGTGTCGCCAACGCTGACATGAACGTCGAACGGGCTTCCCGCAAGCTCGACCGTATCGAGTCCGACGTGAATCAAGATCTCGGCTCCATCTTCCGAACGGAGGCCAATCGCATGTTTCGTCGGAGCGACTTGGATGATCGTTCCGTCTACCGGTGCGACGACCGTCCCATCTGTCGGTACGATGGCAATCCCGTCGCCCATCATCTTCTCGCTGAAGACTGGGTCGGTCACTTTTTCAAGTGGAATGATGTCTCCTTCCATGGGTGCATAAAGTGTCAGTGTATGTCTCTTCATCCACTTATTCAATAACATATTCGATTCATCCTTTCGCTTGAAAAATGATTGTGAAAAAACAAAACAGGCATGGAGTATAGACGGGTGGCGTGAGCCTTTCGTCTTACCCCATGCCTGATCGAATCAGTCACATGTGATCATTATTCGTTTCGTCACATTCAACATAGCACGACAGAGTAGAGAAGACAAGACCTAATTTGAAAGCGCTCTCTAAAAATTTACTTCTTCCTCTACTTGTTGTATAGTAAGGGCGAATCCTAGTAGAAAGGTGTTGCATGTTAATGAGTGAGGTCGTATCTGCCTAACGAACTGAAAAACGAAGGATGACACGTCTTTTTTTGTCGTGCCTTCATGTTCTGTTACAGATACCGCCCTTCATAAACTGCCAGACACCGGTCTGTCTTTTTGCGTTGGTCGTCATCGACCGACGCTTTTTGTTTGCGCGGTATCTCCACCACATTTTAAGGAGAGCTTCCCATGAACGAACAAACGTTAGAAAAACTACAATATACTGAACTGATTCAACGAGTCGAACGCTATTGCATCAGCGGCTTCGGGCGCAGATTGTTGCAAAACCAGAGACCGACGAACCATTTGCAGACAGTGAGGAAACGACTGCAGGAGACGTCGGAAGCACGCGCGATTTTAGATGCGACGTCTCACGTCCCGTTCATCGGCGTGTCCGACATGGAACCGCTCATCGGGAAAATCAGCCGGGGGATCCAGCTTGAGGCGAGCGAACTTGAAGCTGTCGCTGAATTTTTCCGTGGAGCCCGTAAACTGAAACGGTTCATGGCCGAGCAAACATTCTTTGCGCCGCTTTTATCTGCGTACGCGAACGAAATGAGCGAATGGCGCCACATCGAAGAAGATATCACGGCGGCAATTCGAGCCGGGCGTGTGCTCGATGAGGCATCGAAAGAACTAAAACGGATTCGAAAACAAATTGACATCCTTGAAGGAAGAATCGATGAGCGGTTGAACAAGTTTTTAAAAAGTGCGGCCAACCGTGAAGCGATTCAAGACGGATTTGTCACGAAGAAGCAAGACCGATTCACCATCCCGATCAAAGCATCCTACAAACATAAAATCGCTGGAACAATTGTCGATACGTCGAACCGAGGGACGACCGTTTTCATCGAGCCGGAAGCGATCAGTAAGCTCAACGCCGAGCTCGTCGTCAAACGGACCGAAGAAGCGGTCGAGATTTATCAAGTGCTCGCGACACTCACCGGTATGGTGGCTGAAGCGTTACCGTCAATCGAAGCGACACTCGACGTCATCGCCCAATATGACATGGTCTTCGCCAAAGGGAAATACAGCCAGACGATCGAGGGCATTTCGCCCCGCGTGAATGGGATAGGTAAAATTTGCTTGCGCCAAGTGCGGCATCCGCTCCTCGAACGGGCGGTCCCGCTCGACTTTTCGCTCGGTGAGACGTATCGCGGACTCATCATCACCGGACCGAACGCCGGAGGAAAGACGGTCGTCTTGAAGACGATCGGGTTGCTGACGTTAATGACGATGAGCGGTCTTCACATTCCGGCCCATCCCGATACAGATATCTCGACGTTTGACGACGTATTCGTCGACATCGGGGACAACCAAGACATGGGATCCGCACTGAGCACGTTCTCGGCTCATATGAACAACGTGGCTACGATTATGCAGAAGGCCGGGAAGCGCTCGTTGCTTCTGTTCGATGAGATCGGGAGCGGCACCGAGCCGAACGAAGGTGCAGCACTCGCCATTGCGATTTTAGAAGAGGCGTATAAACGGGGATGCCTCGTCGTCGCCTCGACCCATTACGGGGAAATCAAGGCGTATTCGGAAGCGCACCCGGACTTTATGAACGCAGCGATGCAGTTCGACCCGGACACGCTCGAACCGAAGTACCGATTGTTGATCGGACAGTCCGGCGACAGTAACGCCTTGTTTATTGCCCGGAAAATGAAATTGCCTGAATCGATTTTGAAGCAGGCGTCACGTTATATGCAAGAAAAAGTGTACGACCAGACGCTCGTCGACGCCTCGAAGTTGACACAAGGCGTCGTGACCTCGAAAGCGGAACCGACCGAGCGATTTGAAAAAGGTGATCGTGTCCGTTTGCTCGAGACGAATCAAGTCGGACTTGTGTACGCGATGGACGAGTCCGGACGACATGTCACGGTCTATGCAGAAGGGACGTTCAGCGATCATCCGCTCCGCCGGGTCCGGCGTGAGGCCAAAGCCATCGACCTTTATCCGGCCGGGTATGACCTCGAGACGCTATTCATTGACTATCGGGACCGGAAGGAAGCACACGACTTTGCCCGCGGTTCGAAAAAAGCGCTCCGTCGCGTGGAGAAAGAGATTCGAGCACGGCAACGGGCCGAACGAGGCGAATGAGTGTACCGGGCACGGCACTCGGGTAAGGAACAAGGACCGAGAGTCGTCACGTACCGTTCGACTTTCGGGTAACGTGTCGGAGGTGGATGGAATGTTTTGGTTAAGTTTGTTGTTTGCCATCGGATTTGCCTTGATTCATTACTTCTCAGGGCAATTGATTCATGTGCGCGAGACACCGCGCAGCCGATTTTTATCACTTGCTGGCGGTGTCGCTGTCGCGTACGTCTTCTTGCACCTCTTACCGGAGTTGAATGAATATCAAGAACAGTTGGAAGGTCATTTAGAGGCTGGGATTTTCGCGTCGATTGAGAATCATATTCTCGTCGTCAGCATGATTGGGTTGGCCGCGTTTTACGGTCTTGAACGACTGGCGACACAGATGAGCCGGCGTGGGAGCAGTAACGTGTTTTGGATTCATATGGCGCTGTTCGTCTTCTATAACTTCAGCATCGGCTACGTGCTCGCGGAGAGTGCGTTCGACACGGCCTGGACGATGACGCTTTACTTCTTTGCGTTAGGAATTCATTTCGTCACGGTCGACCAAGGGCTGAGGCACCACCATCAAGCGATGTACGACCGGGAAGGGCGGCTCTTACTGTCCCTCTCGGTGCTCGCCGGATGGGGCGTCGGCGCGTTCTCGGCGCTCGATGAATTGACACTGTCTATCGTCGTCGCTTTCTTGGCAGGGGGCATCATCTTGAACGTCATGAAAGAAGAGTTGCCTGAAGAACGGGACAGCAGTTTTCGTGCCTTTGCCGTCGGGCTCATCGGGTATTCCCTCTTATTGTTGGCCATATGAAAAGGCAACCGCGTGCGGTTGCCTTTTTGCTTACAATGAATTCGTGCTCTGGTTATCTACGTTGTCATCGCTTGAAGGAGTGTCTGGATTCGACCCGTCGAATGGACCGCCGTGATGTCGGCCGTGTCCACCTCCGTGACGTCCGCCGCCAAAGCCTCGCAAATCGTCTAAGTCGTCGTAACTCGTGACGTCAGCGAACCGTTCTTCGTGATCGGCGAGAATCGCGTCCGCCTCGTCTTGTGTCAATTTACCGTTCTCGACTGCTGAGTCGAGCTTCGCTTTGTGCGAGGCGAGCACGGCTTCGATGAACGCTTCGACCGTGATGCCTTCTTCCTCCGCGAGTTCAGGCAGTGACTTTCCTTCTTCACGTGCCGCTTCGACTTCTGCTTCGGTCAAACCGAGCGCTTCGATCAGTGCGGCGTGTCCGGCCGCACGGTCACCGAACATGCCGCGCTCCCCGCGGTCCCCACGTTCGCATTGCACCGTCGTCTCCGTCGATGTCGTCGTTTCATTTGTCGTCTCGTTCGTGGCCGCATAGACGCCAGTGCCGGAGACGGCAATCAGGCTTGCCAGGGCAAGTGCCAATTTTGATGATGTCATTTGAATCTCCTCCTTTCCTACTTCAAGTGTAGCTTTCGCCCTCAGGCGAGTTGTGAGGAAGTTGCAAGATTTCTGCAAATTGTCTTTGGGAAACGATGGGTTCGTTTTGCGATACGATATAATGAAGGTGGAGGCGATAGAGATGAACGTACTCATAGTCGAAGATGAACAAAAATTGGCGGATGCGATGGCTCGTTTTTTAACGTATGCGGGTTTTCACGTCCGTGTGGCGGGCACGCTCACCGAGGCGAAACGAGAGCTCGAGCAACCGTTCGATGCGATTCTTCTCGACGTTCGTCTGCCGGACGGCGAAGGCTGGACACTCATCCCGAAATTGAAGATGCTCCGCCCGCGCCCGGCCATCATCTTGACGACGGCTCGGGGAGAGGCGGATGACCGGGTCTTCGGACTCGAACTCGGGGCTGATGATTACTTGGTCAAACCCATTGTGTTAAAAGAGCTTGAGATTCGCTTGAAGCGTCTCGTCAAGCAGACCGACGAGATTTCCTTCGGGGATATGTCCGTGGATGTACGTTCACGATTAGTGACAGACGAGGGGAAAGCGATTCGTATGACCAACAAAGAATACGAGTTGTTGCTCTACTTCTTAAATCATAGCGGAGAAGCGCTTGACCGGAATCGGCTGCTCGATGACGTGTGGGATTACACGTTCGCCGGTGACACGAGGACGGTCGACACGCACGTCAAACAGTTGCGCGACAAGTCGCCGACGATGAAGCGACAGTTAAAGACGGTGCATCGCGTCGGCTACCGATTGGAGGACATCCGATGAACCGGTTGATGAAGAAGTTGCTCGTCACGGCGATCTTGCCACTTGCGGTCATGGCCGTTTTCACGTTCTTACTCACGTCGCTATTGATCGGCCGGTTTGCCGAGACCGAAAGCTATAGTCAACTCGAGCGGGAAGCAGACATTGTATACGATGCGCTCACGGAAGGGCGAGGCATCCCGGGACAGCTCGACGTCGTCGTGTTTCGAGATGGGGAGCGGGTCGACTTAGATCGCGGCGGTCGGATGCGTCATCACATGACGCCTATTCTGAACCCGGACGCAGTTAACGAACGAGACCACATTCGCATGAACGGGACGAGCCTGCTCACGTTCAAACGTGAGGAAGGGGATTTGCAAATCGTGACGTATACGCCCGCTCCGCTGGCGAATCCGCAGTTTCGCCAAATTTACGTCATTCTCGGGAGCGGATTTTTGTTCGCGCTTCTCGTCGCCATCGGCATGACGTATTGGATGGGCAAGCGTTTGACGAGCCCGCTCATCAAATTGAAGCAAGCGACCGCTTCCATCATGTCGGGCCGGCACGATCTCGCCTTGCCTCCGGTCACGGACGACGAGATTGGAGATTTGACGGAAGCGGTTCGCCGGATGAACACGTCGCTCGAAGAGAAAGAGCGATTGCAGAACACATTCATCTCAGGCATCACACACGATGTCCGCACCCCACTCGCCATCGTTCGAAACGAGGCGGAAATGCTTGAACTCGGTGTCGTCAAGCAAGAAGACGTCGCAGCGACGGGACGCAGCATGACTGAGGAAGTTGATCGCATCGACCGGCTCGTCAGCCAAATGCTTGAGTATTCCAAATTGTCCGCGGGCAAAGTGACACTTTCGCTCGAATCCGTTCGTCTACATGAATTGATCAAACAGACCGTCTCGCGGATGGATGAATGGTTCCTTCAAAAGCAGGTGACGATTGCACTCGAACTTGAGGACGTGACAATCCAGACGGACCGGTTGGCGATGGAACGCATCTTGTCGAATTTTCTTCAAAACGCCTATCACGCCAGTCCGGTCGGGGGCGTGATCACGATCAAGCTGACCGAGAAACGACTCGAAATCAAAGACGAAGGGCCAGGCATTCCTGAGGCGATGCGCGCGAACATATGGGACATGTACGTGAAAGGGGACCGCTCGAACGGTCATGGACTCGGTCTGGCCATCAACAAGTTATTGCTCGAAGTCCAAGGGTTGTCGTATGGGGTCGAATCACGAGAGGGGGCGGTCTTTTGGATCGAATGGAATTAACGTTGTTTTTACGGGGTGTGCGATTAGAACGAGACCGGATCGAGACCCCTGGCTATCCGTTCTCTCTGCCGATTTTTGATGGATTTGACGAATTGACACTGAAGAAGCCGGTCACGTTTCTAGTCGGCGAGAACGGGAGCGGCAAATCAACATTGATTGAAGGGATGGCCATCGCCGCTGGGTTCAATCCGAAAGGCGGGGCGGCGTCGTTCCGCTTTGAGACGGAGGCGACGCACAGTCCATTGTTCGAAGCACTGCGTCCGATTCGCGGCCCTTATCGGCCAAAAGACGGATTCTTTCTACGCGCCGAGACAGCGTATCAACTGTCGAGTTACGTGGATGAGATTGCGCGCTCGAGCCCCGACCCGGAACGGTTTTATGCGTCGTACGGTGGCCGGTCGCTCCATGAGCAATCCCACGGAGAAGCGTTTTTGTCGCTCATGCTCCATCGCTTTCGCGATAGCGGGCTGTATGTGTTAGATGAGCCCGAGGCTGCCTTGTCACCGATGCGGCAATTGACGATGCTTGCCCGCATGCACGAACTTGTCGAAGCAGGAAGCCAATTCATCATCGCTACCCATTCCCCGATCCTCATGTCGTATCCTGAGGCGGATATCCTCCAAGTTGAGACGGGACTCGCGCCGACTTCGTTCGATGAACTCGAGCACGTTCGCGTCATGCGCGACTTTCTGGCTGCCCCGGAACGGATGCAACGGATCCTTTTTGAGTGAAAAACGGTCATGGTGTAAGCGTTTTATTTTTATGTTGACGTCAAGATATCAAGAGAGTATGCTAATAGCGAGAAGAAGAAAATCCATTTTGGGATTGTTACTGGTCAAGCAGGCAAAACCTAAATTGATGCCGATCATCCAGATGTGGGGACCGGTGTGAATTTAGGTTTTTTTCTTTTCAATCGACCCTGAGCGGAGGTGAAGTGATTCCATGCACATTTCAAAAGTGTTCAACAACAACGTCGTGGCCATTCAAGCGAACGGTCAAGAGCAAGTCGTCATGGGACGAGGAATTGCGTTTCAAAAGCGCCCGGGCGATGCGATCGATCAAGCGCGGATTGAAAAAGTCTTTACGCTCGAGAGTAAAGAGAGCCACGAACGGTTCGTTCATTTTTTGAATGAGATGCCGGGCGATGAGATGGAGACGGTCAAAGAAATCGTCAAATTAGCTGAAAAACGGCTCGACAAAGCGGTTCATGACTCGCTGTACGTGACGCTCGCCGACCATATCCATTTCGCGCTCAGCCGATATCAGGATGGAATCCTCATCCGTAACCCGCTCGTTTGGGAAGTGAAGCGGTTTTACACGCAAGAGTTCGCCATCGGGAAAGAAGCGGTCGCCCTCATCAACGAACGGCACGATGTCGTGCTCGATGAAGATGAAGCGGTCGCCATCGCCTTACACCTCGTCAACGCGACAATGTCCGGCGCGAAAGGCGAGAACTTGCACCTCGTCACAGAGATGACAAAAGCCACGCAAGCAATCCTGACCATCATCACGTACCATTTTCAAATCGATTTAGATGAAGAGTCGTACGCCTACTCACGATTTTTGACCCACTTGAAATATTTCGTCCAGCGTCTCGCTGCGAAAGAGACAGTGAAGACCGGGGGGGGATGAGACGCTCTTTGAGATGGTCAAGCTCCGGTATCCGGACGCTTATGACTGTGTCGAGAAAATCGCTGGGTTGATCGCCACGAAGTACAATTACGACGTCTCGACCGATGAACGGCTGTACATGATGATTCACATCGAAAACTTAATGAAAGAACGACGATCCTAAGGATGGTTACTGCTGACGCAGGCCAAACCTAAATGACGCTACGCGATGTAGACGTTCATTTAGGTTTTTCTTTTTAGCAAACTTTGAAGGAGTGAGCAAGATGAGTCAATACAAGGCACTCGCCGACGACATCATTCGGCATGTCGGCGGGAAAGGCAACGTCAAAAGCGTGTTCCATTGTGCGACGCGGTTGCGATTCAAATTAAAAGATGAACGGAAAGCCAACGCCGAGGCGTTAAAAAATCATGATGGTGTCATCACAGTCGTCCAAAGCGGCGGTCAGTTCCAAGTCGTCATCGGCAACAACGTCCCGTACGTCTATCAAGACGTAGTGGCGGCTGGCGGGTTCAAGACGTCATCGAACGACGATGAAGCAGAGAAGACCGGTGTCTTCAACCGATTGATCGATGTGATTGCCGGGATTTTCACACCGATTCTCGGTCCGATGGCAGGGAGCGGGTTGCTGAAAGGATTGCTCGCGATTCTCGTCGCTTTCGGTCTGCTCACGCAAGACATGGGCACATACATTGTTTTAAATGCAGCGGCTGACGCCCTGTTCTACTTCCTGCCGGTCATCCTGGGCCACTCGGCCGCGAAAAAGTTCGGCGGGAACCCGTATATCGGGATGATTATCGGGGGAGCGCTCGTCTATCCGGCCATTGTCGCGATGCAAGGGGCGGGTGAAACGCTCACGTTCCTCAACTTGCCGGTCGTATTGATGAGCTATGCGTCATCGGTCATTCCGATTATTCTAGCAGCATACGTCTCGTCAAAAGTAGAAAGATTCTTTAATGCACGGACGCATGAAGCAATCCGTAACTTTACGACCCCGATGATGGCGCTGCTCATCGTCGTTCCGCTCACGTTCCTTGCCATCGGCCCGGTCGCGACCTATGCGAGTCAAGGGCTTGCGAACGGCTACTCGTTCTTATATGGATTGAGTCCGATTGTCGCCATCGCCTTTATCGGTGCGTTCTGGCAAGTGCTCGTCATGTTCGGGCTCCATTGGGGACTCGTCCCGATCATCATCAACAACTTGGCGGTCGTCGGGATGGATACGATTGTCGTCGGGGTCCTGATGGCGACGTTCGGTCAAGTCGGCGCGACGCTTGCGATCACGCTTAAGGCACGTGATCCGAAAACGAAAGGACTCGGTACGTCGTCAACGATTGCCGGTGTATTCGGCATCACCGAACCTGCCATCTATGGTTTGACGTTGCCACGTAAAAAACCGTTCGTTTTCGGAATGCTTGGGGGAGCGGCCGGTGGTGTCGTCGGCGGCATGCTCGGCACGGCAGCGTACGCGATGGGTGGACTCGGCGTGTTCAGCGTCCCGGTCATGATTCCGGCGGCAGGACTCGACATGACGTTTTATGGAGCGTTGATCGGCCTTGCGGTCGCGACGCTCGTCTCGTTCGGTCTCACGTTCATGTTTCATAAAGAAACGGCGCAGGAAGAAGAGGCGGCGCGTGTCGAACCGGCACCCGTCTTGATCGATTCCGTCGGCACGCCCATCTCTTCACCGGTGAAAGGGGAAGTCGTGGCGCTCGAGACGGTTCGCGATGAAGTGTTCTCGAGCGGCGCGATGGGAAAAGGAATCGCCATCATGCCGACGGAAGGGGTCGTCTATGCACCGTTCGACGGAGAAGTCGTCACGGTCTATCAATCGAAGCACGCGATCGGCCTCCGGTCGAACGACGGCGTCGAAGTATTGATTCACGTCGGTCTCGACACGGTCCAGCTCGGTGGAAAACACTTTGAAACATTCGTCAAAGACGGACAACCGGTGACCGAGGGCGATGTGTTGGTGAAGTTTGATTTAGAGGCACTCGCACAAGCCGGTTACGACACGATTACTCCGGTTATTGTCACGAATACAGGGAATTACTTAGATGTCTTGCCGACGCACGTCGGCATCGTCGAACCAAACCACGGCGTCTTGCGCGTCTTAGCCTAAAAGGAGGAAACGGACATGAAACAAGTAGCGAAAAACTTTTTATGGGGCGGCGCCACTGCGGCGAACCAATTTGAAGGCGGTTATCAAGAAGGTGGAAAGGGATTGTCGATTGCCGATGTAATGCCAGGCGGCAAGGACCGGATGAAAATCATCCACGACCCGACGTTTGACTTTGCTCTGCATGACGACTATGCGTACCCGAACCATGAAGGGATCGACTTCTATCATCACTACAAGGAAGACATCGCCCTGTTTAAAGAGATGGGCTTCAAGACGTTCCGCATGTCGATCGCTTGGTCACGCATCTTCCCGAACGGGGATGAGCTTGAACCGAACGAAGAAGGGCTCAAGTTTTACGACCGTGTCATCGACGAGCTCGTTGTCCAAGGCATCGAACCGCTCGTCACGATCTCCCACTATGAGTTGCCGCTCCATTTGGCGACAGCATACGGAGGCTGGCGCGACCGTCGTCTCGTAGAATTCTTTGAACGTTACAGTCGTGTCCTGTTCGAACGTTATCAAGGCAAGGTCAAATATTGGCTCACGTTCAACGAAATCAACGGGGCCCAGTTCATGCCGATGCTCAGTCTCGGGATGGCGATCCGTGAAGGCGACGACCAGTTACAGTTGACGTATCAAGGGTTGCACCATCAGCTCGTGGCGAGTGCGCTCGCGACAAAAGCGGCGCGAGAAATCGATCCGTCGATGCAAATCGGCTGTATGCTCATCGCGGCGCCTGTTTATCCGTACAGCTCGAACCCGGAAGACGTCTGGTACGCGAATGACGCCGAGCGGATGATGAACTTCTTCTGCGGCGACGTTCACGTCCGCGGGGAATATCCATCGTTCGCGAAGCGATTCTTCCGGGAGAACGGCATCGAACTCGTGATGGAAGATGGAGATCTCGAGACGCTGAAAGCCCATACGGTCGACTTCTTCTCGCTCAGCTACTACATGTCGCGTACCGAGAAAGCAGAGAAGACGGAAGACGAGGCGGCCGGGAACATCATGAGCGGTGTGAAAAACCCGTATCTCCAAGCGAGCGATTGGGGCTGGGAAATCGATCCGATGGGACTGCGCGTCATCTTGAACAAATTGTATGAGCGTTATGAACTGCCGCTCTTCATCGTCGAGAACGGCCTCGGGGCTTATGACAAGGTCGAAGCGGACGGTTCGGTTCACGACGACTATCGGATTGAATATTTGCGCGACCATTTGAAAGCAATGGTAGAGGCGATCGAAGACGGCGTTGATGTCATCGGTTATACGAGCTGGGGCTGTATCGACCTCGTCAGCGCCTCGACGGGTGAATATAGCAAACGGTATGGCTTCATCTATGTCGACAAGCATGACGACGGGTCAGGGACGCTCGAACGTTCGCGGAAAGACTCGTTCTTCTGGTATCAAGACGTCATCCAGACGAACGGCGCGAGCTTGTTTGAAGATGAGACAGTGAAATAACAAAAGAGCGGCCGCGGCCGCTCTTTTGTTATGACTTGGTTATTTTGCGCAGGAAGATGATCGCGAGACTGATTCCAAACGCGATCAACATGTACGTAGCTATTTCCATCCAGGCGTCCATTACGCTTCCTCCTCGACGAAAATGGCCAGTTCCCCTTGCGGCATGGCGACAAGTAAATATTTGTCCCCGCCGAGCGGACGTGCGTCCCCGGCCTGCCAGCTCTCGAACTGTTCATGAAAGCCGTTTACAAAGAGAGCCGTACCGGACTCAAATATCAGTTCGAGATGCGGGTTGTCGGTTCCTAATCGCACCGCATGAACGCGTTCGCGTCGCAACTGAATCAGACGCTGTAATTGCATATCTTCATCAAACGGGAGATCGGCCGTTTGAACGTGCCACGGGCCCTCGATAGAGAGCCATGCCTCGTGATCGCCTCGTTTGAAATAGAGCAGATGGTGATTCGGACCGGAGCCGAAGTCGATACCGACGAAGGACGCGGTATTGAACAGGTGTGTTAAAATCTTTGATGCTTCTACATATTCGGTGCGGGTCACGCTTCCACCTCGCTTAATTGGGTTAGGTAATTCTATCATTTCACGTTAGTACGCTAAAGTATAGGGAAAGATTATGTAAAATATTCGAGTGGAATTGTTGGTAAATCCTTCAAGTAACTTAAAAGTTTGGTAAGTGATTGGGCAAACATTGTCCCGGCCACAGCGAATCGCACTATAATGTAAATAGAGATGATTTTAATGAAATGAGGGGGAGCGATGATATACGGTATATGGATTGGCGGCATTGTCGTGATCACACTCGTCATCAACTTGCTTCGGTTGATGACGACACCGTCGTTAAACCGTTGGCTGCTTGTCGGGGCAAGCAGTCTCGTCGTCATTTGGCACGGGATGCTGTTCAATTTCTATGACTTTCATTGGTCGGTGCTCCTCCTCATCGTGACGGGGCTTGTTTGCTTTCAAGTAAAAGGTATGCTGACGGCGATCCTTGTCAGTTGGCTCCTCGTCTACAGCCAGTCCGGGACGTTGTCGTTCCCGTTGTTGCTCAGTTATGTCTTTTTCGGACTCGGAGCTGCGCTTCTCTTCGGTTATGTTCAGCAGTTGAAGCGAGAACGGTCGGAACGGCTGCGCATGTTGACGGCGAGTTCGCGCCAGTTGAACGTCTTCCGAGAAGTCAGTTTTACGATGCAGGACACGCTCGACTTGGACCGCTTGTTACAAACGATTTTAACGTCAGTGACGGCTGGGCACGGGCTCGGTTTCAACCGATCCATCATTTTCTTTGCCGATCCTGAAAAAGACAGCATTTACGGCGTCATGGGGACCGGGCCGATGAATCCAGAAGAAGGATATCAAATTTGGGAAGAAATCACTCGCCAACATTATGACCTTCAAGACTTGATTGACGAAAAAGAAACGGATGCGACGCACGACGAGCAGTTGAACGAGCGGATCCGGAAAATGACGATTCCGTTTAATGGCGAGCACGCGTTCAAACGAACGCTCGATTCGGGCCGGCCGCTCCACGTCTACGCGAGCATTACCGACGACCCGGTGCTCAGACTGTTACATATCGAATTACAGATGGACGAGTGCACGATTTTCCCGCTCCATCATCAAGGCATCCCGTACGGTCTGCTCGTCATCGATAACGTCGTCAACAAAAAACCGATCACTCCGCAAAAAATCGACGGGGTACGGCCGATTGCGGAACAGGCGTCGTTGGCGTTGCACCAAACGACGCTCTACCAACGGATCGAGACGCTCGCTCTTCGTGACGGCTTGACCCGCTTGAAAAATCACCGTTCGTTCGAACAAGACTTGGACGTGTTGTTCCGCGAGTGCGAGGGTGAGGAGTTATCGCTCATCGTCATGGATATCGATCACTTCAAACACTATAACGATACGAACGGACACTTGGCGGGGAACGAGCTGTTAACGCGGCTCGCGAGCGTCATCCGACGCAGCGTCCCAGACGAGCAAATGGCGTATCGGTTCGGGGGCGAGGAATTCGTCGTCCTGTTGCCGCGTTTTGACGAAGTCGAGGCGTCGCATGTGGCCGAGAAGATTCGTACCGACGTTCTTCAAACACGTTTCACCCACGGGCAGACACAACCGGGCGGGCAGTTGACGCTCAGCTTCGGCGTCGCCTCGAAACATACGCTCTTGCATCAAACCGGCGAACAGCTGATTGAATGCGCTGACCAAGCGCTTTACGCGGCCAAGTCGCGCGGGAAAAATCAAGTGTGCCGCTGGGAAGGAGTACCGTTATGAGTGAATTCAGCGTCATGATCATGGTGGTCGTCTTCGTCGGGACGTTGTTGTTCACGAGCCGTCCGTGTTACCGGTTGATTTTGCGTTCCATCGCTAAACGGGAAGCTGCGCGATTGAACGTCTCGTTACAGGACGTCTCGTTCTCGTTCGACCAGATGGTTTACTTTATCGCCTTGCCGACGACAGTCCCGGAGGCTCGTGACGCCTCGCGGGACGAACTCGTCATCGAGCCGAATTATGAATCGTATTTCTTTCCGGAAGTGAACGGGGTCCAAGTGTCTGTGAAGTCAGGGCAAGATGTGATCCCAATAGCCTATTTGCCGCTCGGAGACTTCAGTTTGCCGATACTCGATCGTTATGTTGAGACGGGATTGATCGATGAGCGGACGAATCGAATCATCCGCGCCCATATGATCATCCATGAGCGGACGTCTCGTGCCATCCGCGACGAGGTGTACCATCAGCTTCATGAAGACCGTATGGCACAATAAAAGGGCTTTGTTCACTCGAGGTGAACGAAGCCCTTTTTAAGCATTCAACATATGGAATCGGGCCGCCCCGATCAAGTTCGCCTCGTTGAAATGTTGACACGTCTCGACATTGATGCGGAACGTGCCGAACGCGTCACACAATTCATCGAGATGCCGTTTAATGCCGTCGCGTACTTCAGGACGCCGGCTAATCCCGCCGCCGATCAAAATGCGTTCCGGGTCCAGGCTGAACTGGATGTTGTAAATGCCGATTGCGTTCCAACGATAAAAACGTTCCAGCTCTTCTTGAACGACCGGGTCGGATTGAAGGTCGAAGATGTCTTTTCCAGTCAACGTCCGGCCGAGGCGGTCGCTGCACCGCTTGACGAGAACGGCGGTGGCGCCGACTTTACTCCACGTGCCGTCGGGGTGGGGAAGCGACGGATCGAGAATCCAATAACCGAACTCGCCGCCATGGAAGTGGGAGCCGATCATCACTTCGTTTTTGTCGATGAACGCGCCGCCGACACCCGTGCCGATGACGACGGTCGCATAGCGGACTGTTGAAGCGGCCCCGCCGGTCCAGCCTTCGGCGAGTGCTGCCGCGTTGGCGTCGTTCAAGACGGTGACAGGCAAGCCGTATCGGTTCTTGAACGCCTGTAAGAACGGACGGTCGTGAATGTAAGGCAACGCACTGATGCCGTGAATCACACCGGTCTCCGAATCGACGGCTCCTGGTGCGCTGATGGCGATGCCTGCAATCGGCGTTTCCGCCGTTGTCTCATTAAAAAGCAGATCGACTTGTTCAAGCAAGCCGTCCCACGTCGCAGGGGTCGGGACGTGTTTGTTCGATAGAAGCTCTCCATCGGATTGGACGACTCCGTATTTGATGCTCGTCCCACCGATGTCGATGGTTAAATAATGTTGCATATGGCTCTACTCCTTTATGTTTGGGGTGACAAGCGTTATTATGCCACATTTTCGAGAAGTGATATGATAGATACAGAAAAATACACAGAATCTCACGAAATGGGGAGGAGTTCGATGGACGTTCATATACAGCGCGCCGGCTATGAGTCCGGAGAAGCGGTGGTGGAGGAAATCGAGTTTGACGTCCGGCCCGGAGAAATCGTCGGAATGATCGGGTCGAACGGGGCCGGAAAAAGCACGACCATCGCCTGTCTCACCGGGACGATCCCTTGGATGCAGGGACGTGTGGAAATTGGACGTTACGCGTACATCCCCGAGCAACCGATTTACTATGACTATTTGACGCTAGCGGAACATATCGCGCTCGTCACGGAACTGACGAGAACGGAGGAGTCGGCCCGGACGCACCAGTTGCTCGAGTTGTTTCGGCTTGAGTCGGTGCAGCACGACTATATCGCCTCGTTCTCGAAAGGGATGAAACAAAAAGCGATGATCCTCTTGGCGCTCATTCAAGAGGCTGAGTTTCTTCTCGTCGATGAGCCGTTCGTCGGACTCGACGCGACGACGACGATCCAGTTGCTTCGCCTGCTTGAAGAAGAGCGACGCCGAGGCACGGGCGTCCTCCTCGTCACCCACGTGCTCGATACGGCAGACAGGTTATGTGATCGTTTCGTCTGGATCGATAACGGGCGTATGCTCGCGAACGGGACGAAACAAGAGATCCGGGCGGAGCTCGGGACAGATGGCGAATCGCTGTTTGACATGATGGAAGATGTGGTGATGCGATGACGATTCGAGACGTATGGGTCCGACGTGTCCGGATCGATTTCACGAAACGATGGGAGACGTGGCGGCTCATTTTCGATTGGACGATCGTCCTGTATGGGGGCATCCCGCTCGCACTCTTTTTCGGCTATCAATACGGATTGATTTGGCAAGGCGCGTACCCATGGCTCGTGGACGTCCCGATGCTTGTGTGGGCGGTCGTCTTCCTCTTGATTCAGTTGCACGACAACTTCTTCGTCTGGGTCGAGCGGGCGGACGTCACGCTCGTCGCGAATCGTGACTTAGTCTCGGCTTTGAAACGCTATTCAATCGGGTATCATGTCGTCGGCATGGCGTTGAAATACACCTTCGTCCTCGTCCTGTTTGCGCCGGTGCCGTCACTGCATGGATGGCCGCTCGTGTCGCTTTTCGCGTTCGGTTTCGCTCTGCTGTTCGTGGCATGGCTTCACATGTGGGTGCGTTATCTTCTTAATATGAACGGGACCCATTGGTCACTCCGCCTCATCGTACCGGTCGTCGCGTTCGTTTGCACGTTTGCGCTGCTTACAGACTTGCCGCTGCTCGCAATCGTCCTCGGCAGCGGAAGTGTCGCCTTTGCGCTCGCCGCCGGAGAAGGTTGGCTCTCGCGTCATCCGTATATTCGCCGCGAAGTCGACCATGCGGCCAACGTCCGCACGGCGTTTGACCGATCGCTGTTGTCGGCGTCGGGTGTCTATGAAAAACCGAACTTGCGAAAGCGGCCCCTTTATCGGCCGAAGTCGAACCGGTTCGGGTCTGTTCGACGCACGCTCGCAATCTTGCTGTATATCCGGACACCGAACCATCGCAACTTGTGGCTCCGGCTGATCCCGCTCGCAGTCACAGGCCTCCTCCTCGTGCCGAGCTGGTTCAAGTTGCTCATCCCGCTATACATCGGGTACGTCGGACTACAAGAACGGGACGCCTTGTTAAAAGAGATGGAGCGTCATCCGTTCTTCCGCACGACCGAAGGAAGGACAGACTGATGACTGAACAACAATATGAACGACTGCTTCAAATCGAGACGGCGAAACCGCAGCAAGGTTTTCCGGCCTCGGTCGAATATCATCGGTACGAGCCGACACCGTATGAGGCGCTCGATTTACTGCGGGACGCGTACCCGCTCGCTTCGATGGATACGGTCGTCGATTTCGGGTCTGGGAAAGGCCGTCTCCCGTTTTACCTGGCCTATACGTTTCGCGTCCGGGCGATCGGTGTCGAGATGGATGGCGGATTTCATGAGGCCGCACTTGAAAACTGGATCAATTACTCAAAAAAACACCGGACGCGCGGGAGCGTACAACTCGTCCACGAATACGCCGAACGATTTTTGATTCCGCCCGAGGCGAACCGATTTTATTTCTTCAATCCGTTCTCGGTAAACGTGTTCCGCGAGGTCGTCGGCAATATCATCGATTCGGTAGAACTTTCGCCGCGGCCGGTCGACATCATCTTGTACTATCCAGCTGACGAATACTTGCACTTTTTAAACGATGAGACCCCGTTCCGCTATGTGCAGGATGTGCGCTTGCCGCTCAAAAATCTTCATGAGCGGTTTCTCATCTATCGTTTTGATATGATGGAATCATCTTGGTGAATGAGGAGTGAAGCGGATGAAAAAGAAAGACATTTTGGAAGCGTACCGTTGGCGTCAAGCGACGAAAGAGTTCGATGCGGATCGCAAGATTGATGAGGACGATTTTGAATTCATCTTGGAGACGGGCCGATTGTCACCAAGCTCGTTCGGATTCGAGCCGTGGCAGTTCGTCGTTGTCCGTCGCGAGGACTTGCTCCAGAAAATTAAACAGCACGCTTGGGGTGCCCAAGGGCAAGCGCTGACGGCGAGTCATTTCGTCTTGATTTTAGCGCGCACCCCTGAGGCGATGCGCTATGATTCGGACTATATTCGTCACATCGTCACGGACGTTCAAGGACGGACTGAAGAAGAGTACGCGCAACGAATCAAGCGTGTGCAAGCGTTCCAAGAAACCGATTATCGTCTCCTTGACGATGAGCGTGTGTTCCAAGAATGGATCAAGCGGCAGACGTATATCCCGCTTGGCAACATGATGACGGCCGCGGCCCAAATCGGCATCGATTCGTGCCCGATTGAAGGGTTCAATCAAGCTGAAATCGACGCACTGTTGATTTCAGAAGGGGTTATGGAACGAGGTGTCTGGTCGCTTTCGGTCATGGTCGCTTTCGGACACCGGGCCCGTGATTTCGCACCGAAGACACGCCGTGACTTTAACGAGGTCGTCAAATACATCGGATGAAAAAAAGCTCAATCGCGTCGAGGCGATTGAGCTTTTGCTTATTTCCAGTCTGTGATGCGGTCGATTGGGAAACGGACCGACGGATAGCCTTCTTCTGCGGCTTTCCCGATGGAGAGGAGCATGACCGGGAGGTAGCGTTCTTTTTCAAGACCGAACGCCTCGGCGATGTTCTTCTTGTCGTAGCCGCCGATTGGGTTCGTGTCGTAGCCGTGGGCACGGGCGACGAGCATAAGCTGCATCGCGACGAGACCTGAGTCGAGCAAGATGCTGTCTTTGATTGCTTCTTTTGGTGCGTCTTTAAAGATGCCTTTAATCATCTCGACTTGACGGTCACGGACTTCAGGAGGCATGAGGCCGCGTTCGACGGCCGAATTGAAGATCTCTTCCGTGTAGTCGGCCATTTGGTAGTCGGCGAAGATGGCGATGACGGCTGAAGACGTCTCGACTTGGCGTTTGTTGAAGCTCGCGAGCGGCAGAAGCGTCTCTTTCCCTTCGGCACTGTCAATAACGACGAAACGCCATGGCTGCAAGTTGAGGGAAGACGGAGCGGTCGTCGCTTCCTCGAGAATTTGTGTCATTTCCTCTTTTGAGATTTTAACGTTCTCGTCATAGACGCGAATCGAACGGCGTCCTTTCACAATCTCCATAAAGTCTTTCTGTGTCGTCGTGTTCATATTAAGGTCTTCCTTTCGTGTTGAATGTTGTGTTGTAACGTGTTTAACAGGTCGAGCAACTGCTGTTGCTCCTCTACCTTCATGTTTACAAAAAGTCGGTCCGATAAGCACTTCTTTTGCTCGGTCCAATGTGCGATTTTGTCTCGACCGTGATCGGTCAAATCGACATAGATGACACGGTTGTCTTTCGGACAACGTTCACGGGCAATCAGCCCTTGCGTCTCTAGTTGTTTCAAGTGACGTGTGATGGCCGCATGATCGACATCGACGCGCTGTTGCAACTCGCGTTGACGAAGCGGACCGACGTGATTCAAGTTGCTTAAAATATCGTATCGGGTCAGGCTCAGACCATCCATTTCTGAATCGAACAGCTGGCTGAGTTCTTTTTGTACAGTGATGATGTTGTAGAGAATTTGGTCGCTAGGCGAACAAGAGTCACGCATCCACAACCCTCCTTAACTCATTGATAACTCAATCATTGATAGCTCATGTAATTCATCCTAACGCCTTTGCCGTCTGACCGCAAATAAAAAGTTTTAAAAACCTGTTGCCAAACTGTTATACAATAGTCTATATTAAAGTCAACTGATATATAACAATGATGACGAGAGGAAGTGAAAGCTTGGAACGGTATAAGCAAATAGGAACTTATCATGTACATCGGGAGTTGCTCGAGTTCATTTCGGCTCGTGTATTGCCGGAAGCTGAAGCGCGCCAATCGTTTTGGCAAGGGGTTGAGCGCATCCTCGACGAGTTCATTCCTCGAAACGAGGCGTTGCTTCACGAACGTGAGGCGTTTGAGCGACTGTTACAGGAATGGTACAGCGCACACAAAGACGAGTTCGAAGTGAACGAGTACGAACGTTTCCTTCAATCGATCGGCTACATCGAACCGGTCGTCCCGGACTTTCAAATCGACGTCTCAGATGTTGATTCAGAGATCACACAGCAAGCTGGACCGCAACTCGTCGTCCCACTCGACAACGCGCGCTATGCCTTGAACGCGGCCAACGCTAGGTGGGGGAGTCTCTACGATGCCTTATACGGCACGGACGTGATCGATGAGTCGGACGGTGAAAAGACGGAGGGCTACAATCCGGTCCGAGGCGCCGCTGTCATCGCCTACGCCAAACAGTTTCTTGACGACACGTTCCCGCTTCGAGAAGGGACGCATCGCGAAGCAGAAGGATATGGCATCGAGGGTGATGCCGCTTATGCCGTCCTAAACGGGAAACGTGTCCCGTTTCGACAGCACTGTTTCGTCGGCTACGCAGGATCTCCTGAATCCCCTGACCGTCTGCTGCTCGTCCATAACGGCCTTCATGCCGAACTGAAATTCGACCGTCATCATCCGGTCGGTAAGAGCGATCCAGCAGGGCTCGTCGACATCGAGCTCGAATCGGCGCTCTCAGCGATCGTCGACTGCGAGGACTCCGTCGCAGCCGTCCGGGCCGAAGAGAAAGTTCACCTTTACGAAAACTGGCTCGGATTGATGGACGGCACACTCGAGGCCACGTTCAGGAAAGGGGACCGGTCGCTCACGCGGACGTTGAACCCTGATCGTCATTACATCGGAACGGACGGACGTGAAGTCGTGTTGCCGGGACGAGCGTTGCTCTTCATTCGAAACGTCGGTCATTTGATGACGACAGACTTGATTCTAGACGAGGAGGGACGTGAAGTGCCCGAGGGGATCTTGGACGGCATATTCACCGCTTTGATCGCAAGCCGTCACTTGGACGCCAAACGAAACTCACGTGAACGCTCCATCTATATCGTCAAACCGAAAATGCACGGTTCAACAGAAGTCGCTTTTACGAACGAGCTGTTCGACGCCATCGAGGACTTGATTCACATACCGCGTTATACGATCAAGGTCGGGGTGATGGACGAAGAGCGGCGGACGTCGCTCAACTTGAAGAATTGCATCAATCGGGTGAAGGGACGCATCGTCTTCATCAACACCGGCTTCCTCGACCGAACCGGGGACGAGATTCATACGTCGCTCACGCTTGGACCGATGCGCCGAAAAGGTGAGATGAAGACGTCAGAGTGGCTTGACGCCTACGAACGCTTGAACGTTCGTGTCGGACTCGGCGCGGGCTTCCATCGCCGGGGCCAAATCGGGAAAGGGATGTGGGCGATGCCGGACCGGATGAAAGACATGATGCGAGACAAGGTCAATCACGTCCGGTCAGGTGCCACGACCGCCTGGGTGCCATCCCCGACAGCGGCGACACTCCATGCACTTCATTACCACCAAGTCGATGCGTCCCTCATTCAACGTGAGTTGTTGGACGAACCGTTCGACACGGCGCACGAACAGCGGCGTCTGCTTACAATCCCGTTGGCGACGAACGTCTATACGACAGAGGAAGTAAACGAGGAACTTGAGAACAACTTGCAAGGGCTGCTCGGTTACGTCGTCCGCTGGGTCGAACAAGGCGTCGGCTGCTCAAAAGTGCCGGACATTCACCACATCGGGTTGATGGAAGACCGGGCAACGCTCCGCATCTCGAGCCAACACGTGGCCAATTGGCTGTACCACGGTGTCTGTACGAAACAACAAGTCGAAGCGACGCTCCGGCGTATGGCCGAAGTCGTTGACGCGCAAAATGCGGAAGACCCGCATTATCGTCCGATGACGCCAGACGTGGAACGCTCGATTGCCTATCAAGCCGCACGAGACTTGGTGTTCCAAGGAACGGATTCACCGAGTGGGTATACGGAACCGATCTTACATCGGCGCCGTCGTGAATTCATCGAACAGTCGACACGGGAAAATGTAAAAGGAGGAGCATCATCATGACAACGAAAAAACTTGAAAGTGAACAATTGATTGAACGCTGGGTCGTCCGCCGCATCGTCTCGGGAGAATCGACAGCGACGCTTGCCAATACGGCGTTCGTCTACGGGAATGATTTGATGCGTCTCGTCCTCGATCGAACAGACGGTTCCCTTCAGATCATGAGAGATCCGGTCGAAGAAGTCGTCGTTTTCCGGAAGCCAGAGGAGCGTGACGAAGAGAACGTCTGTCGTTGTTGCGGGATGGAACATTCGACGTTCAAGGCGGCGCTTGAGTGTTGTGCTTATTTGGATTAAGTGTGCACTATCTGTTATATAACAAAGTTGTATAAAATAAACTAATATAATACAGGAGGAATGACAATGAACGAACAGCGCAAACAACTCGAGGAAATGCTTCAATCAGACCGGTTTGACGGGGTCGAACGTCCGTACGGGATGGACGACGTGATGAAACTTCGAGGATCAGTATTGATCGAACACACGCTTGCGACGAAAGGGGCGGAACGGCTGTGGGAACTGCTCCATGAGCGCGATTACGTCCACGCCCTCGGCGCCCTCACCGGGAACCAAGCCATCCAACAAGTGAAGGCGGGGTTAGAGGCGATTTACTTAAGCGGCTGGCAAGTCGCTGCCGATGCGAACCTTTCAGGCCATATGTATCCAGACCAAAGCCTGTATCCGGCCAACTCGGTACCAAGTGTCGTCAAACGAATCAATCAAGCGTTGCAACGGGCCGATCAAATCCAGACGGCCGAAGGAAAAGGAAATACCCATTGGTTCGCCCCGATCGTCGCCGACATGGAAGCCGGGTTCGGCGGCGTGCTGAACGTCTTCGAACTAACGAAAGCGATGATCGAAGCGGGAGCGGCCGGTGTCCATCTCGAAGACCAACTGTCTTCGGAGAAAAAATGCGGTCACCTGGGCGGAAAAGTGCTGCTCCCGACCCAGACGGCGGTCAAAAACTTGATTTCGGCTCGTCTCGCGGCCGACGTCATGGGTGTGCCGACGATCATTGTCGCCCGGACGGATGCGCATGCGGCGAACTTGATCACGAGCGATATCGACCCGATCGACCACCCGTTCATCGTCGGTGACCGGACACCGGAAGGGTTTTACCGGACGGAAGCGGGCATCGAACAGGCCATCGCCCGTGGACTTGCCTACGCCCCGTACGCGGACCTCGTCTGGTGTGAGACGTCTGAACCAGACTTGGATGAGGCGCGCCAATTTGCAGAAGCGATTCACGCCAAATACCCGGGTAAACTGCTCGCCTACAACTGCTCGCCTTCATTCAACTGGAAGAAGAAGCTGTCGGATGACGAGATTGCCACGTTCCAACAAGAAATTGGCGCGATGGGATACAAGTTCCAATTCGTCACGCTCGCCGGTTTCCACTCGCTCAACTTCGGCATGTTCGAACTCGCACGCGGATACAAGGACCGTGGCATGGCCGCCTACTCCGAGTTGCAACAAGCCGAGTTTGCAGCCGAACAGCACGGCTACACGGCGACGCGTCACCAACGGGAAGTCGGGACCGGCTACTTCGACGAAGTATCGCTCGTCATCTCGGGTGGACAATCGTCAACGACGGCGCTCGCTGGATCGACCGAGGCCGAGCAGTTCGAAGTGAAATGACGTCAAAAAAAGATGGTGCCGCAACGGGCACCATCTTTTTTCGTTTACTTCGGAATCGTGAGCACTTGCCCGACACTGATCAAGTTGACGTTTGTAATATTGTTGGCGGCGGCAATCTTGGCGACGGTCGTGTTATAGGTTGTCGCAATCTTATAGAGCGTGTCGCCTGACTTGACCGTATACTTGACGGTCGTTGTAGGTGGCGGCGGTGTGACGGTCGTACCTGGGATAATCAACACTTGTCCGACGTAAATCGAGTTGACGTTCGTGATATTGTTAGCGGCGGCGATTTTCGCGACAGTTGTCTTATACAAGGTAGCGATCTTATAGAGGGTGTCGCCTGACTTGACCGTATACTTGACGGTCGTCGTAGGTGGCGGCGGTGTGACGGTCGTACCTGGGATGATCAACACTTGTCCGACCGAAATCAAGTTGTAGTTCGTGATTTTGTTAGCGGCAGCGAGCGCAGCGACTGTGACGTTGTAAGCCCGGGCGATGCTGTAGAGTGTATCACCTGATTTGACGGTATACGTTTTACTAGTAGACGTGTTTTGATAAGCGAGCAGTTGGGAGACGGTGACGAACTTGTAACCTTTCGCTTTCAATTGTGAGATCATCGTCGGCAAGGCGAGCGGTGTGCCCGGTGCGCCTGCGCCGGTGTGCATCAAGACGATTGAGCCAGGTTTGATATTCGTTTGAACTTTTGTATTGATTTGACTTGCAGTGAGGCCTTTCCAGTCGATGGTGTCAATGTTCCACTGGATTGTGTAGCCGTAGCCGGCAGCACCGACACCGTTCAAGACAGCGCTATTGACGGCACCGAACGGGGCCCGGAAAATCGGTTTTGTCGTCTTGCCGGTGAGTGACTTGACGATTGCTTCCGTCCGGTCGAGCTCTGTTTTCATTTGAGTGGCGGTCAATTTTGTGAAATCTGGATGGCTGTAGGAGTGGTTACCGAGTTGGTGACCTTTGGCTGCGATGTTTTTAATGTATTGGGGGTGATGGTTGGCGCCTGATCCAGTTAAGAAGAAAGTGGCTTTGACGTTGTTCTTCGCGAGTATGTCCAAAATCTTGTTCGTATTCGCACCATCCGCCCCATCATCGAACGTCAATGCCACGACTTTACTGGTGGTGTTCACGCTCGTTATAAATTTCGAAGCGGCGGCGTCGGCTGATTTTGGATAAGTGACTAACGGTGCCAACATGATCAACAAGGCCATTAATACACGTACGAACCTGCTCTTCATTTTCCTTTCGCCTCCATTCATGGTGTATGTATCTTGATGTTAAGGCTTTCCAAATATTGAGCTGTATATATATTTTATATACCCCGTTTCAGACAATTCCATCAAAAAACCTAAAATTAGACAAAGGAATTTTTGGCGACAGTCTCTCAAAATATGTGTGCAATTTATGAGCGTGGGGAGTGGCGAATATCACACAATCCTCACACATTCCCGGAAAAAGGATGGTATCATGAACAAAGTGTGAAACATGTAAGCGATTAAATAGGGGGATGTATGATGAAACAAACAATGATGAGTTTGGGACTGGCGACAAGTCTCGCTAGTGTATTGGTGCTTGGGGCTTGTGGGTCCGAACAAGCGAATAATGCGTCTGAAACCGTCCAATCGATGGAACCGGTCGAAGCCGAATTGAACGTGCCAGCGACAGCGGATAAAGGGGAAACCGTCACGCTCTCGGTACGCGTCACCCAAGAAGGCGAGGCGGTCGACGATGCCGACGAAATCAAATTCGAAGTATGGAAGAACGGGGCGAAAGAAGATAGCGAGATGATGAAAGCATCATTGACTGAGGATGGGGTATACGAGGTCGACACGACGTTCGCTGATGAAGCGGTGTATACCGTGCAAGTGCATGTGACGGCACGATCGATGCACACGATGCCGACGACGAACGTCACGGTCGGCCATCCGGAAACGGCGGCGGAAGCGGAACAAGAGAGCGACCATCATCACCATGCCGGCGCTGACATTGTGCTTGAACCGAAACAAGCGACGGTAAACGAACCGCAACCGTTTAACGTGAACGTTGAGATTGATCACGAGACGCTTACGGGTGCTGACGTCCAATTGGAAGTGTTTAAAGACGGGGCAGAGAAGCATGAGTGGGTGAAACTTGAAGAGACGGATGGGGTGTACACAGGGGAGCACACGTTCATCGAGACTGGCTCGTACAACGTTCAAGTCCATGTCACAAAAGGGCACGACATCCATGAGCACATTATGGAAACAATTGAAGTCAAATAAAAAATCGATCGGCCGCGGCCGATCGATTTTTCTTATGCGTTTTGGTAAAGGGATTCGACTTGCTGTTGGAGCGATTCGTTCTCGAGGAACTGATCATACGTCGCTTCTTTGTCGACAATCCCGTTCGGCGTCACTTCGATAATGCGCGTGGCGATCGTCGAGATGAGCTGATGGTCATGCGAGCTGAAGAGGAGTACGCCTTTGAACGTCTCGAGGCCGTTGTTGAGCGCTGTGATCGATTCGAGGTCCAAGTGGTTCGTCGGATCGTCAAGGACGAGCACGTTCGAGTTCGAGAGCATCATCTTCGAGAGCATGCAACGCACTTTCTCTCCCCCTGAAAGGACAGACGCTTTCTTCATGACTTCTTCGCCTGAGAAGAGCATGCGTCCGAGGAAACCACGGAGGAACGTGTCTGACTCGTCTGCTGGTGAGAACTGGCGTAACCAATCCAAGATGCTCTTATCCGAGCCTTCGAAGTATTCCGAGTTGTCTTTCGGGAAGTACGACTGAGTCGTCGTCACGCCCCATTTGACCGTACCCGTGTCTGGCTCCATCTCACCCATCATGATTTTGAAAAGTGTCGTGATGGCGACGTCGTTGCGGCCGACGAAAGCGACCTTGTCCGTCTTGTTCAGTGAGAACGTCACGTTGTCGAGCACTTTGACACCGTCAATCGTCTTCGAGACGTTATCGACGTACAAGACGTCATTTCCGATTTCACGTTCCATCGAGAAACCGACGAACGGGTAACGGCGTGATGACGGACGGATGTCGTCAAGCGTGATCTTATCGAGCAACTTCTTCCGCGACGTCGCTTGACGCGCCTTCGAGGCGTTCGAGCTGAAACGGGCGATGAAGTTTTGAAGTTCTTTGATCTTCTCTTCTTTTTTCTTGTTTTGGTCGTTGGCCATACGTGAAGCGAGCTGGCTCGACTCGTACCAGAAGTCGTAGTTTCCGACGTACAGTTGAATCTTTCCGAAGTCGAGGTCAGCCATGTGCGTACAGACTTTGTTCAAGAAGTGACGGTCGTGGGAAACGACGATGACAGTGTTCTCAAAGTTGATCAAGAACTCTTCAAGCCATTGGATCGCTTTGATGTCAAGTCCGTTCGTCGGCTCATCGAGGAGCAAGATGTCTGGCTTACCGAATAGTGCTTGGGCAAGGAGAACCTTGACCTTCTCGCCGCCCGTGAGCTCACTCATGAGCTTATGGTGCGACGCGTCTGTGATGCCGAGTCCTTGAAGAACCATCGCCGCTTCCGACTCAGCTTCCCAACCGTTCATCTCAGCGAATTCACCTTCGAGTTCAGCGGCACGCATGCCGTCCTCGTCAGAGAAATCTTCCTTCATATAAATCGCATCTTTTTCTTTCATGACTTGGTATAAGCGTTCGTGACCCATGATCACCGTCTCGAGAACGGCTTGATCTTCGTACGCGTAATGGTCCTGCTTGAGGACAGCGAGACGTTCGCCCGGTGAGAAGCTGACGTCACCTGTTGTTGTCTCTTGCTCGCCAGCAAGAATTTTTAAGAATGTTGATTTTCCGGCACCGTTTGCGCCGATCAATCCGTAACAGTTGCCTGGTGTGAACTTGATGTTCACGTCTTCGAACAACTTGCGTCCACCGAATTGAAGACTTACGTTATTTACTGTAATCATGTATGGTATCCCTCGTTTTTCTGATTAGTTTACGACGTGTATTGTATCACGTTTTTTGAAAACGCGCAGTGATGGGTAAAGATGAAACAAAAGTTGACAAGCTTCGTAGAAGAAAATTAGGGGGGAAAGACTATGAAAACATCGTTATCGCTTCGCGAAGCGTGGAGCAGCTACTATCGAAAAGACTTCTTTCGTCTGCTCGTCATCTTCATTGTGACGAGCATCGCGTCCTATTTTATCTTCCGCTCATTCGTCACGAGTGAACAGGTTGAAGAGATTTTGAAGCAGATCGGTGACATGTTCGAGTCACGTGGACTGACGTTCGATACGAGTGCGTTCGACACGATGGTCGCGCTCTTTATCAATAACACACGCGTCACGTTGCTCGCATTTTTGTTCGGTCTGGTCCCGCTGTTTCTTCCGTATATATTCGTCGTCGTCAACGCTGCCATCATCGGACTCGTGGCGATGATCGTCGATTTTTCCGGAGAATCGGTCGTGAAAGTCATCGCGCTCGGCATCTTGCCGCACGGTATCACCGAAATTTCAGCCATCTTGCTCGGAGCGGCGATGGGGTTGTCGCTCAACCGCCATATTTGGAAGAAGATGCGGGGGGAAGAGACGGACGTCACGTTCAAAGCGCTCTTCTTTGCCGGTGTGAAGACATTCTTATTGATTGCGGTGCCGCTCCTCGCGATTTCTGCCGTCATCGAGGCGTACGTCACGCCACTCTTGTTACAGTGAAACAGCCATCGTGTGATGGCTGTTTTTATTGTGCCGTCGTCGTCTCGAAGCAGCGGAGCAGTGTGATGCCTTCCGGAGAGAGGCGAGCGTTCAGTTGCCATACTTCGAGCCCGTCCGGAATTGCGGCACGCAACGTTCGACGGAGCGCGCCATCGTTTCTTCGGTTCGGATTGCCGGTGAAAACAGGTGCATCGTACAAGAAGACATACAACAAGACCGCGCGTCCGTTCTGTTCGAGCGATTGAATGAGCGTGTCTAGGTGGCGAGCGAGGCGTTTCGTCTCGACGGGCGTATGTGCTATTTTCTGTGCGAAGTGAGGGAGCGGCGTCACGAACAGTTCGGTGAGCGGCATTTTCACTTCCATCAGTATGCCATCGACGGCGAAGTCAATGCGTGAGTCGTAGTGTGCGATTTCGCGTTCGATGTATGTCGGCTTAGGAAAAAGCGGTAAACGCGATTCACCTAACAGATGCGCGACGTAATCGTTGACGCGACCTTGGTGAATGCCGATCCATTGCGCATCATCAATCGAGATGGCCTCGACCGTGAAGCGGGTCGTGCGGGTCGTCTCGTCTGCCCGTGAGACGAGACACGGTACCCCTTCGAAGACGACATCACCAATTCGCCCTGTGACCGGACAGTGGCACGCGACGATCTCATCATCAAGCAACACGTCCATGACGAAGCGGTTGCGCCGTTTGACGATCGTTCCTTCGAGCAACGGGTGTTCAAAGCGAAACATCAGTCGGCTCGCGTGACCGTCGTGTCGAGTTCGAATGACACGTTACCGGCCAAGGCGCGTGAAATCATGCAACTGTCCTTCGCTTTCTTGGCGATGCGTTCGACGAGGATGATGTCGCGGTCTGTCGCCGTCTCTGGTACGTTGATGCGCGTGGTATAACGAATCGTCTCATACGTGAAGACGCCGTTCGTCACGTCGACGATTCCTTCAGCGTCAATCGAGATGCCTTGATGTGACAAGTCGCTTCGTCCGAGCATGGCCGCGAGGGTGATGATATAGCAAGTCGCCGCAGCGCCGAGAAGCATTTCGTCCGGGTTCGTCCCGATGCCTGGTCCGTCCATTTCCGGGGGAATGGAGATCTGCGTCTTCAATCGTTCCGCTTCGATCGTGCCGACGTCGTTTCGTCCGCCGGTCCAATCGAGGTTCATGTGAAAGGTGTGTTTCATAAAAAAATCGCCTCCAATATCTCTAGTGTAGAAGAGAATGGTTGGAGGCGCATAAATTATGCTCGCGCGCGTTCGGCGACCGTGCGAAGTGTCTGAATGATGACATGGGTCGCTTTTTCCATGTTGTTGACCGAGACGTACTCGAACTTTCCGTGGTAGTTCTCGCCGCCAGTGAAGATGTTCGGCGTCGGGAGACCCATATAAGACAGTTGCGAGCCGTCCGTTCCGCCGCGAATCGGTTCGATTTTTGGTTCGATGCCAAGGTCGCGCATGACGTCGGCGACCGTGTCGACGATATGTTTCACCGGCACAATCTTCTCGGCCATGTTGTAGTATTGGTCATCCATCTTCAAATCGATGCGCGCTGCACCGTATTTCTGCTTCCATTCCGTGACGAGCTTCTCGAGCAACACTTTGCGTGCCTCGAACTTCGCTTTGTCGTGGTCGCGGATGATGTATTGGAGCGTCGTCGTCTCGACGTCGCCCGAGAACCCGTTCAAGTGGAAGAAACCTTCGTACTCGCTCGTATGCTCCGGTGCCTCGTCGGCCGGGAGGCGGTTATGGAACGCCATCGCCAGCTTCATCGAGTTGACCATTTTGTTCTTTGCGCTGCCCGGGTGGACGTTCGTTCCGTGGAACGTCACGGTCGCGCCGGCCGCGTTGAAGCTCTCAAACTGCAGTTCACCGAGCGGTCCGCCGTCCATCGTGTAGGCGAAATCGGCATTGAAGCGCTTGACGTCGAATTTGTGTGGGCCGCGTCCGATTTCTTCGTCCGGTGTGAAGGCGATACGGACCGGTCCGTGGGGAATCTCGGGATGGGCGAGCAAGTACTCGACCGCGGTGACGATTTCGGCGATGCCCGCTTTGTCATCGGCCCCGAGGAGCGTCGTCCCGTCCGTCGTCATGAGCGTGTGCCCGACGTACCCGTCAAGCTCTGGGAAGTCTTTCGGTGACAGGATGACACCGAGCGCCTCGTTCAAGACGATGTCGCCGCCTGCATAATGTTCGACGAGTTGTGGATTGACGTTCGTCCCGGTGAAGTCGGTCGCCGTATCAACGTGAGCGAGAAGCCCGATCGTCGGCACGTCAAAGTCGACGTTGCTTGGAAGTGTCGCGAACAAGTAGCCATACTCATCCGTCTCGACGTCATCCAACCCAAGTGCTTTTAACTCGGCTTCAAGATGGCGAATTAAATCCCATTGTTTTGCCGTCGACGGTGTCGTCTCACTCGTGAAGTCAGATTGTGTGTCAATCTTGGCGTACGTCATCAACCGTTCGATCAATTTTGATTGCATAAAAAATACCTCCCCAAATCGTTTCTCATCCGTTTTAGTGTAGCACGGGAGGCGTTTGAGGAAGTATCAAAATTGTTTGAAAATAAGACGAGTGTCTACCTTTCCGTCTGTTATCTAAATTAGGCGAGCTCAAATTGAAAAGAAGAGGGGAAGCAGGTACGGGAGTAAAAATGACGTAAAAATGGCCGAGAGTCCCATCGCGGCTCCGCCTGTCGCGCCCGATAGCGGATGTTCCGTCGCGGCTTGAGCCGTCCCGATGCCGTGACTGATCGTCCCGAGGGCGAGTCCGCGCGTGAACGGATCACTCACATGGAAGATCGTCAGAATCATCGGTCCAATCATGGCGCCGAGTATGCCGCAGGCGACTGTGATCGAAGCGGCGAGCGCCGCGTCTCCTTGAAGCTGTCGCGCAAGTTCGAGGGCGATTGGAGCCGTGACCGATTTGACTGAGAGTCCGATGAGCACTTTGTCTGTCAATGTAAGGGCTGTGCCAACTAGGACGGCGACAAGAATGGTCGAGACCGTGCCGGCAAGGATGGCGCTAAGGGCGCGTTTTGCCCGCGCGAGCAACGTCGGCAAGTTGCGATAGAGCGGCAAGCCTAACGCGACCGTCGCCGGGCCGAGCAAGATGGTGATGAGATCTTTGGCTGGTTCATATACGCTGTATGGCTGATCGAAGAGCAAGAGCAGCGTAATCAAGAAAGTCGTGCTTAAAAAGACGACGTTCGTGAACGGGGACGCCCATTTAAACGACAACTTCCGACCGACGAGATAGACGGCGATCGTAACGAGTACCCAAAATATCGTCATGATGTCTCACCTCGTCTACCTGAAATGACTGCGGTCACGATGAGTCCGACAAGCAGACTGATGAGTAAGGCGATAAAGAGCGGGATGCCCTCTGCCTGTAACAGGTCGCGATAAGACATGAGCCCGACCGCGATCGGAATAAAGAAAAAAGCGAGGTGTTTCGTCAAAAAACCGGCGCTGTCCTCAATCCATTCGACGCGGATCACTTTCGTCATGAGCAACAGCAACAGCAGTACCATCCCGATGACGTTTCCTGGCACGCTCCATGCGAGCGTCGCGACGATCCAGTTGCCAAGCGCACTTAATCCGAATAAGAGCGAAAGGCCGATAATCCATTTAATCAAAAGTTGCATGCGTGACATCCTTTCGCGTATAAGTTCAAAACGTATGCATTTTCTCAAGCTTTCACGCCACGGTCAAGATAGAGGCTAGTCAAAAAAAGATAATGGGTACATACGTTCGGTGTGGTACACTACTTTCATCATAACTAAATGGGGTGCGAAGATGGAACTACAATCGGTAAAGCAGTGGATCGAGTCGCGGGGGCTTGAGCATAAAGAAGAAATCATAGCAGCGTTCAAGAAACGCATCAATTTGAAGCTCATACCGCGAACGACGCGGGAAGAAGTCGCGATTGGACACTCCAAGTTTGGCGGGTATCCGGATTTAGTAAGTGCAGACGAGCATCCAGGAGAGAATTTGACGTTTTTGGCTCAGTTCCGGTTGAGCGATTTCGCTGGATGCGAATCGGTTGAGGCTCTCCCGAAAGAAGGGTTGTTGTCTTTCTTTTACGATGTGGATGAACAACCGTGGGGAGATGCGGACGAACGGCATTTATGGCGTGTCGTCTACACGAGAGAGACGATGCTCGAGCGTGTTCGAATCGGCGAGGCGCTCAACGAACGTGCCGTCACGTTCGAGGAAAGCTATGCCCCGATTGTCGACACGTTGCTCGAACTCATGACAGAGGACGATTTCACGGCGATGGAAGAATTGTTCGATGAAGGGGACGTGCATGCGATTGGCGGACATCCGGATGCGGTTCAAAACGACGTATTCGAAGAGGTGGAAGAGACGTACGGGAAGAAATTCCGTGACCCGTTCTTGCTCTTTCAAATGGACTCGACGGAAGAGCTTGACGTCATGTTCGGCGATGTCGGCATCCTCTATTTCCTCATCCCGACCGAAGCGCTCCGAGTGAAGCGCTTTGAAGAGACGGAAATCATTATGCAATGTTATTGAACAGAAAAGAGAGTTGACCGCAGATGGTCAACTCTCTTCAGACTGTAGACAAAACATTGTCTGCAGTCTTTTTTATTTGCCCGACCGGGCACAGCTCGCTTTTCTGGGGGCAAGCAGGGAGCCGCATCGCGACTTTGTCGCTGCTGGGTCTCCCTTCGCTTGCTGATCCCCTGGAAG
>NZ_JAFIFD010000056.1 GCF_020832205.1 Exiguobacterium sp. | reverse complement strand
CTCCTAACGTTCTTGTGTCGCAACTTAAACGTTAGGGTGAGATTATGATTGCTGGCAAGTCCTTTTTCTTTTCAAAAATAGGAGTGCAGAGTTGTGTACGTTTCCGTTGCACACTTCTGCACTCCTATTTTGCACTACACACTTCGCCCGGTATGCGGCCGAACGCGGCGCCGTGTACATCCAAGACATCACCGAGATGGGCTACGCGGTCCCTTACAAGAAGCAGCTGAGCGGAAAAGCTGACAATACGATTCGCTCCTATGTTATGCGCGTCCGTGGGCTGTTCACGTTCGCCGTCGAACAGCGCTGGATCGAAGAGAACCCGTTCGGTCGCATCGTCACGCGGGAAGGCGTCACCGAACCACCGACCATCCTCAGCCGGGACCAATTGGACACGGTGTTATATCACGCCAAAAACTATACGCTCTATACGATTTATATCGTCGGGGGCGATGCCGGACTACGAATCAGTGAGATTTTGAACCTCGAGCTCAACCACGTCGACTTCACCAATCGATTGCTCACTGTCAAAAAAGGAAAAGGCGACAAGACCCGCGTCGTACCGATGACGCCGCGGCTCACGAAAGAGTTGAAGCTATATATCGACATCCGGCGCCCGAAGACCGGGAACACGAACCATATCTTCTTGATGCCGAGGGGGCGTGTCGTCCAACCGGGCTTCGTGAACCTCGATCTGAAACAAATTGCAGCAGAACAGTTCGGTCTGAATCTGACGAGCCATATGTTGCGCCACAGTTTCGCGACGACGTTGTACGAACAGAAAAAAGACATCGTCGGCGTCGCCGAACTTCTCGGACATAAATCGATTAACACGACCGAGCGCTACCTACATGTGTCACGTGAACGGACGCGTCAGTTGATTGAAGGGTTGAATAAGTAAAAATAACTAGGATAGCAACGACCACATCGCCCACCCTTTTCTATGACAAAAAGCACGAACTTTCCTCAATTCGAGGAAAGTTCGTGCTTTTCAGTGTGGAGGATACTGTTAGTAAAATCACGGATATGATAGTTGTACGGATAAGTAGACAACGTCTTCTCGTAGGCAAAGTCACCGAACAGTTTGTTCATCGTCATATTTTTGTCGACGACGCTCCGGATCAACCCGTTAAAGAGTCCAATCGTACGGATTCGATTGCCATGCACAGAGCCAATCGTCTTGACGAGTTCGGATGTACAAACATAGTCGGCATTTTGTGGGTGGAACGTGCCGTGGTCTTCGTACATGATGAGAAGCGATAAAAACTCTGACAGGTTGTCGATATGAATCATGCTTCGACGGTTTTGATAGTTCGGAAAGAGTGGTATCTTTCTCGCGAGCCCTGCGAGTTTGACGTAGTTTCCTTTTGAACCGTTCCCATAAATCATCGGCGGACGTACGTTCGCGACGCGGAAGTGTGCGTCTGCGAGCTGATTAAGCTTCACTTCTGCTTGTAACTTGCTGTTACCATAAAAGTTCGTCGGCTTCGGTTCCGTTTGCGCTGTAATCATCTGTGCGTTTGATGCATCCCCATAGACAATCATACTGCTGAGAAAGATGAACTGGCGTACTCTGTCTTTCTTCGCTTTGGCTGCCACTTCGGCCGTCAAATCAGTATTTACTTTATAGTACAGATCTTCCATGCTCTTATCTGTCGAGACGTGAGCAATTCCTGCCACATGAAGGACAGCATCATATCCTATGAATGACTTACTTTTCCATTCTCCATTTTTCATCCCGATTGTATCGACTTCGATGTGTTCCTTATGTCTTGTTTCGACCCATCGCTTAAACGCATTGCCGACGTAACTGTTCGCGCCCGTAATTAATACTCGTTTCAATGCATTGCCTCCTTATAAAAACAATAATCATACTAGTCAAAAGTAAGTAGTAGAAGTTTTACATTCTGTTTAATTCATCATATTTCGTCGTCTGGTTTTGGATTATCAAGCCTAGTTTGTACTTCATTTTCTGAACTGAAAAGAACTTTATTTTAATTGAAATAATATAGGCAAAGAAAGAGAATGCTCTAAGTCTACAGTTCTTAAATCATGCTTTCTTTTACAAGAGAACATAAATTATCTCGGAGAGCGATGACGCAATAGCTTACGTCCATTTCCAACGTAGTTTGCTAAAAGAAGCCTAGCGAAATTAAAGTAGTAAGATCTATAACTCTCACTTTAAAAATAAGCATGAGGCGGTTTGCCTCATGCTTATTCAGTCACGACTATACAAGTCACGTGTGTATACCTTGTCAGCTACATCTTCAAGTTCCGGATGCAAACGATTCGTAACGATAACATCAGCCGTCTGCTTGAACGTCTCAAAATCGTTGATGACCGGTGAGTTATAGAACGATTCTTCTTTCAATACCGGCTCATAGATGACAACTTCGACACCTTTGGCCTTAATGCGCTTCATGATCCCTTGAATCGATGACGCCCGGAAGTTGTCCGAATCGGTCTTCATCGTTAAACGATATACGCCGACGCGCTTTGGATTTTGCTTTAAAATCGACTCAGCCACAAAATCTTTCCGTGTACGGTTTGCATCGACGATTGCCCCGATGATATTGTTCGGAACGTCCTCATAGTTCGCAAGGAGCTGCTTCGTGTCTTTCGGTAAGCAGTACCCACCATAACCGAATGATGGGTTATTGTAGTGAGAACCGATGCGCGGATCGAGTCCGACACCTTCAATGATTTGTTTTGAATCAAGACCACGCACCTCTGCGTACGTATCGAGCTCGTTGAAGAAGGCGACACGCATCGCTAAATACGTATTCGAGAAGAGTTTGATGGCTTCTGCTTCTGTGGAGTCAGTCAATAACACTTCGATATCTTCTTTAATCGCGGCGTCTTTCAACAAATTCGCAAACACTTCGGCACGCTCTGACTGTTCGCCAACGACGATACGAGAAGGATAGAGATTGTCATGTAACGCTTGACCTTCACGCAAGAACTCTGGAGAGAAGATGATATTTTCTGTGTCGAACTTAGCTTTGACCTCGTCTGTATATCCTACCGGTACAGTTGATTTGATAACCATGATGGCATCTGGATTGATTGCGAGCACTGTTCCGATTACACTCTCCACAGTGCGTGTGTTGAAGTAGTTACGTACCGGATCATAATCGGTAGGCGTCGCAATCACGACATATTCTGCATCCTTGAAAGCCTTTAAATTATCTGTCGTAGCGACAAGATTTAGTTCTTTATTTTGAAGAAAATCCTCAATTTCCGCGTCTGCGATTGGTGACTGTTTCGCATTAATCATGTCGACTTTGTCTGTCATAATATCTAATGCAATTACATTATTATGTTGTGCAAGCAATACAGCCATTGAAAGACCGACATAGCCTGTACCTGCTACAGCCAAATTCATGTAGTTTTCCTCACTTTATATTGAATTTTAGATAAGATGAATTTTAGTATTACACGTAAGAATTTATAATTAATAACAATTAAAATTAACATTCCACAAAGTAAAATCAAGTTTTTAGTAGTCCCTAAAAATAGTAAAGGTGTAAAGGCCATAGTAGTCAAAATAAAAATTTGAATGATTGTAGACATAACATTGTAGCGGATAACAATATATTTTTTAGAATTAATTAGTCTAAAAATCCAAATCACAAAATAACTAACTAATGTAGTTGAAGCAGCTGCATATGCACCGTAAATAGGAATAAATAAAATGTTCAAGATAATGTTTACAAATGCTCCAGTCAGTGTTGAGTAAAATAATACTTTTGTTTTAAAGGCTGAAGTGTATACACTACCAAGATAAGCAGCTAAACCATTAAAAAAATAAGCACACAATAAAATTGTCACAAAATATTTTGCCTCTATAAATTCAGATCCAAACATAATCCAAGAAATTAAATCACTGAATAATATGAGTAGGCCGCAAATCAATATATTAAAAGTGAATAATGCTTTATATACATACGTGAAGTTTTTCTTGGACTTTGAATTTTCATATTCATCTACAGCTGAAATCTGCCAAGCTTGCATAAATACGCTAGTAAAAGTATTTAATAAAGACGGTACCTTATAAGCGATTGCATATACACCGGTAAGAGATGGACCATAAAACAAATTCAGCAAATATTTATCAGAAGTGTTATTAATCCACCAACTCATTGAATTTGGAATCATTGGTATAGAATACTTAAGCATTTCAATATTTTTTTTCCAATTTAACAGAGAAAAAACACCTTTGAACTTTTTTATGTCAATTAAATACATATATAAGAATAAGGCGATTAAATTAGAAAATATTAAAGAAATGAAATATCCATCAATACCCATCTTTAATACTAAAAGCAAAATAATTGTAGTTGCTAATAAAAAAAGTGTCTCAAGAATACTAATTACTACAACACCTTTTACCTTCTCTAACCCTCTAGCGAAAAACATCAATACGTTTTTTAAACCTGTTAGAAGATATGCTGTTAAAAAGTATCCTAAAAATTGACTAATATTCAACCAATTAAGAATAAATGGTGAGATAAGAGCCATTAATAAAAAACCAACTAAAACTACTTGCACTCCAAATAACAAAACATTAGTTTTATTTATACTCTTTCCTAAAGTGAACCTTATTACAGATTCATGAATATTCAAACCAAAGAAGGGTAATAATAAACTTACTGTGATAGTTATCAAATCAATAAATCCATATTCAGCACTAGTTAGAGTGCGAGAATAAATAGGGATTAATAAAAAAATCATAAATCTTGATGAAAAAGATCCAATTGCAAATAACAAAGTATTAGAGAAAAGTTTTCTGAAAAAGGTATTTTCTTCTTTCATGATTAACTATTAATTACACTTTCTAAAAAGCGGTTTGAAGCAGTTCGATAATCTTCAAGACTAAGGTTTAATTTCTCATAATCAATAGAGCGATTAAACAACGACTCAAAGCTTTCATCCGATTGTTCCGTATCAATTAAGCAATGTTCGATTTGAAAATTTTTGATTATATTTTCTAATCTAGTATTTACAGCAAACTTAGGGTTTAGATATTCCACAAACAGATTTTTATTGAGATTCAATGCAAAAGCTACTCCATGAAATGAATTTGTGACTACATACTCAGCATTATCTACAATATTCAACCATTCTAAAGGTCCAGCGCCTTGGACATACTTCCCCTTGATTAACTGTCTAGGATTACCTGTAATGGTGACTAATTTACAATTTTTGCTTTTAGAAAGTTTTTTCGCAAAAGCGATTAAAGAATTTGAATACGCTCGTTGATAAATTACTATATACTTTTCTTTAATAAGTGGCAGAGGGAACTGTTTTTTGTATATCGATCTCCACTCTTCTTTATTTAAAAGCATACTTGGATCAATTACTAAATCAGGCTCCAAATCAATCATTCCCTTTACTAATTCAACACCTGTTTCTTCTCTCACACTAATGTTTTTTATATTACTTAAGTAAGGTTTATACACAGCTTCAGATTTCGCGTCAAGCTCACTTACTCCAAAACTAGCTGCATAACTTACTTTTTTTGAGTGATTTGACACATCTGAAAAAAAGTACGATGTGTCATAATTTGTAACTTTAGGATTCCAGACTTGATCAGAACCAACAATAAGTTTTGTATAATCTTTCGTTGTATTATCATTAATTGTTTTAATAGTCGGGCTAACTCCTGTATCATTTAAGAAAGAATCAAACTTTTTTCTTCTGATTAACCAAAAAGGCATCTCTATAATGTTAAAGATATTTCTCACTAATCCTTCGTAAGTATAGAACCGTTGAAATGAGTCACGTTTCTCTAGGTTTTCATTTCTATAATCAATTAACTCAGATTCAAAGCCTAACTTTTTCACACTTTCAACTAATCCTCTAGCTTGTAAAATCGCCCCATAATTCAATGATCTATGAAACGTTAGTACTCCAATTTTTTTCATGTTTATTTCCCTCTTCAATTTCATATTTTGTATTTAATCCTAAGCAAACAAAGAATAAGTATATTCCAAATATAAAGTAATCATACAACGGATTACCAAGTAGTCCGTAAAATATAAACACTAATTGCATATAAAAAGACAAGTACAGGTTGTGGCGATGCCTTTCCAAATGTAGATTCAAGTTTTTATTAATATACATAATTTTTTTAAAAATATCTATTAAAGGTATAAAGAGTGCTATTAGCAAAACTAACAATCCTAATATGCCAACTTCAGCTAAAATCTGTATATATATATTGTGGGTTTTTTCTCCTAGTATCAATTCCACATTTCCAAATCCTATTCCAGTTAAAAAATTGTCTTTTGAAATCATTAATGTTTCAGAATATAAAGACAACCTACCAGAGGAGAATTCATCGGTATTGTTTAATATTGGACGTTTATAATTAAATAATATTAAAATTGAGCTTAACCCTACAATTAAACCAAAAATTAAAAATAGTATTCTTTCAATTTTTGTTTTGTTTATTAGTAATTTATAAATTGCATAAATAATCAAAATTAATATATTAAAAATAAGTAGCGCTCTCTTAGTAGTTAACAGCAACGCATAAAAGCTCACTATTAGACCAATAAAGTAAAGAGCTTTATATTTTAATGTATTATTTACAAACAATTTTACTGAAAGATATGCAATTTGTATGGTAATGAAAAATGCAGCAGCCCCTACTTGACCTGTTAGCCCCGCATACATTCCTCTCGTCACCTGTGAGTAACTTACAATATAGGATGGCAACGGTAAAATCACCGCATTTACTTTTAGAACTAATTCCGGGATTTGTGACTGTAGTAATACAAAAAAAACGTGTAAACCTGAAAGAAGGAAGAAGATTTTTTTAATGAAAGTAACTATCTTTCCATCAATCATAACTAAATAAAAAATTAAAATTGTTGTCAACATTAAACCAACATATAGAATATTCTCTATGTTTTTTTCATTAAAAACTATGCTGACAGTGAATGTGATCACCAAAAAAATCCAGCTGGAAAAAGTCATTTCTTTCTTAAAACTATTAGAGTAGTTTCTCATAAACAAAGTAAGCAGAGTGATCGCAAAAATTCCTAGTACTAAAGCAGGATAAACATTTAACGATACAGAAAAAAACAATAATATACAAAAGGATAGTATAGGTAGTTTATACATTTTTATTTTCTTCCCATTTTTTCTGCAAAACAATTTGCAATCTTAACCCAGTTGAAATTATCAACTTTCTCAATAGAGTTATTTGAAATGACACTATAGTTATCTAATATTCTAATGACTGCTTCTTTTATTTGATTAGTTTCTTTTGCATTCACAGCAACTCCTACTATTCCATCGTTGAAGTGTTGATCAAACCCTTCACCTTTTGAATAAATTAAAGGTAAGCCTTGGCTCATCGCTTCAACATAAACTAATCCAAAAGACTCAGTTAACGAAGGCATTATAAAAAGATCAGAATTTCGATATTTTTCTAGTAAATCATTTTCTTTCATGATTCCATGATATTTCACTAAACTATCCTTTTTTAAGTTCTTTAGGATTTTTTGACCACTTTTGCCTACTGGTTCTCCAACAATATGAAATTCGATTTTTTTGGGTATTTCTTTTTTTAATGTATTCAAAGCCTCTAAAGTTGATTGTATGTTCTTATTTGCGTTTATTTTGCCTACATATAAAATTTTAAGCACTTCAGAATCTAATTCTCTAGTAACATTTATATTTCTTTTGTTTTGTAACCAAAATGTATCTACTCCAAACGGAATAACACAACTTTTTTCATTGATTTTAGTAAAATTATGATATTTTTTTATCGATTCCAAAACTCTATGTTTATGTGCCGGGGAAGAATATATTATATTTTCTGCTTCGTCCATGATTTTTAGTGCAGTTGACTTTAAGTGAGGCATCAACTTCATATACTTATTTATATCGGTGTTTGTAACTATTAAAGAGTAAGTAATCCCATAATATTCTTTTAGTTTCAAAGCCAAAAAACCATTTGAATACAGTGAGTGTGCTAAGGTATGATCGTATGATTCAACGTTAACATTTTGTTTAATCATTTTATAAACTTTTTTTGCTCTCAAATGAAACATAAATTTATCTATTGAATTAAGACAATTTATTTTTTTTAAAAACATTTCTTCCCATTCTTTATCATGAGTATAATCTGATTTGTAATTGCTCTCTTTCAAATCAGGTAATACTACTACACCATCTACACCATCAATTTCATTTAAATGCTTTACGATATTATAATGAATTTTGGAATTACGATAATTTGTGTTCAAATGTAGTATGTTCATCTAGAATCACCTGCATCTATTATTCTCTTATATAAACTTTCGTGTAAATCCACATTTTTTTTTAGCGAATACTGTCTCTTTACATGTTGAAAACTTTCGTCTCTACTTTTTTCTAGCAAATCAGAATCGCTCATTAATTTAGTTATTTTTTCTACTAGTTCATTAACAGAATAAAATACATATTTTTGAGAAGGAACAACCTCCTCAGACCCCCCTGCTGGAGTAGTAAAGACTACATTTTTTCTACTCATTGCTTCAATTAGAGTTCTGCCAAATGATTCAGTATTTTTCTTAGAAGTTAAAATAAACACATCAATATCATAATAAAACAAGTTCATTTCTGATAAAGAGATATTTATTTGACCCTCAAAACGTTTATCTAACATTTTTTCAAGATATCTAAACATTTTATTTGTCTCAATTTTAGATTCTTCATCTAAACAACCTATCGCCATCCTTACTTCTAATCTATCTCCAACTTTCTTGTTTAAAGAGTCAATAATTTCAATGGCCAATGGCCAGTTCTTCCAATCGCAATATCTTCCGGCAAATCCTATAATAACTTTTTGTTCATTGTCATTTCTTTTCTTTAAGTTTTCTTGAAAATTCTCAAACTCCAACCCAGCAGTATTAGGGATAACTTGAAAAGATTTAATTTTCTTTTTATTTAAAGCACTTTCCCAACAATTCATATTGTACTCAGTTGTAGTTACTAACACATCTAACTGGGTCATGAAAAACATAAAAATCCTTTTAAAAAAGAGATTATATTTTAAGTAAAGACCTCTTTCAGTGTGAATAAAAGTAAATCTCTTTGGAATCATATAAAATCTTTTTAGAAAAGCAACAATAAAAAAACTGACTTGAGCTTGTGTGTGTATTACTTTTGGATTAGTATTTTTTATGATTTTTTTAGTGTCAAGTATATATTTTATCATGCTCCATGGTTTTTTTATTACATGCTTAATTCTTGTTTCAGGAGTCAAATCAAAATATTTTATATTTTCTAGATTTTTTCCTGGAAGACCCGGATGGATAACTGCTGTTTTATAATCTGAATCACTCAGCCCTTGCAAAATAATTTTAGTGGACTCTTGTTCTCCTCCTACAGTATTGTGATTATTGTCACTCAAAATGATAATATCGATTTTTTCATTCTCATTTCCCATTCTTATTTATCCTCTCTCGGAAAGCTACAATCTTTATTGAATAGCACTTCAAAACAATTTAAAAATCATTCCAGTATTTTTGATGCATAGAATGCGCAAAAAATAATATAGAATAAAATTGAAATACTATTTTTTCAAAGTGCTTTTATTCTGTTCTCGTGTAATAGCCACTTCCTTAAATGCTTCTCGGGGACCACCCTCCAGTATCCCGTCGCTTTTTATAACACTTAAAATCGTTCCAAAAAAGCATCGGGCATCCATTCGAATTGATATTTTTCTCACATAATCTCCATCTAATTTTGCTTTGATTTCAATCGGTAGTTCATCTCTCCCATTAATTTGTGCCCACCCTGTTAAACCTGGTAACACAGCGTTCGCTCCATATTTCTCGCGTTCCTGAATCAAATCATATTGATTCCAGAGTGCTGGACGGGGCCCAATCAAAGCCATTTCTCCTTTAAGGATATTGATGATTTGTGGTAATTCATCAAGACTTGTTTTCCGTAAGAACTTTCCGACTTTTGTAATGTACTGTTCCGGATCACCTAATAAATGTGTCGGTGTGTCTTTCGGTGCATCGATTCGCATCGTTCGAAACTTCAAAATGTTGAAGTGTGACTGATGAAGACCGACCCGTTTTTGTTTGAAAAAGACCGGACCTTTCGACTCGAGCTTAATCGCAATCATGATTCCAATAAATAAAGGCGCCAATACAATCAGTCCAATCGACGACAACATAAAGTCAATTTTCCGCTTTTGTTCAATATACTTCATCATTCACACTCCATTAATTAAACTGTTTCTTTTAGTTGATCATACTCAACTGAATCGAGACAATCGTTTGCCCAATTGACAAGGTATAGCCCGAGCGCTTCGCTTGTCTTCAGTTCGTTCATCCGCTCAAGTTTCCCCTGCAAATCGGCCTCCTCGGTAACTATCCCTGTAAAAATTTTCGGATAGACTGCTTCTGGATGAACTTCGCCTTCTTTTAACAACTCTTCAAACATCTTTTCTCCCGGACGAATGCCGCTAAACTCAATCGCAATTTGATCTTCAGTGAATCCACTTAACTTGATCATATTTCGGGCAAGATCAACAATCTTAACCGGTTCGCCCATATCGAGCACGAACACTTCTCCACCGTCAGCAAGCGTCCCAGCTTGGATGACGAGGCGACTCGCCTCAGGAATCGTCATGAAGTAGCGCGTCATATCCGGATGCGTGACCGTGACCGGACCCCCCTTTTCAATCTGTGTCTTAAAGAGTGGGATAACCGATCCACGACTACCGAGCACGTTCCCGAAACGTACGACCGCATACTTCGTCCGACTCGTCTTCGCTAAGTTCTGAATGACCATCTCGGCAATCCGCTTTGTCGATCCCATGACGTTTGTCGGGTTGACCGCTTTATCCGTCGAAATCATGACAAACCGTGAGGCGCCACATTCATCGGCCATTTCCGCCACGTTTTTTGTTCCGTAAATATTATTCTTCACCGCCTCATGCGGGTTGGTTTCCATTAGTGGAACATGTTTGTGTGCCGCTGCATGGAATACGAGGTGTGGTGTGTGTGTGATAAACACTTCACGCAATCGTTCTACATCTTGAACATCGGCGATAACTGGAATTAAATCAACATCTAATTTCAACTCTCGCAGTTCACGTTCAATTAAATAAATGCTGTTTTCACCATGACCGAGAAGAAGTAACCGTTCTGGACTAAACTTTAAAATTTGACGACAGATTTCAGACCCGATTGATCCACCGGCCCCTGTGACAAGTACCGTCTTGCCTTCTACCTCTGATTGAATGCCTGAAATATCAAGTTCAACCGGTTCTCGTCCAAGTAAGTCTTCAATCGAAACTTGGCGCATCTGATTGACCGCGACTTTTCCGGCTGCCACTTCTTCAATCATCGGCAACGTATGAACATTCGTACAAATCGCTTTTGCTCGTTTGATAATGGCCAGACGTTGTTGATAGTCAATCGACGGGATTGCGAACACAATCTTATCAATTGCTTCACGTTCGACAATTTCTTCGAGTTGATCCATGGTGCCAATTACCTTCACCCCATGAATCGTTAACGCCTGAAGTTGCACGTTATCATCGATAAAGCCGACCGGATTCATCCGATGGTTGTTCGATTCATTCATTTGACGGATGAGCATACGTCCGGCACGTCCGGCACCGATAATTAACGTTCTTTTTTCATCTTTTCGACGTTTCATACTACGACCTAATAACAAACGTCCATGATCCTGTTTCCATGTCATGATAATCCTAGAGCCAAGCCGAATTCCACCTAGTAATAAGAGGGAGAGACAAAAACTCAAAAATAGTATGCGTTCCATCGCTTCTCCGTATAAGGCAAATTGAATAATAAACAATAAAGCCGTGCTTAATAGTAAAGTCGACGCAAGTCGAACTGCCTCGGTCATACTCGCAAAACGCCACGCTACACGATAAAGTCTACTCAGCCCGGCCATAATGATAAACAACCCACAATATAACAGGGCGGTCTCTATGAAGTCGTTTCGATTTACGTTTTGTAAAAACTCCTGTGGATATAAAAAGTAATACGTCACAAACATGGAGGTCAAAATCGCAATGACATCGAGAGTGACGAGAACACTGGTCCGAATCGTTTTTCGACTCATAGTTGATAATTGCATCATGATTGTTCCTTTCAAGTCAAAGCATTGAGCGATGATTGTTCTTCTACAAGTTTTGTCATCATGGCAAGCACGTCAGCACGGAGATCCTCACGCATTAAAGCGAACTCTAATGTCGTCTGAATGAAGCCTAATTTTTCACCTACATCGTAACGTTTACCTACGAATTCATACGCAAAGACTCTCTGGACTTCATTCAACCGCGTGATTGCATCCGTCAATTGAATCTCGCCACCTGTACCGGCTTCTTGGGTCTCCAAATATTTGAAGATTTGAGGTGTAAATACATAACGCCCTAAGATTGCTAAGTTCGAAGGTTCGGTCCCTGGCGCCGGTTTTTCGACGAATGATTCGACTTTATGTAAGCCGCCTTCTAAGCTCGCATTCAAGTCGACAATGCCATAACGGTGCGTCACTTCACGCGGGACAGGTTGCACGCCGATGATTGAGCTTTCCGTCTTATTGTACTGGTCAATTAATTGTTTTGTGCATGGAACGTCCGCTTGAACGATATCATCGCCGAGCATGACGACAAATGGTTCATCTCCGACGAACGCCTTGGCTTGCAATACAGCATGACCGAGTCCCATCGGCTTGGATTGACGGATGAAATGAATGTTGATGTTCGTCGTTTCCTCGACGAGCTTCAAAAATTCAGCCTTCCCTTTCTCAATCAACGTTTGTTCGAGTTCTGGTACTGAATCGAAGTGATCTTCAATCGCCCGTTTCCCTTTACCTGTCACAATTAAAATATCCTCGATACCAGACTCGACCGCTTCTTCAATGATATATTGAATTGTCGGCTTATCGACAATCGGCAACATTTCTTTCGGCATTGCCTTCGTCGCTGGTAAGAAACGAGTCCCGAGACCAGCCGCTGGGATGACTGCCTTCTTCACTTTTTTCATACTCATCATTACCGCCGCCCCTTCAAAATAGTTTACAACGAAAAAAGGATGTTTTCACATCCTTTTCTGAATTTATAAGTTAATAGTACCATTTTTGACCTGTTTCAAAAACCTACTTATTAGGAAGATAAACCTAATTCGTTCGACAGTTGTCGACATTTATTAAACATTTAGTCAATAAAACTATTTATTTCCATTTACCTCGCCAGTTCTTTGTCGGCAAGATCGGAGGATCGACATAGACAAACTGATCTTCGAGAACAGATTTCCCGTTTTGAAGGAGGTTATCCACTAACTCTTCGTCATCTAGGTTTTCGAGCGCTTTTAACGTCTCGTCCCAATAAAACGAACGACTCGTCACGTCATGTGCGTCAGATGCCACGAGTTGACTAAGTCCATTCCGTAAGAACACGTGTGCTAGTTGTTGCACCGTCTTCCCGAACTGGCCAACAAGGCTTCCTGTCGTCACTTGTGACAAGGCACCGGAAGCCACAAAATCGAGCAACCTGCCCGGGTTTTGCGCGAGCTCTTTATTGCGCTCCGGATGCGCGATAATCGGCGTGTACCCTCCCGCTTGTAGGTTGAAGAAGAGTTGTTCGGCATATGCCGGTACGCTGTCGCTAGGAAACTCGATTAAGACGTAACGCGAACCCGCGAGAGTCAACGCCTCTCCTTTTTCGAGCGCTTTTAATAAGTCACCGAAAATACGGATCTCTTGGCCGGCATGGACGTTTAGAGCAATCCCTTCAAGCGTTAGCACGCGTTGCAGTTGATCGACCGCTTGGTGCACGTTCAGCTTTGACGTATCAAACTGACGATGGAACGCGTGTGGTGTCACGATGATATCGGAGACGCCTGATTCCACAGCGCGCTTCGCCATCGCAATCGACACTTCGACGTTTTGAGCACCGTCATCGACGGCAGGTAACAAGTGGCAATGAATATCGATCATCAGAACGACTCCTTACTCGTACGCGTAATAATAATATTGATCGTCAGCGCCTTGCGGCTCTCGACGGTTTAAGACGACTCCTAAAATATGCGCATCAGCCATCACGAGTTGTTCTTTCGCTTTGATGACCATGTTGCGATCCGATTTGTCGCATCCGACAACTAAGACGACACCATCGGCATCGCGGGCCAAGATGCGCGTATCGGCTACTTGCATCATCGGAGGCGCGTCCAAAATAATCACGTCATACTTTTCTTTCGTCTCTTCGAGGAGACGCGCCATCATTTTCGAAGATAACAGTTCAGACGGGTTCGGTGGAATCGGTCCAGCAGCTAACAGATGGAGGCCTTCGACTTTCGTCTCATGGATTGATTTTTCGAGCGTCGTCTTCTTCGCCAATACACTCGACACACCCACTCCGTTCGGAAGGCGGAACGTGAAGTGCACGGTCGGACGACGCATGTCACAGTCCATCAATAAGACACGTTTTCCTTGTTGCGCGTAGACGACTGCCAAGTTCGAAGCCGTCGTCGATTTACCTTCGCCAGACGTAGAGGAGGTGACGACAATCGTCCGGAGCTCATCGTCAACCGCCGTGAACTCAAGGTTCGTCCGGATCGTCCGATACTGCTCTGAAATTGGCGACTTCGGTTTGTGGAGCGTAATCAAGTCACGACCTGACTTATCGTATTGTGTATGTTGATTTTTACGTTTGCCGAATTTAAACATGAGCCCGCTCTCCTTTTACTTCCATTGCACTTTTGCGAGATGTACGTACTTCACTACGGTCAATGACCGGAATCGAACCTAACACCGGTAACTCAAGCACCGACTCTACATCTTGTTCTGTCTTGATTCGACGATCTAAAACGACCTTCAAGAACGCCCACGCGACACCAAGCATGAATCCTAAAACGGCAGCGATAGCCGTATTCAACAGAATGTTCGGTTTCACTGGGTTCATCGGGACAGAAGCGGCCGACAACACTTTGACGTTATCGACGTTCATCAATTCTGGCACTTCTGACGAGAACACTTTACCGATCTCATTGGCGATATCTGTCGCCATTACAGGGTTCGTATGTTGAACTTTAATGTTGATGACTTGCGAACTTTGTTCGCTATTGACTGAAATCAATTGACTAATATTCATAGGAGACCCGTTCACGTTGCGTTGCACTTGCTCGAGGATAGCTGGGCTCTGGATAATAACACGGTACGTGTTGACAAGTGTGACGGATGATTGGATTTGGCTGTTATCTAACATCGTGCCTTCCGACTGTTTCGGAGCAACGAGCACTTGTGTCGAGGCTTCATACGTCGGTTGGACAATAAATGAACTCACGAGAAATGAGATGAGGGCGGCGATGACGGTGAGGCTGATAATGGTTCCTTTGCTTCGCATAAGGATGGAGAGTAATTCTCCGAGAGAGATTGTTTCTTCTTTCATTTACGTTCTGCTGCTCCTTTATGGATATTCTGTAACAGAATTATCCGGTTTTAATATGATTGACTGACAACAAATAGTATTATAGCAAATAAAATTACCTAAGATGACCTATTTTTAAAAATTTGGTTTTTTTGGATAGAGAATCTGATAAAATTCATAAGGAAGAACTTAACAGAGGGAGGACCAACCGTGCATCGTAGTGAACGTTTGCTCCATTTACATTTAACAATTGATCGCCAAACAAGACTTGATCTCCAACAACGCATTACAAATAACTTAGCAGATGGTAAAGAGCTGTCATCCTCCTATGAGGAATTGACTCACCAGTTGTCGACATTGGATACGTCTAGTGTGAAGACATCGGCTGATTTTGAGGCCTGGTTACGTGGGGAGACTAAAGATGAAGCGTTTCTTACCTATTACCTCGCACTACTCGAGCAAACACTTTCTGCACAAATCGCTCCAACTGAAACTCCTTCAGTGGAGGTAAAGGAAGATAAAGCACTGGAAACACCGCCAGAAAAGCCGGCGAAGCCACGTTATGTTGCTGAAAAACCCGTCCCTTCCCGTTCGGAGCGAATGGCTTTTCATCCGAATATTCAGCCGGCTCGTCCGAAAAAACGCGGAGCCGCATTCGTTATACTCCCGCTCCTCCTACTTTTGATCGCAGGAGGCGGATTTTTCGCATATCCATATGTGACAGACTTCTTTGATTCGACTCAAGAAGTGACTTCGCCTGAACCGGTCGAGGTCCAGACGCCTGAAGTTGAAGAAACGAGTGAGCCGCCAGAACCGATGACGGTATGGGTGAATACGAAAAACGTCGACTTGATCAACCAACCGGATGGCGCGAACGTAGTTTATGTAGGAGATATAGGGGACAAGTATGAAGTGATTACGCAACGAGACAATCACTTCGAATTAGAGCTTGGGTCGGTGACCGGATGGGTCCCAGAAGCGGCCGTCACGACCGATTGGCCAACGGCGACATTAACCGATTCCGCTCTCTTAAGTTGGGTCACGTCTAATTTGGACATGACGTTCAGCAGCCCAATCCCGAGTGAGTACTTAGCGCTGAACGAAGCAGAACTATACGAAACGATCGGACAACCGTTCGGTGAAGAATCTGACCAATTGAATACGTACGCTTTTTATCGTGGCATTTTCTTCACGATTCAAGAAGAGGCGGTTCATGCAATCGACTGGACGAACACCGGTGTCGCGAAAGAGGCTTTCCTCGCGCTCGGTGAACCAACAATTGAAACAGAAGATGCCGTCGTTTATGAAAGCGAGAACTACTCACTTCGCCTATTCATCGGAACGAACGCATCGACGCGGATCCGCTTGACAGAAATTTAAACAACCGCCTGACAGAAACTGTCAGGCGGTTGTCTTTTATTGAATCCATATATATTCATACGGCTCGAGCGTCACGTCTTCCACCACTTCCCCGGTAAAGATGTTGGTCCCCGCTACCGAGAGCGTCACGCGCTCGTGAGAAATATTCGTATACGTCGTCACACGCTCGTCGTCACCCGTTCGCTCGACAGCAAAGACTCGCTTGTCGGTTTTGAGGACTCGCTCGGTCGAATATGGTGAAAACGCCGGATGCGTTCGCCGGACGTTTAGTTGACTGATGATACCGGAGAACACGTTCAAACGGAACGGGTCGGTTTTAATCTCGTGAATGAGCGTCGTCTGATCGACGGGAGTCGTCACACCGAGAAGTGTCCGATAGTCCACTGCTGGAATCCCACGAAGCGAAAAGAGGATGCTGTGGGACGCGAGCACTTGCTCGGGCGTCGGATGCAATAAATTTTTCTCGAAAGGATCTCGCTCAGGACTAGATAAAAAGTTAAAATACGTCTTTCCGTCAGGAGGTGCCTCATACTTCGCCCAGTCGCGTAAGCGTGATGCATCCCCTTGCGCGAAGGCAAGTAAAACGTGCGAAGCAAAATCAAAGTGACAAATGGCGTCTGCCACCCCAAAGTAAGTAGAAAGGTTCGTCTCGGTGCCTTCGTACGCCAATACGAACGTTGCCTCTGGTTTATAGTGATGTAGGATACGATACCAGAGCGTCAAAACGAGGTGAATCCGATTTTCAGGCATACCCCGAAACGATTGGACATGGACCCGGAGAGCCGAGGCGCCTTGTGCGAGACGTTCGAGCAATAGATCCGTCTCTTTCAAAACATCGAACTGCGTCTCGTTATAGACGTCGGGTTCAGCATCATACATGAGCCCAAATTCATGTCGGAACCTCCCGAGGTCCTCCAGTAAACGAATGCGAGGATTGATTCGTGTATCGCTCGGTTGATTGGTATATGGAAACAAAGAGACGAGGTAAAGGTCGCTAATCGATGCCTGGACATGTTCTTTTAACAGATCATGGAGTGCATCTAGGTTCGGTTCCCCTTCCGTCGTCACCGCATGCGCGTCAACCATGAGGACGCTCGTCTGTTCTGTAGGCCGCTCCACGTCGTGCCATGTCTGTTCGTCCCACTTTTTAAACAGACGTTGCCACTCCTCGTCGGAATGGTCATCGACGAGTTCATGGACAATCGGTCGTATGTTATCCCAAATCATATCATCCCTCCTGTCTTCTCTCTTTATCACTCCCACTGTTCTTCAGATGTTAAACGCAAAAAAAGTCGCCAACGTGGCGACTCATTCGAGCAATCGTTTCAATTCTTCTTTAATCGCGGATAATGACGACTCCTCGGCGTACCAGTAATAGATGTCATCCGAAGCCAATCCGCCTGTTCCTTCAAGTCGCAACGTACTTGCATTGTGAAACGCGTCCATATACTCGGTTGAGAGCGTCATCAACTCATGTAGCTCGAGATTCGTCTTCGCATGTTGTCCGACGACATCTAACAGTCGCGACATTGTGTCCATCGAAAAGTCATCACGACTCTTCTGCACGATGCTTGTGACGACCGCTCGTTGCCGCTCTTGACGACCAAAGTCACCGCTTGGGTCTTCATAGCGCATTTGTACGAACGCGAGGGCTGCCTCTCCGTCTAGTTCGACTTCCCCGACCGGGAACGTATACCCGTTCGACTCAAAAGCGAACTTGTTCATCACCGTCACCCCGCCTACTGTATCGACGACTTCGATAAACCCGTCCAAATCAGCCTCAACCACATAATCGATGGGGATATCTAGGAATGCCTCGACCGTGTCGAGCGCCATCTCCACCCCGCCAAACGCGTAGGCGTGGTTCACCTTGTCCTCTTTGTCGCGCCCGATGATAGGCATGAACGTGTCCCGTGGGATACTCAACATCGCCCCTTCATCGGTCTCTGGATTCAGCGTCATGACGATCATCGTATCACTTCGTCCTTGTTCTACGCCTCGTCGGTCAATCCCTAGCAAGAGCACGGACACCGCTCGTTTTTCTTCAATCGTTTCGACATGCTTTCGTTCCTCACTAATCTGAAGCTCCTCGCTTCCTCGTTTGACCGTATCCTCGACGTCTCGTACCATCGACCAGGCGAACAGTCCGCCTGCGACAAGGAAGAGCACCATCACTCCGATCGTAACGGCAAGTAGCTTTTTCCAGTGGACGAATCGTTGACGTCTCCGCATCCGTCTTCACCTTCTTCCGTAGACTTTATAGTTTTAGGAATTCCCGCTTTGACGGTTGGATTAAAACATGATGTGAAAAAATGATGTCGATTTCATTCAGTTTGTTACGGAAAATGCCTAACGGTCCGTCTGCCTCGTTGAAAGTGCCGCGGCCAAGCCGCATTGATTTCAGCCCCGAGCAACATCGTCGCAGCCGTCAAATAAAGCCAGATTTGAAGCAGGATCACAAGCCCGATCGTGCCGTACGTCTCCCCAAACATCGTAAACTCCTCGACGTATATACTGTAGCCTGTCGAAAGTAGTTGCCAGGAGATGACCGCGAAGGTGGCACCGGGCAAAGCGTCGCGGAAACGGACCCGTTGTTGTGGTGCAATCATATAAAATGCCGAGAATGCAAAAATGAGGATGAGTGTCGAGATGGTATAACGTGTCAACGTCGCCAATCGAGAGAATTCTTCGACGGCCGGGACAGTCCGATATAGCAACTCTAAAAACTCTTGGCTAAACACATGGAAGACGACAAGGATGACCGCTCCGACACTCCACGATGCGAGAGTGATCAGGCCGATAAGTCGACGATGCAAGTAGCCGCGTACTTCCGTCTCCCCGTAAGCGAACACCGTTAACTTGACGAGCCGGGCTGTACCGTTCGTCGCTGACCAAATGACGATGAGTGCACCAAATGAGATGAGACCGACATTAATGTTGCCACTAACATCGTACACGATTCCAAACAAGTCGCGCACGGTGGAACCTGGGACGAGCGTTTCGATTTGTTCAATCAACATCGAATCATCAATTTTGAAAAAGGCAGCAAAGCCAAAAACGAGAAAGAACGTCGGGAAAATAGCAAGAAACCAAAAGAACGCGAGCGTCGCGCTATAGTCATTGATGTGATGGTCTCGAAAACGATGTCGAACCTCAACGGCGAGACGTAAAAATCGATCGAGCAAAAAGAACCCTCCTTTTTCTTTTTATTATCGCACAACAAAAGCGCCCTACAAGTAGAGCGCTCTCGCTTATTGTTCCATCAATTCATTTAAATAGCCACGGATGTCAGCGAGCGATGTCGAATCAGGGCGCCAGTAGTAAATCCCGTCGCCTTCTTTTCCGCCACTGCCTTCGAGACGGAGCACATCTTGGTTTTTGAACGCCGGCATATATTCCATCGATAACGTCCGAAGCTCTTGGAACGTGATGTTCGTTTTCGCGTTGTTTCCAAGCACTTCAAGCATGTTGTTAAACTTGGCGATTGAAATCTCATCCACACCCTTGTTAACGATTGCTGAAATCACTTGGCGCTGACGCTCTTGACGACCGAAGTCCCCGTTCGGGTCTTCGTAACGCATTCTCGAGTAAGCAAGCGCTTGATCTCCAGTCAATCTGACAGGACCTGTCGTGAACGAATGGCCATCAGATGTAAACGCGAACGCGTTATTCACTTCGACTCCACCAAACAAGTCGACTGCGTCTTTAAACCCTTTCATATCCACTTCCGCTACGTAATCGATTGGAATACCGAGCAATTTCTCAACCGATGCTGTCGCCATCTCAGCACCTCCGAACGCATACGCGTGGTTGACTTTATCCTGCATGTCGCGGCCGACAATTTCTGTCTTCGTGTCGCGCGGGATGCTGAGCATCGCGCTACGATCCGTGTTCGGGTTTAACGTCATGACAATGATAGAGTCACTGCGCCCTTGTTCCCCTTCACGTCGGTCAATTCCCAGTAATAAGACAGAGACCGGTTTCTTCTCGGAAATCGTCTTTTTGTTTTGACGCTCCTCACTCAAACCTGTCCCTTCATTAATTCGGTCTACCGTTGAGTCCAACTTTTGATACAAAAAGGCAGCGAATCCGCCTCCGATTAACAAGAACATTCCAAGTACGCCTGCAATAGTCCACAGCACACGCTTTTTCCGAGACTTTTTATGACGACTCTTTTTGATTCGTTTCTTTTCTTCCATGATTCCTTCACCTTTCAACTTTCAATAGTAGGCTTACATATTATTCATATTAGCACATCACCCGTAATATTTTTACATCTTTCCGGGAATAATTGTTCCTCTTATGAAGAACCAATAAACAAGCTATTCACCGAAAAAAACATTTACCTTATTTTAAATACTAACCTGGCATATACCAAAAAATATAAGAACATTTTTTAACAACTTATGAACTTTATTTCCTTTTTAAAGAAAATAGAAGTTATATAATCCTCTTAAGTTTGAGATACTTATAGTGCATGATGAACATCTGGAAAAACGAAAAAGAAAGAAGGTTGAGTAATGGAACTCGAAATGACATGTTTTTTTGAACACGGGGACTATATGACGTTCTCAATTTATGCCCCTTCCCGAGAAGAGGCAATTTATACGTTTGAACAACAGTTAGCAAAGGCAAACCCGGCGAATGATTATATCCAACTGAGCGATGCTAAGCGTATTCGTGTCGGGGATATCCTCGCATATCGGATCGAAGAGGTGAAACCGCCTCTTTTGAACGAGTCCCATTTCGGGTAACCCTTTAAAGAACGAATCTTACGATAGGGGTGACCACATATGGAATTAGGGATGATTGGATTAGGCAAGATGGGACTCAACTTGGCGCTTAACTTGACGGACGCGGGTCATCGCGTCCTCGGCTACGACCCGGGCAACGTCTCGACGAGCCAGTTCGAGACGAAGGATTCGCTCGAAGACGTCGTGAACGGCTTGGAGACGCCGCGCGTCGTTTGGGTGATGGTACCGGCCGGCGACGTGACCGAGCACGTGTTGGACGACTTGCATGCGCTCTTGTCGCCGGGTGACATCGTCATCGACGGCGGCAACTCGAACTACAAAGAGTCGATGCGGCGCGCCGAGGAGTTCCAGGACAAGCTCATCTATTTCTTCGACGTCGGCACGAGCGGCGGCATGGAAGGGGCGCGTCACGGCGCCTGCACGATGATCGGCGGCGACATGGAAGCGTTCGGCAAGATCGAGGAGTTGTTCCGCGACGTGTCGACGGACAACGGCTACTTGTACGCCGGCCCGAGCGGCAGCGGCCACTTCTTGAAGATGATCCATAACGGCATCGAGTACGGCATGATGCAGGCGATCGCCGAAGGATTCGAGATTCTCGAGAAGAGCCCGTTCGACTACGACCATGAACAAGTCGCCCGCGTCTGGAACCATGGCTCGGTCGTCCGTTCATGGCTCATGGAACTGACCGAGAGCGCGTTCCATAAAGACGCGAAGCTCGACGAGATTAAAGGCGTCATGCATTCCTCAGGCGAAGGCAAGTGGACGGTCGAGACGGCGCTCGAATACGGGGTACCGGCACCGGTCATCGCCATGTCGCTCATGATGCGGCAACGTTCGCTCGAAGAAGACACGTTCTCCGGAAAAGTCGTCGCCGCGCTGCGAAACGAGTTCGGCGGACACGCGGTCGAGAAAAAGTGAACATGGTCCCGTCTCTCACGCGAGAGGCGGTTTTTTTAGAAATTCAATATCCCATTTCCCTTTCTAAAAGGAACGAGAGGACCGAAAATGAGGTGTGACATTTGTCCACTTTTGGCTATCTTCATTTATCGTTGGTATCAATGGAAAAACGATGGATATGATGACAAAATGTTGTTATTTTTATCAAATTCTTCTACCACTTTATGGCGTATGATAGAGATAGCAAGAAGAAAGCGATTACATAGGAGGAAAACAAGTGGACACATCAACCAAGTCAAGCACGACACGCACGACGTCACTACCGGAAGCGATCGAACGGTTCGAGTATTTCACGCGAGGAGGAGCAGCGTATAACGTCGAGACGTTGTTCACGGACCTTACCCGCCAAGCGGTGTTGATCGACGAGCGCCACGGCGCGGTCGATGTGCTCGTCGAGGAAGACGAGCAACCGACGTTCAAGCTGCATGTGATGGAACAAGACTTCGTCATCGGCGCCATCCAAGCCGCGCTCGACAAAGAAGCCAACTCGATTATTTTAGGGGTAAACGCGGCCGATACGGAAGTATTCGCGACGATCACTCCTGACGAGTTGGGAATGGTGCTGTTGACTCCGGACGCCGTCCCGAACGCATTCAACCTCGAGACGCGCCGCATCGGGCCAGGCTTCATCGAAGAGTTGACGCTCATGGTGCTCGACCACATCCATGCGTCGCGCTTCCCGGCCTCACTCGTCCACAGATTTTGATGTCCTGTCCTTCCTGGTCTCCAGGAAGGATTTTTTTCATGGAAAAAGACGGCCGTAGCCGTCCGTCTCATTCCATCGTATTGCCTTCCACCGGAATCGGCGTCTCCTTCAACTGCTTCGCGAAGTGGTACAAGTTGTACGCCATCGTCTTGCCGTGTGATTTCGTGAACGCGTTGTCGCGGCCGGCGTCGATGTACGAATCGCCAGGCCCCGCCTCCCCAACCCAATACGTGTCGACGTTCGGCGGCACGGTGAAACCGATGTGCGACAAGCCGTACAAGATCGAGGCGCAGGCGTGTTTCGCCCCGTCCTCGTTCCCCGTCACGACGACTCCGCCGACTTTGTTGTAGTAGATCGCTTGCCCTTCTTCGTTCGTCAGGCTACTGCCCCCGTACAACCGCTCAATCACTTGCGTCGCGACGCTACTCTTCTCGCCGAGCCAAAGCGGCGTGCCGATGACGAGTATGTCTGCCGCTTTCACCTTCTCAAAAATCGACGGCCACTCGTCCCCGTCCCCTTCGTCTTCCGTCACCCCGAACGCGACGTTGTAGTCGACGACTCGGACGACTTCCGTGTCGACACCGAGCGCGTCAAAGTGCAGGATGATGTCGTTGATCAACCCTTCCGTATGCGACGTCGTGTCGCCGCCTTTCAACGAACAGTTCAAAAACAATGCTTTCATCGAATCCCTCCTTCTTTTGAACAGTTACATGTTCCCGGTGTCATATAGGATTAACCACTTCCACTCGGCATGAACAAGTCTTTCCCGAGCGACGGTGTTTTCAGCCCGGCCGCGGTCGTCCTATTGTAGAGCCCTTCGCGAAGCGAGATGATGCAGGTCGTTACGCGGTGAAACGAAAAAGACCGGCGTTCGCCGGTCCCGTCACTTGTTGATCAATTTGTTCGCCTTGTCGACTTTCTCCTTGTCGTGCTTCAGTTGCTTCTCGATGTCGTACGCCATGTACATGTCATTTTTGATCATGTAGTCGGCGATCTCGGCATGGTCCTCGATCGCTTGGTTCATCTGCTTGATGAGCACTTTTCGCACGTCAGGCGACGCCGTCTCCGTGACGGCGACGGCATAGGCCCGGACGGCCGACTTGGCCGTGACGAGCAGGTCGGTCGCAATCAGTTCGTCGCGCTGCTTGCTGGCCCGTTTCAAGTTTTCCGTGATTCCCATACGTTTCTCCCCCTTACGCCTTGTTCGGCAACAACTGCTTCAACTCACTGATCGCCTGTTCGGCGTTCTTCAAGTGTTTCTGTGCGATTTTCTTCAACTTGTCGTCTTTGATGAGCGGCTCGCTCACGTACCCTTTGACGAGCCCCGCTTGCTTCAACGTCAACATCTCATGAATCTCCAACACTTCGTGAATGGCGAGCTTATTTTTAGCCATCGTCGTTCCTCCTTTTCGTTAGCGCGTGACCGGTGCGTCGGCCTTCTCCCGTTTATGCTTGAGCAACCACCCGTGGAACAGAAATTCGACGACCGCGGTCACGAGCGCTGTATAGAGCGCCAGCAAGACAAAACTCGTCTCCGTCCGAATGTCGAAGTCCAAGATCCACAGGAAGAACCACGTCAAGAAGAAGACGAGCCCGAAGTCGGCCGCGGTCGCAGCGAGGTTGCCGAACTTTCGCAAGACGAACATGTCCCCGAGCCAATAGGCGATGATCGCGACCATGAACGAAATCCACGCGGCGTGATACCACGGGACGCCGAAGCCGAGCGTCAAGACGCCGATGAAGACGACGAGCAGCGCCCCGTGCTTGATCGTCAACGCCTTCATATGATTGATTTCCAAAACCGTAGAACCCCCTTTCCTCATCGTTCGTGTCCTAGACCATGTTTCCCGAACCAGTTCGGCACAAACAAGTAAATTTCGCATCCATATCGCGGCATAGTGATAGCCGGACTCTCTCTCCATGCAAAAAGTCCTCATCCGCTCTGGACGAGGACCTGACATCGATGTTTCTATGCGGCCAACATTTTCTACAAACATTTACATTTTCATGACAGTCACTTCTTCGTCGGGAGCGATTTGACGGCCGGCCCTTCGATGACTTCGCCGTTCGGCTTGAAACGCGAGCCGTGGCATGGACAGTCCCATGACCGTTCGGCGTTGTTCCAGTTGACCGTACAGCCCATGTGCGTACAGTTCGAGCCGACGAGCGACACTTTTCCGTCCGGGTCCCGGTAGGCGGCGACGTGCTCGCCGTTATGGTTGACGATCGCGCCTTCGTCGAAGCCAAGGTCGTCGACCGTCTTATCCGCTCGCTTCACTTTCCCTTTGACGAACTCTTTGGCGACGTCCGCGTTCGTCTTCACAAAGCGGGCCGCGTCAGACAGTTTCCACTTCGACCGGGTCGGGTCATACAGATCTTCGTATCGGTTCGGCTGACTCGTGATGAGGTCCGTGATCAATCGTCCGGCGACGATGCCTTGGCTCATCCCCCATTTCGAGAAGCCGGTCGCGACGTAGACGTGCGGTGTGTCGTTCGTCATCCGCCCGATATACGGCACCTTGTCGAGCGTGATCATGTCCTGGGCCGACCAATGGTGTGTGAACTCATTCACGCCGAAATGGCGCTCGGCGAACTCGCCGAGGTGCTCGTAACATTTTTTCGTCTCTTCCTTATGGCCCGACAGATGGTTCTCCCCGCCGAACATGGCGATCTTCTTGCCATCGCGTTTGATGTGGCGGAGCGAACGGCTCGGGGAGTCGACACTGATGAACATGCCTTCCGGGAACTGATCGACCTCGGCCGCGACGACGTACGAACGCTCGATCTCCATCTTCGCGAAATAGAGCCCCTTGAAGTCGTTGAACGGGAAATGGGTCGCGACGACGACGTCTTTTGCCGACACGGTATGGCCGGTGAGCGTCGTCAGGACGTGCGGCGACCCGTACTCGATCTTCGTGACGCGCGTCATCTCGTAGAGCGTACCCCCGAGCTCGAGGAAGCGCTTCATGAGACCTTGTAAGTACTTGACCGGATGGAACTGGAGCTGGTCGCGCATGACGGTCGCCTTCTTCACCTCATACGGCAGCAAGCCGTTCACTTCATCAGTCGCGTCGCCGCCGTTGATGCCGAGTTTCGCGTACGCCTCGTCTTCTTTCTCGAGCAACTTCGCCGAACTCGACGACGAGTCGCTGTACATGTAGGCGTGCTGGCGCTCGAGGTCACAGTCAATCTCGTGCTGTTCGACTTGGTCCGACAAATAGTGGAGCGCGTCCATGTTCGCCTCGTAGTAGAGCTTCGCCTTCTCCTCCCCGAGCGACTTGATCAGCTCAGCATAGACGATGCCGTGCTGGGCCGACACTTTCGCCGTCGTATATCCCGTCGCCCCGCTGCCAAATTCGGCCGCCTCGATCAAGACGACGTTCCGTCCCCGCTCCGCGAGCTCGAGCGCCGTCACGACACCGGCGATCCCGGCCCCGACGACCGCAACGTCCGCGGTGATGTCCGCTTGGAGCGACGCCGTCTTCTCCCCGGCGACGTCACGCCAATACGACTTCGGAAAATCTTGTAACATGTGATCCCCTCCTTCAATTGTGAATGCATGGTTGAATTACCCTTCATTTGAAGGAAGGAAACAAAAAGAGGCCTCGCGTCAGGCCTCCTTCTTCTCAGGTATCGTAATCGTCTCGAACTGTTCGGCCCGGCAGAGCGTGATTGCCTGCATGGCGAGCTTGTAATCTTCCTCGGTCAAGCCGAGCAGCTCGGTCGGGAGCACCCATTCTTTGTTGTTGTACAGATGGATGACGAGCTTGACGAGGGTGAGCGCTTCCTTGTCGAACGTGTTATCGTCGATGATCGTCCCCGTCCGGATCTCCCCAGCCTCCAAGTCCATGTACGGCAGCAAGATGTCTCGCACGCTCGCGTTCCCTGAGATCAAGTAGAGCGCCGAGAAATACTCACGGCTCACGTTCCCCGGGTCAGCCAAGCGGTGCGCCAACTGCTTGAACGTCTCGTAATGGTCAGGCGTCAAAAATTCAATGTTATGCATGGCGAATTCCTCTCTCGTCTCTAGACCGTGTGTCATTCATCTGTATTAATTCCACCATTCGGACAGAAGTAACCCATTTTCGCCGTAAAATCGAGGATCGGACTTGAAATATGAAGGAAATACCCCGCCCATCACAACCTCAAGGCGCCAGGCGGCGTCGAGAAATTCGTTAAAAAAGTGGCCGACCAAATTAAACGGAAATAACAGAGGGGTGATTCCATCGCGGGTCAGCCCTTTCATCATGATGTTAGCGAAGGCGGTTTTCGGGAAGGATAATGTACAAGAAGACTCACGGCAAGGCCTCGGACTACATTCAAGTTAGGAAGTGATGTGTGTGTACACCATTGGCGTCGATATCGGGACGACGAGCACGAAAGCCGTCCTGTTTCAACATCATCAGCAACTCGCGGTACATAACGTGCTGTACCCGCTCTTCACCCCGGACACGGAGACGGCCGAACAAGACCCGGTCGTCATTTACGGGGCCGTGTTAGAAGCAATCAGTGCCGTCCGGGCCAAAGCCGACGGTCCGATCCGCTTTATGTCGTTCAGCTCGGCGATGCACAGTTTGATTGCGCTCGACACATCGGGCTACCCGCTCACGAACAGTATCACCTGGGCCGATAGCCGGGCGAACCCATACACGCAAGAGATCAAACGCGAGTATGACGCGAGCGAGCTCCATATGCGCACCGGCACGCCGGTTCATCCGATGGCGCCGTTGTCGAAACTGCGTTGGCTGAAACAGGAGCACCCGGACGTGTTCGTTCGGGCCGAGAAGTTCGTCTCGATTAAAGAGTACGTCTTCTTTCGCCTGACGGGCCGCTACGTCATCGACCACTCCATTGCCTCGGCGACCGGGTTGTTCAACTTGAAGACGCGCGATTGGGACGCGGAGGCTTTAGTGATCGCCGGCGTCACACCGAGTCAGTTGTCCGAACTCGTGCCAACGACAGAAATCGTATCGCTCAAAGCAGATATTACCGAGACGCTCGGTTGGGACTTCCCGCTCGTCATCGGGGCGAGTGACGGAGTGTTGTCGAACCTCGGCGTCGGGGCGTTCGAACAAGGTGTCGTCGCCGTCACGATCGGCACGAGCGGTGCCATCCGTACGGTCGTCCGTGAACCGGTCGAGGACCCGAAAGGACGCATCTTCTGTTACGCCTTGACGGACAAACATTGGGTCATCGGCGGACCGGTCAATAACGGCGGCGTCATCCTCCGTTGGCTCCGGGACGAGTTCGCGGCGAGTGAGGTCGAGACGGCGAAACGGCTCGGCATGGATGCCTACGACGTATTGACGCGGATCGCTGAGACGGTGAAGCCAGGTGCGGACGGCTTGTTGTTCCACCCGTACTTGATGGGTGAACGGGCCCCGCTCTGGGACTCGAACGCACGCGGCTCGTTTTTCGGCTTAAGCATCCATCATAAGCGCGAGCACTTCATCCGCTCGGTGTTAGAAGGTGTTATCTTCAACTTGTATACGGTCATGCTCGCGCTCGACGAGTTGACGGGCGCACCGAACCGAATCCATGCGACGGGCGGCTTCGCCCAGTCGAGTCTATGGCGACAGATGATGGCCGACATTTTCGACACACCAGTCGTCGTGCCGGAGAGCCATGAGAGTTCGTGCTTAGGAGCGATTATGCTCGGGGAGTATGCGTTCGGAGATATCGACGACTTCACGGCCGTACCGCAGGTGACGCATGAACATACGCCGAATATGGAGGCGACGACCGTCTACCGGGAGCTGTTGCCGATCTATATCCGTCTATCACGCCATTTCGCAGAAGAGTACGAAGCGATCTCTGACTTTCAACGGAAGCATGTCTAAATAACCAAGCTCCTTTCTCAGGAACTTGGTTTCTTTGTATATACTTCAATTGTTTTTCAGGTAAACAACATAATATGAGATATACAATACTCTGGAATAGACTCATGATAGTTTACTTACAAGAGGAGGTTGGCAGTTATGAAGTACTGTTTACAAGAACTTGGCGATGAGTATAAAGAAGTTACGCGTCTTTCACAAAAACTAATTGATGCCGTACCTGATCAAATTGTGTTGAATGTCGGTAACACCACTTTATTGGGGGTAGCCGGGGTCAAAAGTAAGTTGAAATATATCGATGAATCATTTCAACTTCTCTCAGATTACCTCTCCTATACTTTTGAATTACATAACAATCATCTAGAAATCTCACTTCAAATATACGAAAACAGAAATAACCACTTTAGAATCAATTGCTTTAGCAAGTTTGGATCTAAATCAGGACAATTATTCTCTCTAAATTTAACTACTAGTTTTGAAAATGACTTAATTTGTGTAGTGCAAAATAGGAGTGCAGAAGTGTGCAACGGAAACGTACACAACTCTGCACTCCTATTTTTGAAAAGAAAAAGGACTTGCCAGCAATCATAATCTCACCCTAACGTTTAAGTTGCGACACAAGAACGTTAGGAG
>NZ_JAFIFD010000006.1 GCF_020832205.1 Exiguobacterium sp. | reverse complement strand
CGGTCCGACGCCGGCGATGTTCAACAGCTGGATCATCGAGTTGCGCTTCTTGCCCATCGGCACGTAGTCGATGCCGTCCTGTGACGCGTAGGCGGGCGTCGTCCGCTCTTCCTTGATGCCGAACGTCTTCTCGACGTAACGACCGTAAACGAGATACCCGAGCAATAATAGTCCTAATGCGATGAAGAATGTGATCATGTGATGTTCCTCCTATATATGACTGGTAATAGATGAATGATTTATTGTGAGATTTATCACAAGTCAAATATAGCAGGGTCTCCTTTGATGCGCCAGTTGTTTTTGCTCACTATTTCACATGAAAAGACCACTGTTCATTAATTAGACAAACGTTGATATAGAGCCATTTTTATGAAAACGCTTCCTTCGTTCATTACCATTGTCGCATGCAAGGTTCCGGGGACGATGGGATGAAAAAGGATGAACGGACTGAAACAACGACGTGGATATTTCGCACTCGCGGTAGCCACCTCCTTCATTGTCATGTGTTGATCTGGCACGCAACGTTCTACACTCTCCTAGTGACGAGAAAGAACGTATGTTAAGACAAAGACCGCTTCATCACTGAGCGGCCTTTGTCATATAGATGCGGGCTTCATGCGGAAGCAATCGCGTATCGTTATTTTCGATATTTTGAAGCACTAACGTCTTCGGATCGAGTTCAAACGGAAACTCCCTCGTTTCGTCCGAGTGATTCAAGATGATTGTAAAACGAATCTCGCCTAACGTCCGCTCGTACCCATGGAGCGCTTCATCTTCTGGTAGCAAATCAGTAAACTCCCCGTATATGAGAGCCTTGTGTGACTTTCGCAACTGAATCAATTGCTGATAATAACGAAATACGGAATCTTCACGTTGTATATCAGCCTCCACGTTCACGTCGACATAGTTCGGATTGACACTCATCCACGGTTCTCCTGTCGTGAAGCCTGCCTGTGATTCATCCGTCCATTGCATCGGCGTCCGAGAGTTGTCCCGACTGAGCAACTGCAGGCTCTCGAGCACCGCTCTTGGGTCACGTCCTTTTGCCACTTCTTCATTGTAACGATTGATCATGGCGATGTCTTGATAGTCATCAATCGAATCGAACGTCACCCCGGTCATCCCGATTTCTTCCCCTTGATAAATATACGGCATCCCCGGGAGCGTATGCGTCAATGTCGCGAGTAGTTTAGCCGAGGCGACGCGATGCTCGCGGTCGTTCCCGTACCGGGTCACTTGGCGCGTATGGTCGTGGTTGTTCAAGAATTGTGAGTTCCATCCCCGCCCCTTCAACCCTTCATACCAATCCCGTTGAATCTGTTTGAATCGGTGCATATCCCACGTCGGCATCTCATCGGCGATTTGGAAGTGGAACAGTGTATCTAGCTCTCGACGCGACTCATCGACATAAAGAAGTCCTTCTTCCGGCGTGACGAATGGAATTTCCCCGACCGTCATGCAGTCATAATGCCGCAATACCTCTTCGTGCATTTCCTGTAAATACTCATGGATTCCAGGATTGTTCGCCAAATAGCTAAGGTCATATGGATTGTCGACGTCAGACAAATTTTTTCGTTTCGCTAGTAGGTTGATCACATCCATACGGAACCCGTCGATTCCTTTGTCGAGCCAAAACCGCATCATCTGATAAATTTCCTGACGAAGCGTCGTGTTCTCCCAGTTGAGGTCTGGTTGCTCAACCGCGAACGAGTGGTAGTAATATTGCTCACTGACCGCCTCATATTCCCAGCAGGACGGAGCGAAATACGAGCGCCAATTGTTCGGCGCACCCCCGTTGACGGGATCGTGCCAAATGTAATAGTCGCGCTTCGACGAGTCTTGAGACGCCTTCGCCTCGAGGAACCACGGATGTTCGTCTGACGTGTGATTGACGACGAGGTCTAAGATGACTTTCAGTCCGAGCGCATGGGCTTCGTCGAGCAAGCGTTCGAAGTCCTCCATCGTCCCCGCCTTGTCCATCACCTTATAATAATCCGCAATGTCATAGCCGTTGTCACGGTCCGGGGACACATAGAACGGATTCAACCAGACGACGTCCGCACCAAGCTCTTTGATGTAAGGGAGCTTTTGCCGCACCCCTTCCAAATCGCCATATCCGTCACCGTTCGTATCAAGAAAGCTTCGCCAATATACTTGATAGACGACCGCTTCTTTCCACCATGTTTGCTTCATTCAGATTCCTCCTTATAAAAATGGCCTCGAGCGTGTGCACTCGAGGCTTCGTTTTTTTAAATCCGTGCCAAGACGTTGTCGAGGGTGAGGCCTGTCGTGTCCGTGAATACAAGGTCCGCTTCTGTCAACACGGCCGGGTCCCCGATGCCGACGGCGAACATGCCCGCTGCATGGATCGCTTCCACCCCAGCGACGGCATCCTCTACACCAACGCACTCTTTAGGCTCGACGCCTAGCGCCATCGCTGCCTTTAGAAACACTTCTGGATGTGGTTTCGACTCGGCGACCGTTGCCGCATCGACGATATGGTCAAACGCATCGAGAAGTCCGAGTTGTTTCGTCACCATATATGCATTTTTTGACGCCGACGCCATACCAATCTTATATCCCGCTCGTTTTAATTCTTGTAAGAACACCTCTATTCCCGGAAGGATATCCTCGCTCGTAATTTTAGAAATGAGCGATAC
>NZ_JAFIFD010000005.1 GCF_020832205.1 Exiguobacterium sp. | reverse complement strand
CGGTCCGACGCCGGCGATGTTCAACAGCTGGATCATCGAGTTGCGCTTCTTGCCCATCGGCACGTAGTCGATGCCGTCCTGTGACGCGTAGGCGGGCGTCGTCCGCTCTTCCTTGATGCCGAACGTCTTCTCGACGTAACGGCCATAAATGCGATAGCCGATCAGTAAAATCGCGATGGCGATAAAAAATGTAACCATGTGTATTGTCCCCTTTGTTGCGTATGTAGCCAATCCCCGTTGGCCCTTTAGTTTACATATCGTATGTAACCGATTACATTGTTGATTATATAGCACTTCTTCCGATTATGTAAGGGGTTTCATTCACTTTTTTGACACAAAATAAAGCCCTCAAAACTGAGGGCTCATTCATTGATTAACGAAGGGCTGGGACACCGACATGGCCGGTTCCGACGACTTTCGTTTCTTCTTTTGTTTGACCGTCGAGTTCACTGACGACCGTGAGCGTCTGGCGAAGCTTGAGCGGCTTCACAGACAACGTATACGAGCCGTCCGCTTTCGCTTTCGTTGTCGCGAGCACGCGCTGTCCGTCTTTCAACGTGACGTTCGCGTTCGCTGTCGTGACACCCGTCACAGCTTTCGCACCCGGCTTGATCGTGTCGACCGAGAGGACGAGTTCGACTTGCTCGGCTTCCGTCACCGGATCGAGTGCGATCGTGTACGACCGGAAGAGACGTCCGGCCGCGTCAACGCGTGTCGCGTCCGTCGCTTCGATGCCTTCGTACAAGTCGACGTACTGTTTGCCGGCATCCGCCGTCTCGAACGTGGCGAGACGTTTCGCGTCGGCAACGACTTTCCAGTTATCATCGGCTTTATAATCGACAGCGCCACGGCTCGCGATGATATAGTCCGAGATGACGTTACGTGTCTCGTACGCCGACCGGTAGACGATGCTGTTGCCACCGTTAAGACCTGGGAACGAGCTCGAACCGGCACGGTAGTTGTTCGTCGCGACCAAGAACTCTTGGTCCATCGAAATCGGTTCGCCGTTATATTCAACGTTCTTCACGCGGTTGGCCGAAGCGTTGACGAGTTTCCCGCCGACATCAAACTTCGCCGGACCCGTCACGTCGATCTCATACGTCAACCCGTCCAAGATGTCGAAGTTGTAGCTGCGGAACGCGAGGTTCAAGAGCGGTTCCCCGTCCGCTTTCACTTCTTTGTACGCCCCAGCCGACATCTCGAGCCAGTCCATAACGTCTTGTCCGGTCACTTTAACGACTTCGAGCGTGTTCGGATAGACGTATAGGTCAGCCACGTTCTTCAGTGCGATTTGACCTTTCGGAATGTTCGTGTAGTAACCCGCATCCGTCAATTCACGGCCGCCCGCCTTGAACGGGGCACCGGCCGAGAGGAGCGGCAACCCTTTATACGGGGCGAGGTCCGGGTTTGTCTCGAGTTCTTTCTCGACGAACCACGTCTGTGCGTTCGTCACGAACTGCACCGATGAATCGTCACGGACGAGCGCGAAGTAGCTTTGGATGTCGTCTTGAATCTCGCCGACCGGACGGTTGATGTACTCGATTGTGGCCCGGTGGTCGTCTTCGATGATCGCTTGAATCTCGGCATCGACCGGCGTGTTCGCCGTAATCGTGTCGAGTTTGGCCGTCGCATCGAGGACACGCCATTCTCCGTCCACTTGCTCGAGCTCGAAGTCGATGACACCTAAGTCTTTCCCTTGATTGTTCGCCATGACGACCGGCTTGCCGTTGATCGTCCCTTTTGCCATATCGACGTTCGGGAACGAAGCGAACATACCGCTCGCGTCCGGGAAGCGGCCGTGTTGGTGACCGGTCATGACCATATCGAGGCCATCGATTTTCGTCAGGGCGTAGCCGACGTTCTCTTCATCGTCACGTTGCTCGTCCGCGAGTGCGGCGCTTTCGCCGATCCCTGAGTGCGCGAGGGCGACGACGACGTCCGCGCCTTGTGCTTTCAACTTGCTGACCGCTTCACGCGCCGACGGTATGATGTTCTCCGCCGTCACGCGGCCTTGAAGGTTCCCCGAGTCCCACGACATGATTTTCGGCGGCACGACACCGAACACACCGACTTTGATCGTATGTGTCTCCCCGTCCGTGTCCGTGACCGTCCGCTCGATGATTTGGACCTCTTGTCCGTCAACGTTGAACTTCGAAACGATTGGGTTCCCCTCTAAATCTTTGACGTTCGAGTTGACGAAACGAAGCTTCCCTTTCGATCCTTCCATCGCGTCGTATAAAAATTCGAGACCGAAGTTGAACTCGTGGTTGCCGAGTGTGACCGCGTCAAAGTCGAGCGCCGCCATCGCTTTGTACATCGGATGCTCGAACGTGCCCGGGTTCCCTTGATGCACTTCCCGGACGTAATCGCCAAACGGCGTCCCTTGAATCGTATCCCCGTTGTCGAAGAGGAACGTGTTGTCGGCTCCTGCTTCCGCACGATGCTGTTTGATGAGCGTCGCGACTTTCGTCAAGCCGATCGTGTTGTCGACTTTGTCTTGGAAGTAGTCGTAGTTCGTGATGTTCGTATGTAGATCCGTCGTCTCTAGGAAGCGGAGCTTCACGACGTCCTCTGACGCGAGTACGTTCGGTGCGTGCAGCGGTAACGTCGCCGGCAATACGAGTGCCGTCGCAATCGTCCATTTTAAGGCTGTTTTCATGTTCATTTCCCCTTTTTACAAAAAATGGCCTAACCTCTTTCACTATACCACCCGTTTGTAAACGCCACCATTATTTTTTGTAAAAATTTACGGATGTTTGGCCTAAGATTAAAGAAAGGAGTTTGGGAGGAGAGGAATCTAGTTGATCATTGAAATTGATGGGTACTGGGGCAGCGTTTGCCTGAGCGGAAAGAAGTGTTCCAAACAGAAAGTAAGAGAGATGTATCGACAAACGAAAGAAATGGTGGCGGATAGTAAAGACTTTCCGGACATGTTTTGTCGGCTCCACGGCTTTGACCGCATTCCGTGTTCAGACGAATAAGCATCGATTTCGTCCTGGACACAGATACCGACCATATTTATCCCCCGTCTTAACGGGTACACGAAAAGGCTCAACGACTCCAATCGGAGAAGTTGAGCCTTTTTTCATCACAACTATATCTTATTAAATATTTAGCGCCTTCTATTTTAAATCGTGTCGTGAAAAACCTCAAGAAATCAACCTGTTCTGTCGGAATCATTTGGCTTGAGGAACAACTCATCAAAAATCGTTTAATTTCTTAAATCCTTTATCAAACGTGCTAATGAAGTGATTCTCATCATAATTAAAAGTTAGATAAAGAGCTGCATCATCTTCATTTTTAAAAATAACTTTGTATAGATAGTTAGTTGAATTTTCGAATTCTTGAACATTTATATTTTTATGTTTTGACGAGATTTCTGTTTCATACACTTCAAAATCCTTTTGGACTTTTTCAATGATTTTCTCATCTTCAGAAGATAAAGACATCCTATCTGAAAGCTTCAAATAATTTTCATTAGCTTCATCTACAATGTTATTTTCATTTTTCTATTTGAGACGGTGTGAGACCGTGTTACGATAATAAAAACAGAACATTTGTTCGTAAAAAAGGAGTGATGACGATGCGACGTCGGATTTATTGTATCGACAGCGTCTCCTTCTATGCGAGTTGCGAGTGTGCCGCCCGCAAGTTGAACCCGTATAAGACGAAACTCGTCGTACTCTCGAACCTCGAAGACAGCGGTGCCCTCGTCCTCGCCGCGACCCCGCCGATGAAACAACTCGGCATCAAGACCGGATCCCGGCGGTTTCACATCGACCGCTTGCCGTGGCACGAACGGAAGAACGTCCTCTACGCCGAGGCGCGCATGGGTCACTATTTGAACGTGTCGGTGCAGATCGTCCACATCCTCCACCAGTTCGCACCGCCCGAGGCGATTCGTGTCTACTCGATCGACGAGACACTCGTCGACTTGTCCGGGACCGAGCGACTGTTCGGCAATGACGAGCACCTCGCCCGCCTCATCCGGTCGACCGTCTTCCGCTATACCGGCATCCCCGTCACGATTGGCATCGGGCCAAACAACGTCCTCGCTAAGCTCGTCCTCGACTTGCACGGGAAAAAGACCGGTGTCGCCCGCTGTTTCCTCCACGACGTCGAGAAGCTGATCCATCCCGCACCGATCGAGATGATGTGGGGTGTCGGGACGAAGATGGCCGTGCATCTGCAGCGGCTCGGTATTTTCACGATCGGTGACCTCGCCCGTTATCCGCTCGACGTGTTGCATGAGAAGTTCGGCGTCATCGGGGCCGAGCTGTGGCATCACGCCTGGGGCATCGACGAGTCACCGACGATCCTCCCGCCGAGCTCGTTGTTCGGGGCGCAGCGGCAACGACCGCGGACGATCGGGCACGGCATCACGCTCATGAAAGATTACACGACGTACGCCTCGATTCGACTCGTCTTGCAGGCGATCGCCGTCGAGGTCGGAATGCGGACAAGGCAAGCCGGACTCGTCGGCGGGAGCGTTCATCTCGGCGTGCGTTACACACGGAAGAGCGAGCGGCGCGGGTTCAGCAAACAAAAAAAGCTCGACCGCTTCACAGCGGACGAGCAAGATTTCTTGCCGGCGTTGTTGACGCTCTTCCTCGACGGATGGGAGGAGACGGAGGCGGTCCGCTACGTCTCGGTCGCCCTCGGCAAGCTCGAGCCGCGAAGTGACCACGTTCAACTGTCGTTTTTTGAAGACGAGTGGGCGAAAGCAAGGCGGTACGACTTTCTCGACCTCGTCGATCAATTGAACGTCCGGTTCGGGCGCGGCACGCTCCGTCCAGCGTCGAGCCTATTGAAAGACAGTCCGCTCCGCACCCGCCAGCGGTTGATCGGCGGACATAAACAAGGAGGCGATGCACGATGAGCAAGACCCGTTACAAAGACCGAGGCGAACTGAAATGGATCCCGTTTCTCATGCCTGAGCACGTGGCGCTCTTGAAGCGCTATTACGCCCAAATCCAAAAGATCGAACTTCCTGATTTGGATGAACAGCTGCTCCACTTATGGCAAACCGAACTCGAGCGGGCCATCCGCGAAGGCGATGCCGTCGATGTGACACTGTTCGAGGACGGGGCGACACGGTCGGTGCGCGGCTACGTCCACGCCATCTATTACGCTGAACGGGAAGTCGAACTGTTCGATGGCGAAGTGCGCCGCATCCCGTTCGGTCATATCCTGTCGGTCCGTTAAGACGCGTCGATCGCTTCCTGCGTCGTCTCGAACGTGTCGACGTGGTCGAGGACGCCGTAATGGGTAAGCGTCTGCCGCACGGGTGCCGACAAGTGGGCGAAGACGACACGACGGTCGGCCGCTTTCAGTTCCCTGACGACGCGGCGAACCTCTTCGACGGCCGTCACATCGATGACCGGGCAGCGGTGGAAGTTAAAGATGAACACGTCCGGCTCGTCATGGATATGATGCAAGACGTGCTCGAACATCTCGATTGCCCCGAAGAAGAGCGGGCCTTCGACGCTGAAGACGACTTGGCCGTCGCGCGTCGCGTACCGTTCCGTCTGTTCACGGACATCGATCGTGTCGGCCATCCGTTTCGCGAACAAGGCGAGTGCGCAGATGACCCCGACCTCGACCGCGACGACGAGGTCGACGAACACGGTCAGACCGAGCGTGACGAGCAAGACGAGTGACTCGGCTGATCGATGCCGGAGCATCTCAAAGACGTGGTGCCGCTCCGACATGTTCCACGCGACGCGCATCAAAATCGGCGCGAGCGCGGCGAGCGGGACGTAACTCGCGAGTGGCGCCAACACGAGCACGGCGAGGAGCACCGTCAATCCGTGAATGACACCGGAGCGGCGGCTGACGGCCCCGGCTTGAATGTTCGTCGCCGTCCGGGCGATGGCGCCGGTTGCCGGGATGCCGCCGAAGAACGGGACGACGACGTTGGCGAGCCCTTGCCCGAACAGTTCCTTGTCCGGGTTCATCTTCGTGCCGGCCATCCCGTCCGCGACCGCTCCCGACAACAGCGACTCGAGCGCTCCGAGGAAGGCGATGGCGAACGCCGACGGTAAGAGCGTCGAAATCAAATCGAAGTCGATCGCGAGCCAGTTAAAGTCAGGCAGTCCGCTCGGGATGCCGCCATAGGCGCTGCCAATCGTCGCGACTTCGCCCGGGATGACGAGACTGACGAACGTCGGCACGAGCATCGCCATCAACAGAAGCGGCAATTTTACGGGCAGTTTCGGCACGAGCCAAAGCGTCAAGAAACCGATGGCGGCAATGAAGACGGGCCATAGACTCGCTTCCGGTAACGACGTCACGAGCTGAAGTAAGTTCTCATGGAAGTGTGGCGCCTTCTGAAACGTGATGCCGAAAAGTTCATCGAGCTGGTCGACGAAGATGACGACGGCGATCCCGGCCGTGAATCCGATCGTGACGGCGCGCGGCATGAAGCGGATGAGACGGCCGACGCGGAGCACACTCATAAGGAACAATAGGACCCCCGCGAGGAACGTCGTCACGAGAAGGCCTTCGTAGCCGTGCGCGAGCATGACGCCCGAGACGATCGGGATGAACGCGCCGGTCGGTCCGGCGATTTGGAACGTCGAGCCCCCGAACAGGCTGACGAGGATGCCGGCGATGATGGCCGTGTATAGACCGTACACCGGTCCGACGCCCGAAGCGATCGCGAACGCCATCGCGAGCGGGACGGCGACGACCCCGACGGTGATCCCGGCCGAGATGTCTTTTTGCCATCTTTGGCGTGGTGTCATGAAGTTGTCCATTCTTGCATTCCTTCTTTCCATTAGGTCGAAAACGAGTTCAGTTTACGCCTGTATCCCCTCGTTGTAAACGACTCTGGCGAAACGTTAACATAATCGACAAAACAAAAAGACGCATCGCGGTGGATGCGTCTTCGTTAATTCGTCGGCGCCTCGACGACTTGGTCGCCCTCGTCCGCGTCTTCCCCAAGCAGACGGACGTGACGGCCAAACAGCCACATGACGACGAGGTGGGCTTTCGCCTGCGTCTTCGTATAAAACCACCACGGCAGCGCCGGCACGAACTCATGAATGGCGACGAGCCCTTCGTCTGATTCCGGGAGCCGTCTGAACTCGAGGCGTCCGGTCTTCCCTTCTTCGGTCAACTTCGTGAACAGTCCGCCGTCAATCTCGAATGAGGCCATGTCATCTGTCGCCTCGTCCTCGAGCGACAGATGGAGTGCGACGAGGGAGGGACGGAGGAGCGCAATCTCCCAATCGTCCTCTTCTTTCGTCGTCTGGATGAGCGGATACGCGACTCGTCCGAGCCACTCGAAGTATTCATCGGCCATCCAGGCCGCTGATTTGTCCTCCGGCAGACCGAACCGTTGAATCGAGCGGACGGTGTACTGTTTCGGTTGCTTTTTCTTCTTGCCGCCACCCTCTTGCTTCTCTTCTTCCTCGAGCGCGTGCTCGACCGCTTCTTTGAACGGAATCTCCCCTTGTTTGACGCCGGTCGTGTCTTTCGCGACCATGGCGTGGTCCATGCTTTCGACGAGCGGATAGACGGTATCTTTCGGCTCACCCGTGACAGCCATGACCCAAAGACGGGACAACTTGATCGTCGGAAATGGGAAGTCGATCATGACGCGGCGTTTGCCCATGACGTCAGCCGTATCTTCAATCATCTTCCGATACGTCATCACTTCCGGTCCACCGATATCGATATGATGGTCGTACAGCGCCTCGGCCCCGACGACGGAGATGAGCGCCTGGACAGCTTCACGCAAGTCGATCGGATGCGTCTCCGTCTTCGTCCAGTTCGGGAGGATCATGACCGGCAACCGTTTGACGAGTTTCGCGAGAATCGGGAACGACGAGCCTTCTGGACCGATGATCAGTCCGGCCCGAATCGTCGTCACCGGCACGCCTTGGCCGCCGAGAATCCGTTCGACTTCGAGCCGGCTCTTCAAGTGACGTGACAACGTCTTCGACTCTTTCGGAATGATACCGCTCAAATAGACGATTTGTTCGATGTCGTTTGCTTTCGTCGCCCGGGCGAAGTTATCGGCGATGAGCGCGTCCATGTCTTCGAACGTCGCCTGTGTCAATCCGCCGTCCGGGATCATCGAGTGGACGAGGAACATGGCGTAGTCCGCTCCTTCGCACGCCTCGCGCGTCTGTTCATACGAGAACAAATCGCACGACCGCCACGTGATGTGGGCTTCGTCTTCCTTGTTCTTCGTCGAACGAGACAAGGCGATGATGTCATATTCTTCTTTTAAATGGTCCATCACGTTCGAGCCGATATAGCCGCTCGCCCCCGCGATGACGATCGTTTTCCGCATAGTGGTCACTCTCCCCTTGGTTTTCACATAGAAGTAATGTACCCGTCTTGGGCTGAGATTAAATCAGTCGCACGCCCTACAGTATGCACTGGAAAATATATGTAAACTAGACTCAACTACAGGCAGAGGAGGAATGGCTATGGGATTTTGGTATTTCTTGATGCTGTTGATTGGTGGATGGCTCGTGATTCGCGGTCTGTTTAAAAAGAACACGAATGGACTGATACGGTTCGGCACACTTGTGATTGGTGGTCTGTTAATCGCACTCGGTCTGTTCATGTTCCAAGACGGAAGTGATGCGATTGTCGCGGACTTGTTTAACTTGTGGTGAGAATCAAATTGCACCTAATCAGCAAATAGAGAAACAAAAAGAGGGTCACCCCTGCATAAACTACGCACGGATGACCCTCTTCTCTCATTTCAACTTCTTATAGCAGAACACTTGAAATCAGCTAAGCTGTCTGATCATTCACCAGATTGCTTCTTTTCATTTTTTTTCTGCAAATACGCTTCTCGAAGCTGATTAAGCTTTTCTTTTTTATTCGACACAGCTGGTTTTTTGCCGTCTTGATACTTGGCAGCAGCCACTTTACTTTTATTATCTAATTGATATTTTCCCATTTGATTCACCTACTTTCATTTAAATGTGATTGACTTGCTCCATTCACATCAAAAGACCTTCTAATTTCAATGAAATTAGAAGGTCTTCATTAAAAATCATTGATCACAGTCACTATAGACTGCTTAAAAATGGAGACGGCGGGAGTCGAACCCGCGTCCGAAGGCATCGTAACGCATGCTTCTACGTGTGTAGTTTATCTATTGGATCTCGATGTGACACTGCCGATAAACAGGCGTTGTCGCATCCAGTCTGATTCATCTCTTCTTCGCGCCCTCAGACGGCGAGGTTGAAGCGTAGCTTGCTTAGTTTGAGACCCTGATAATCATCCACACAAGCGATGGATGTCAGGATCCGCAGGGCACTTAGGCTGCTGCGAGTTGTGTGTTAGTTTTGCCAGTTATAGGCGTTTGCGTTTTTACGAGGCCGACCCCTCGACACGCCACATACGACCGACCTACCCCCGTCGAATCCATAACGTCCCCGAGGTGGTAATTGGTACTATCACTACTATACCACAATCAGGTATCGCTGTCAGTATTTTTGCCGGTCTCGGAGCGCCCGGTCGACGTCGCGCTTCGCGTCTTTCTTCTTCAAGTCGTCGCGCTTATCATACTTCTTCTTCCCGCGGCCGATTCCGAGGAGACATTTGGCGAATCCGTTCTTGAGATACACTTTGAGCGGGATGATCGTATAGCCGTCCCGGCCTTGTGCACCGATGAGCTGATTGATTTGCTTCTTATGCAACAATAGCTTTCGGACACGGAGCGGCTCGTGATTGAACCGGTTTCCTTGCTCGAACGGGCTAATATGACAGTTGTGAAGCGTCGCCTCGCCGCCGTCAAAACGGACGTAGGCGTCAGCGATGTTAATCTTTGACTGGCGCACCGATTTGATCTCGGTACCGGTCAACACCATGCCCGCTTCAATCGTGTCCTCGATCGCGTAATCGAAAGACGCTTTTCGGTTTTGGGCGAGCACGTTCGAATCTTTTGACTTGGCCATAAACATTCAGTCCTTTTATTTCAATGTAGAGGAGGGGTCACCCCCTCCCATTAACGACGCTTCTTCGCTCCGCGTTTCGCGTCGCCGGTACGTTTTTGTTTGTCTTTCTTCTTCAAGTCGAGTGCCGAACGGCCTTGTGACGGCTTATCCTTCGGCTTCTCACCTGGCTTGGCTGCTGGTTTGCCGGGCTTGCTGCCCGGTTTTCCTGGCTTGCCGCGCTTCGGACGTTTGTCGTCACGACCACGGCCCCCGCGCTTATCCTCTTTCTTCGGACGGCCTTCCGTCGCTTTGATCGTCGTCGGTTGGCGACGGCGCGACTGTTCCCGCTTCGGCATGCCGACGATTGTGAAGTCGATCGTCCGCTCGTCAAGGTTGACGGCGTCGACTTTGACGCGGACCGAGTCCCCGATGCGGAACTGACGTTTCGTCCGCTCGCCAAGGAGCATGAGCTGCGACTCGTCGAAGTGGTAGTAATCATCCATCGATTGGAGACGGACGAGTCCTTCGATCGTGTTCGGGAGTTCGATGAACATCCCAAAGTTCGTGACACCGCTGACGACACCGTCGAACTCTTCACCGAGACGTGATTCCATGTACTCGGCTTTCTTGAGCGCTTGTGTCTCACGCTCGGCATCGACCGAACGGCGCTCGCGTTTCGACGCTTGTTCGGCGATTGGGCCGAGACGGTCCTCGTACTTCGCGATCGTCTTCTCTGACAAATCTTGATTGAGCGCGTACGTCCGCATGAGACGGTGGACGATCAAGTCCGGGTAACGGCGGATCGGCGACGTGAAGTGCGTATAGAAGTCAGTCGCAAGTCCGAAGTGGCCGAGCGAGACGTCATCGTATTTCGCTTGTTGCATCGAACGGAGCATGATCGTGCTGATGACCGCTTCTTCCGGTTCCCCTTCGATCGCTTTCAAGATCTTTTGAAGCGTCTTCGGGTCGACCGTCTGGCCTTTGAACCGTTCGATGTGGACGCCGAAGTTCGCGACGAAGTCGAAGAAGAAGTCGAGCTTGTCCGATTTCGGATTGTCGTGGACACGGTAGATGAACGGGACGTCCATCTTGTGGAAGTGTTCCGCGACCGTCTCGTTCGCTGCGAGCATGAACTCCTCGATCAACTTCTCAGCGACCGAGCGCGGACGGAGGACGATGTCTGCCGGTTTGCCTTCTTCGTCGACGAGCACTTTCGCCTCGGCGAAGTCGAAGTTGATGGCACCGCGCGAGTTGCGGCGTGCCCGGAGCACTTCCGCGAGTTCCGCCATCAAGTCGAACTCTCCAATATACGGTTCGTAGCGTTTGAGCGTCTCTTCGTCGTCGCGCTCGATGATCTCACGGACGTTCGTGTACGTCATCCGCTCCGTCGTCTTGATGACACTCGGGAACAGTTCATGGCTGACGACTTTCCCGTTTTGCGGGGAAATCTCCATGACACAGCTGAGCGTCAGACGGTTGACGTGCGGGTTGAGGGAACAGATCCCGTTCGAGAGGCGATGCGGCAGCATCGGGATGACGCGGTCGACGAGATACACACTCGTGCCGCGCTCAAACGCCTCGACGTCGAGCGGCGAGCCTTCCCGCACGTAATGCGAGACGTCGGCGATGTGGACGCCGAGCTCGTAGTTGCCGTTGTTCAGCTTCTTGACGTGGACGGCATCGTCCAAGTCTTTCGCGTCTTCGCCGTCGATCGTGAAGATCGTCTCGTTGCGAAGGTCGACGCGGCCGATAAAGTCTTTCTCGTCAGCCTCATCCGGCACGGCGTTCGCCTGCTCGATGACGTCCTCTGGGAACTCGGTCGGGATGCCGTGCTTATAGACGATCGACAAGATGTCGACGCCTGGGTCGTTCTTATGTCCGATGATACGGACGACGTCACACGCACCTGCGAAGCGTCCGTCCGGATACTTCGTGATGCGGACGACGACTTTATGGCCGTCGACGGCACCGAGCGAGTTGCCCGGGTTGACGACCGGCCAGAAGTTGATGCGCTTATCGTCCGGTTCAACGAACGCGAACTGGTCGAGACGTCCGCTCGGAAGCGTATACGTCCCGACGAACTCAGACAAGCCCCGCTTCAATACTTTGAGCAGGACGCCTTCCGTCTTCCCACGGTTGTCCTCGCGTTTTTTGACGAGGATCGTGTCGCCGTGATAGACGTCTTTCAATTGGTCCGGCGGCAAGAACACATCTTCTTTCTCGCCTTCGACCGACAAGAAGCCGAAGCCGCGCTGGTGGATCGAAATGATCCCGGCTGCTTGGCCGAGCACGGCGAGCGTCCCGTAACGGTTCGTCCGCGTCCGCCCGATCAAGCCTTCCGCTTCAAGTTCGTTCAATGTACGGATGAGCTCTTTGAAGGCATCCGTCGACTCGAGCGCTAATCGCTCGGTCAATTGGTCGACAGTGAGCGCTTTATCGCTCGACTGTATGATTTCTAATAGTTGGTCACGTAAATTCAACGTGACACCTCCTTTTTCACACTGACCAGTCTAACGTTTCGAGAAAATCGAGCACGTCCTGGTGCAGTTTCTCTTTTTCTTTGTCGAGGGTGATCACGTGTCCCGACTGTTCATACATGAGCAGTTCTTTTTGGAACGCGTTGATCGCCTCGTAAATTTCGTGTGCAGATTGAGGATCGACCATGCGGTCTTTCGCCCCTTGGACGACGAGCGCGGGAACGAAGATATCTTCGAGCCGTGATGTCGTCTCTTGGACGAACGCGCGTAAGTCGGTGAGTGTCGGCATCGGCTTGAAGTCTGCCATCTCTCGCTCGATTTGTTCGGCCGATTTATCTTCTCTTGATTTATATTCTCGGGCGTACGCTTGGACTCCTTTATACAACCGGTCCTCGGCGTCGATCTCCGTCGGCGCGCACATCGGCACGACACCTTTCACGCTCGCTTCTGAGGCGAGGCGGAGCGACATGACGCCGCCAAGTGAGAGGCCGCAGACGGCGATCTCATCATACCCTTTGTCTTTTAGCGCCTGATAAGCGTCTTGCACGTCTTGCCACCAGTCGTTCGGTCCATATTCAAGCAACTCTTCCGGCGGGACGCCATGTCCCCGATACTGGGGTCCCATGCAAGTGTAGCCTTCTTTTTGTAGGAAACGGCCGAGCATGCGGACATCCGCGCTCGATCCCGTAAAGCCATGTAACATCAACACGGCACGTGGTCCGCCTTCAAAGAAGAACGGTTTCGGTGCACTCACTTTCATCGTTCAAGTCATCTCCTCGTACATTCCATTATTCCCAAAAAAAATTGTAAAAAAACAAAAGCTGACCGCCTCACGTAAAAATCGAGAACGATCAGCCTTTCATCATAATGATGCGACTAGTAATCCTAAAATGAAAAACAACGTGCCTAGTACAGCTGCAGTTCGGTTCAAAACAGCGTCGAAGCCGCGCGCTTTCTGGCGGCCGAACAACTGCTCCGCGCCACCTGCAATCGCCCCAAGACCTTGCGACCGACCTGACATGAGCAGTACGACGACAATCAATAAGACAGCCACGACGAGTAGGCTGATTGTAGCGATCGTTTGCATAGTAGTCAGTTCCTCCTTCTTTTTACACGCCTTTTATTATATAGAAGTTGACGTCAAAACACCAGCTTTCTAATTATCGGGACGGGTAGCTGAACCCTTCGCCGATGACCTCTTTCACTTGGTGGATGACGACGAAGGCACGCGGATCGGTCACTTCGACGATTTTTTTGAGCGGACCGACTTGGCGCTTGTCGACGATCATGTAGAGCATGTTCTTGTCTTGCTTCGTGTAGTAGCCGTGACCGTGGATGATTGTCGCCGAACGGCCGAGCGTCTCCGTCAAGACGACGGCGAGTTCTTCTTGCTTGTCGCTGATGATCGTGACTGCTTTTCGGATGTTCAAGCCTTCGGCGACGAGGTCGATGACCCAAGAGCCGATGATGATGGCGATGAGCGTGTAGAGCACGACTTGCTCGCCGAGGAAAATACCCGACATCCCGACGACGATCGCATCGATGATGAACATCGACACGGCGACGCTCAAATGGAGATACCGTTCCATGAGCCGGGCGATGATAACCCCGCCCCCGGTCGTCCCGCCGACGCGGAGCACCATGCCGATGCCGACCCCGATCATAATCCCGGCGTAGATGGCCGCGAGCAACTTGTCTTCGGCCGGGCTGCCCCAGCTATGGGTGACGCTCAAGAAAAATGATGTCGCGACGACCGCGACGACGGAGTACACCATCGTCCGGCGATCGAGCAGCTTATACCCGATGATGAACAAGATCCCGTTCCCGATGATCGATGTGACGCCGAGGTCCCATTCGAACAAATAGAACAAGATGATCGTCACCCCGAGCAGACCCCCTTCCGAGAAGTCGTTCGGGACGGTGAAGTAGTTCACCCCGAATGCGAGGATGAACGAACCGGCGATAATCCAGGCGATATCCTTCACAGAGATCGATTGGAGTTTTTTCCATACTTGTTGACGCAATAGATGTTGTTGTTGACGTTTCATATAAGTTCCCCCTTCCACAGAAAAAAGACCGCGGCCAAAGCCGCAGTCTTTTCATTATACTGGCTTTGGCGCACCGTCTTTCATAATCGGCAACTTGCGGTCTGCGACGTTTTCGTAGACGTGCAAGAGTGCCTCTTTTTCCAAATCCCAGTTGTATTGTTCACGTGCCGTCTTCGTATTCTCTTTCACACGGGCGTAGAGCGCCTCGTCTTCGAGCAAACGGTTGACGCCTTCGGCGATCGACTTCGGATCGTGTGAGTCGACGACGACACCGACGTCGTTCCCGGCCACGACCCGCTCGATTTCAGGGAAGTCGCACGAGACGACCGGTACTTCCGCCATCAAGTATTCGAACAGCTTGTTCGAAGATGCCGAGTAATGGTTGAAACAGACGTTGTTAAGCACTTGGAAGCCAAGATACGCGTTCATCGTATAGTACGGTAACGCCTCGACCGGCACTTTGTCAATCATCTTGACGCGGTCACTGACGCCCTCGTCTTCAATCATCTGTTTGATCAATGGTTTCAATTTCCCGTCCCCGATCATGACGAGCGTCCCTTCCTTAAAGTCTTTCGCCGCAAGGATGAGCTGTTCGAGACCGCGGCCGGCTTGGATGCCGCCTTGGTACAACAAGATCTTCTCATCGTGTGGCAAGTCGAGGAGCGCATGCAAGTCTTTCCGAAGCGAGAAGTCGAGCGGACGATAGAACGGATAGTTGTGGAGCACGTACGGATAGAAACCGTACAATTTTTCGTTGTGCGCCGCGCGCGTATGGTTCTCGACCATCATCGTGTCGACGTAAGGCAACAACCAGCCTTCGAGGTTACTTTGGATGTATCCGTAGCCGGTCCGGTCCGTCTGGACTTCATGCGAGTCGTAGACGATCTTGCCTTTGTTGACGAGCTTCCCGGCAATGAGTGCTTGCGGGAGCGTGTTCAAGTCGTTGGCATGATAGAAATCGTATGACTTTTTCGTCGAGGCGAACACCATCTCGAGCATCGCGCTCAAGTTGACGATGTTTTTGCGGACCGGCGGAAGCAATATCGCGCCAGCCGCGGCACCGAGTCCGATCATCGTGAGCGGCGCGAGAACGAACAGCCCCGCTCCGACGAGCCCCGCTCCGATCTTGCGGGTCGTCTTCTTAAAAACCCATTTTTTTACCTGGCTCGCAAACTTCATTGCATTTATAAGCACGGGCGGTTGGCGTTTGACCCGGATGACACGGAATCCTTCCGGACGCATTTCTTCAGCCGGGAGCTCTTTGTTTTTCGGATCTTGCAAGGCAATCAAATCGACCTCGTAACCCGCCTCAGCGAGCGCTGAACATTCGCGAAGGACGCGGGCGTCATTCGTGAAATGGTTCCATACAAACATACATACCTTCATCGTGTTTCCTCCATCGTTACTTTTTCGATCACGTCTTCGAGGACGTGTATATTGTTTTCCCAACATAAGTTGTCTTTCACGTAGCGGACGCCGTTCGCGCCATACTTGTCACGCAGCTCCGGGCGTTCGAGCAACGTTCGGAGGGAGCGCACAATCTCGTCGATGTCACGTTTGCGTGACACATATCCGACTTCCGCCGCTTCGATGACATTCGCCGCATGGCCTGACACCGCCGCGACAATCGGTTTACCGACCGCCATATAGTCGATCAACTTGCCCGGGATGACCGTGTCGAACACGTCTTGGTCGATCAGGCTGACGAACGCGACGTCCGCATTTTTGATCGCCTGAAACGCCTCCGTCCGCGGCATCGCCTCGAGGAAGAGAAAGTTTTGGAAACCGCGGTCTTTGATCGTCTGTTTCAACTCGTTCTTCCGATATCCATATCCGATCAATTTGAAATGGATGCGCGGTTCGTTCCGGAACCGCTCCGCGAGTTCAAGCAAGAGCGACACGTCTTGGGCGAGTCCCATGTTGCCAGCGTATAAAATTTCCATCCGGTCGTCCGCGGGGACGGTCCGCTCCAAGTTGCGCTCGCTCTCGCGAATCGAGTTCGGCATATAGTGGATGATATCGTTGTCGACCCCGCGCTGGCGAAGATAACTGCGGAACCCTTCTGAGTTGATGATGATGGCGTCTGCCGTTTTATACAGACGCTTCTCAAACCAAAACGCCGGCGCGAGCATCCAGTCGTACTTGAAGACGCCGACCCCTTTCACCGACTCCGGCCAAAGATCACGGACGTCTAGGATGAACGGCACGCCGTACTTCCGTTTCGCATACACACCGACGAACGCCATAAAAAAAGACGGGGTCGTCGCAAAGACGACATCCGGTTTTTTGTCGAGCGTCCGTACGGCGGCGACGCCTTTGATCATCTGTTCGAGGAACAAGGCGAGACGGCTCACCATGTTCGACGTGTGCTTCCGCTTCTTCGTGATGAGTCGCTTGATGAACGGTTGATTGTTGAGCGCCTTGTCATTCCAGAACCGGTCGTCTTGATACAAGTTGAAGTTCGGATACGACGGGGCGGCCGTGATGACTTCGACATCATAGCCGCGTTCTTTCATGAGATGCGTAATATTTTGCATCCGGTTGCCGGCGCTGCCGATTTCCGGATAATAGTTTTGACAGACCATTAACATTGTTTTCAAAAATAACACACCTTACTGTTGTTCGAGTTCGTCCACGAATCGCTTCAAGAGCGCATGGACGTTGGCTTTTAAATCTGGGTCGCACAGCGCATGGGCAATCGTCGCTTCGATGAAGCCGATCGGTTCCCCGACGTCGTAACGGCGCCCGTCAAATTCATAGGCGTACACCGTCTCGACCTCGTTCAGTCGCGCGATGGCGTCCGTCAATTGAATCTCGCCCCCGGCCCCGACTTGTTGGTCCGACAACGCCTCGAAGACGTCCGGCGTCAAAATGTAGCGACCGAGGATGGCGAGGTTCGAAGGCGCCTCCTCGACCATCGGTTTCTCAACGAACGTCCGGACCGGGATGAGCTTTCCTTCGACGGCAAGCGGGTCAATTATACCATATCGTTTCGTCATTTCATACGGGACGCGCTGCACGCCGATGATGGAACGGTGGTACCGCTCATACTGTTCGATCAACTGCTGCGTCGCCGGCACGTCCGACTCGATGATGTCGTCCCCGAGCAGGACCGCGAACGGCTCGTCACCGATGAACTTCCGGGCACACCAAATCG
>NZ_JAFIFD010000003.1 GCF_020832205.1 Exiguobacterium sp. | reverse complement strand
TTAGAAATTAGCGATACGTAATGTTCATTCTTTTTTGTGGCGAGCTGTTCCTTCTCTTCTAGTGAGAAATCCTGTTCCCGCCCTCCGAGACTCAAAATCCGCTCCAGTGATTCGGTCCGACTGACACCTTTAAGCGTTTCGTTGAATTCACGGTCGAACGGAATACCAAGGTCTTCTCCGAGCGCTTTCCACGCCAAGTAATGGTATTCGGCACTATCCGTGATCACACCATCTAAATCAAAAATGAAAGCTTTCATTTAAATTCTCCTTATTTGTCCCCACCAATTCGTAGCCCTTGCATAAAGTATTTATTCAGCAAGATATACAAAATGATGATTGGAATGATGCTGACGACTGAGGCTGCCATGATATAGTTCCACTGTGTCGCATTTTGGCTTTGGAATGACTGGAGTCCGAGCGTGAGCGTGTACTTCTCTGGTGACGTAATGTAGAGAAGGGGCTTCAAAAACTCATTCCAGAAACCAAGGAAGACAAAAACGGCCTGTGTCGCCACGGATGCTTTGGCCATCGGGAATACGATACGCCAAAACGTTTGGAATCGATTGAGCCCATCTACTTGCGCGGCCTCTTCCACTTCTCTCGGGAAGTTGATGAAGAACTGACGCATCAAGAAAATGTAAGCGAAGTTAATCGCTCCTGGAACGATGAGCGCCGCATACGTATCTAGGATGCCGAGCGAGCGCATGATCAAGTAGTTCGGGATGAGCAAGATTTGGCCCGGAACCATCATGACAGCAAGAATGAGGAGGAACAAGTAGTTCCGTCCTGGAAAACGTAAACGGGCAAGCGAGTATCCTGCCATCGTGTTGAAGATGACGTTCACAATCGTCCCGACTGTCGCGATAAAGAACGAGTTCATGATCCAACGCGGGAACAGCGGATCGTTTGTGAAAATATGTTGATAATTGGCAAGCGTCGGATTTTCAGGCCATAACGTGAGCCCACCGGCAACAATCTCGCTATACGGTTTGAACGAGGCGAGCACGGCCCACAGGAATGGGTACATCGTGATGAGCGCGTACGAGACGAGAATGACGTACAAGAGGACGCGCGGCCATTTTCTCTTTTTCATGTTCCATTCCTCCTTAGTAGTTCGACTCTTCTTTGTTCAGTCTGCGCGCGAGCATCGACACGGTGAAGATGATGAGGGTCAAGATGATGGCGAGCGCCGAAGCATAACCCATCGTCCCGATCGTTTGGAACGCGTACTGATAAATGATCAGCGAGAACGTCAGTGTCGCATTGTTCGGTCCGCCCGTTCCCCCAGAGATGATATACGCTTGGTCGAACAATTGGAAACACCCGATAATCCCCATCAAAATGACGTAGTTTGTGACCGGCGTCAAATTCGGTACCGTAATTTTCATGAGTTTCTGCCATGCGTTTGCCCCATCGAGAGATGCCGCCTCATAAAGCGAACGCGGGATATCTTGTAGGCCAGCAAGGTAGATCGTCATAAAGAACGGAACAGTCGACCAGATGTTCATGACCATGATTGTTGCGAGCGCGAAATCCGTCTCGTTGATAAAATTGACTGGTGCTTCAAGCAGACCAAAGTTGACGAGCAAATTATTGATTGGTCCGTTCAAACTGAAAAGGAACATGAAGATCATCGTGAGTGCCGAGCTCGAGGTGAGTGTCGGCAAAAAGTAAATCGTCCGGAACGTATTTTGGAACCGGATGCCTGAGTTCAAGACGGCTGCCATAAGGAGCGCGACCGCTGTCTGAATCGGGACGACGAATAACGCGTAACGGAACGTGTTGTTGAGTGCCGTCCAGACGCGATCATCGTTCCAAGCGTTCACATAGTTCGTAAAACCGACCCATTGAAAGTCAATTCCCCCGAACAAGTTGACGCGCGTGAACGATAGAAAGAGAGAATAAAAGATTGGAAGCAACGTGAACGTGAATAGTAGGAGTAGTGTCGGCAACATGAACGTGACGCCTTGCAGGGCTTCCCGACGATTTCGTTCGCTCCCTTTTCCGTTCTTCGGACTCGGTGCCTGCGCAGCCGCATCCGTGCGACGGTTAATCTCGAGTTGTGTGCCCATAGGACCATTCCTTTCCGAACAAAAGTAGGCTCGCGGTGTCACGCGAGCCCTCTGTCTTACTGCAACTGCGTCTCGATATCTTTGTTCGCCGCTTCTTCAGCACGTTTCATCGCTTCTTCAAGCGTCATATCGCCTGTAAGAGCTGCAGGTAATAAGTTGTTGTATTCCCGTGCAACGATTGAGAGCGCATCCCCTTTTTGCCAAGGTGTCGCATAAGCTCCAGCCGCTACAAACGGTGCTTTCAACTCATCGTCTTGTAAGTTCAACTCTTCGGCAATCGACTTGAGGGATGGAAGAACACCAGCCCCTTCAGACCAGATTTTCATTCCGTCTTGTGACGTCGCGTAGTTGATGAACTCCCAACCCGCCGCCTTTTCATCCGAATCGCTGTTGAGCGAATAAGAAACCGTGAACATCATCGAACCGCTGTTCCCGCCGATTGTTGGTACTTCTTTTGTCCCCATCTCGACATCCGGGAAGTTTTGCTCGATGTGCGAAATCGCCCAGTTCCCTTCAATCATGATAGCCGCGCGCTCAGCACCGAACGAATCGCCAGCCCAACCTTGGCCAAGATCAGCCGGCCGTTGCACGAGCTTGTCTTGATACGCGTCCACTAACGGTTGAAGCGCCGCGAGTTGGTCAGGCTGTGACAACACCGCTTTCCGGTCGTCACTGACCACATCTGTACCTCCTGATTGAAGGACAAACATATGACGGGCAAGTTCTGACGTCGTGATTGCTGGAACGACACCTGATGGAAGTTGCTCTTTCAAGTCGGCAAGGAAGGCAGGAAGTTGTTCCATTTCGGTCGGAATGTCGTCCGGCGTGAAGCCTGCCTCTTCAATCAATCGCTTGTTATAATAAAGACCGAGTGTCGAGTAGTCTTTCGGTAACCCAAACAATTGATCATCCGACTTGAATGCGTTGATTGCCGGTTCATAGAAATCACTCAGATCTTTATCCGCTTGTTCTGCATATTGGTCGAGCGGTTCGAGTACACCTTGCTTCGAAAGTTCCGGTGCTAGGAACGCATCGACATAAAAGACGTCCGGTGCTGTACCGCCAACAAGGTCAGTTTGAAGTTGTGTTTGATAGTCATTATATACTTTCTTTTTCACATTGATTCCGGTTTCTTCCGTGAAGGCAGCGAGCAACTCGTCAAACGCCTTGACTTCAGCATCCGTCCCTTTCCACGTCCCGACCGTGATTTCTTTTCCTTCAAGCTCCGACGGATCTGAAGCGACTTGCGCTTCATCGTTCCCGCCACAAGCAGCTGCAAAGATGAGACTCGACAGCATTAAGACCGATAATGATAGGCGTTTTTTATTCATGTGTGATTTCCTCCTTATGGATAATGACAAAACATAAAGTAACCGCTTTCAACTCACAACTCGATTTTATACCCGAAACGTTTCGGAAAGCAAGTGTTTTTTTGCGAAGTCAATTAAACGCTTTCATTTCAAGGTTTACAAGTGAAACCCTCTGGGTCTAAAATATACATACCAACAAATTTAAACGATCTATTCATAACGTTTTCATAGAAAAGGAGTCATGCGTCATGGCCACATTGAAAGACGTCTCGAAAGCATCCGGTTTTTCCGTCACGACCGTTTCCCGCGCCTTGAACGGGTACGATGACGTCAATAAAGAGACACGGGACAAAATCATGCGTATCGCGAAGGAACTCGGATACAGCCCGAATATTCTAGCGCGTAGCCTCGTCAAGAAACAGTCAAAGACGATCGGTTTCCTCGTCACCGACTTGAAGCGCGAAAGCGTCAAAGACAACTTCATGTTCGAGACGCTTTGCGGCGTGTCAGACGAATTGTCGGAACTCGATTATGAGTTCGTCCTCTTATCGACGACAACCTCAAAACAAAAAAATAAAACGTACGGACAAATGTGTGCCGAACGCCAACTCGACGGCGTCGTCATTCAAGGCCTCAAGCGAGACGACCCCTATTTACTCGAGGCGATCGAGAGCACGGTCCCATGTGTGCTCGTCGATATTCCAGTCGAAGGAATCAACACCGGATACGTCACTTCCAACCAGTTAGAGAGTGCGAAGCAAGCGGTCCGCTACTTAATCCGTCTCGGTCATCGGCATATCGCCTTCATGAACGGTGCCCCCCACGCCTACGTATCGACCGTGCGCTACGACGCCTATCGCCAAGTGTTGCATGAGAACGGGATTGACCTTAACGACGAGTATGTCTTGAACGGTGATTTCGAGGAGGCTGCCGCGAAAAATGTGTCGCTCCCATTCTTGTTGAATCATCCGGAAGTGACCGCCGCCTTTTGCGCATCTGATGTCATGGCACTCGGTGTCTTACAAGCGACACGTGAGCTCGGCTTGAACGTCCCGGAAGACTTGTCGATCATCGGTTTCGATAACATCCTGCTTTCGCAATACGTGTCCCCACCTTTAACAACAGTCGGTCAACAACCGTATGAGATGGGGAAAAAGGCTGCCAAAATGGTCGTCTCCATCGTCGAAGGAAAAGACGTTCCACACGAAGCATTCGTCAATAACCAGTTGATCCTTCGGGAGTCCGTCACGAAAAATCGGCGATGATTAGTCATCGCCGATTTTTCGTATTGTCATGAAAGCGAATATCCCGACTGTTGCCCAGTAAAGGACCGGGAGCATCTGTACCGTGATCGGCAAGAGCGAAATAACCGTTCGTACGAGAAGTGGTGCTGTAATTCCGTAAGCCGTGATCGTCCAGGCTTCTTTAAAGCGAATCGGAACGAAGCGCCGAAAACTCAGACCCGCCAACGCCAACAATGTGATAAGCACAATGTGAACGAGTAAATCCATCAAAACCGCCCCATAAATATAGAGCGGGTAAAACCAATTCAAGTCTGACACGACTTCCCGGACGTCCGTTTCCGTCAGTTTTTCTTTATTCACGAAATCGAGTAACGTCGCGTAACCGTTCAATTCTGTCGCGATCCCGCTTCGTTTGAAAACCCAACCCTCTTCTTCAAGCAACAGTGTCTGCTTCGCGTTCGTCGAGCGCTCCTCCCCGACCATGACGACAAGATCAAGCACCGGCATCTCGAACAGAAAAGGCTCTTCGTATGTCAGGCCTTGTGTGGTCACTTGAAACGACGGCAACGTCTCATCAAAAGTGGGTTGATTCAACCACTTCACGCCATAAACAACCGCATTCGCCAGTAAGATGGCCATCACCACGTAAAAGATGGACTTCCAAATTGACTGTCCCCGGAACTCTTGTATTTTTTTGAATCGAAACCCCAAACTCGCAATCATCTGATCCATGTCAAACCTCTTTTCTAAAACGTTTCTACCCCCATTTAATCACGATTTATCATCAAACGGAAGATAAGTTCATGAAAATAGTGGTTGATTACCCGAAACGTTTCGGATAGAATGGGGTCGAATAAAGAAAGCGCTTTATTATACAGGAGGGTACAACGTGGCAAATACACTGATGAACTATACGACTGGTACTGGAGAGCTGCAACATTGGCTCGTGGCTGAGGATGGATTCTGTCAAGACTGGCTCGGGAAAGGCGAGTCCGTCTTCTCGCTCGGGAACGGCTATATGGGACTACGGTCGGTGACAGAAGAGCATTACGCTAATGAGACACGCAACTTATTTGTCGCAGGGACGTTTAACAAGTTTGCGGAAAACGAAGTCACTGAACTTCCGAACGCAGCAGATGTCTTATGGATGGAGTTCAAACTAAATGGCACTCGATTCGATTTAACTCAAGGGAAAATTCATTCGTATCGTCGGACGCTCAATCTAAAGCAGGCCGAGTTGACGCGTGACGTGACGTGGGAGAGCCCGACCGGAGAGATGTATCGCCTCGTCTTCTCGCGGTTCGTCTCGATGGCGAACTTGCATGTCATCGCCCAACGCGTAACAATTACACCAGAACAAGCGACGACGATTGCTCTCACGTCAGGCATCAACGGACAGACGACGAACAGCGGTGTCCAACATTTCCTTGAAGGCGATAAACGCCTCTATGACGGTCGCTTCATGCAACAGTTGCAGAAAACGACTGAGTCAGCAATCGATTTCGCCTTCCATAGCGTCCATCGCTTTGCGACTGAAAATGTGTTTGAACCGAAGTCGATTATTAAGATGGATCGTCGGAAAATCTTCTTCGACTACTCCGACATCTCACTTTCTGCTGGCGAGACGTTGACAATCGAGAAATACTCGACGGTGTTCACTTCACGTGACCGTGACGTCGAGACGACGAATCTTGCGGCGCACGCTCTTGAAGTGACGAAAAATATCGAGAAGCTCGGTTACAACCGGCTCCTCGCCGACCACGTTAAAGCATGGGATGATCTCGTGTGGTCACATGTGCCGATTAAAATCGAGTCGGAAGAAATGTTCGACCAACTCGCGATTCGTTTTGCTCAGTATCATATGGCCGTCATGACTCCAAAACATGATAACCGGATGAACATCGGCGCCAAAGGCTTGTCGGGCGAAGGTTATAAAGGTCATACGTTCTGGGACACGGAAATCTTTATCCTCCCGTATTACACGTACACGAATCCTAAAATCGCGCGGAGCCTTCTCGAATATCGCTATCAGTCCCTCGCTGGGGCACACCGTAAAGCGCAAGAGAACGGTTATGAAGGGGCGATGTTCCCATGGGAGTCAGCTTGGCTCGATGATGGAGAAGTGACTCCGGTATGGGGCGCGGCCGATATTGTGACCGGTGAGGCGACGAAGATTTGGTCCGGCTTTATCGAGCAACACATTACATCCGATATCGCGTTCGCAACGTGGCAGTACTACCAAGTGACGGGTGATCAAGACTTCATGGACCAGTATGGCTATGAGCTGTTGATTGACACGGCCAAATTCTGGGCGAGCCGGTTAGAATGGAATGAAGCAGCCGGTCGTTACGAAATCAATGAAGTCGTCGGTCCGGACGAATACAAAGAACACGTTGACAACAATGCATTCACGAACTATACGGCGCATTGGAACATTCAAAAAGCAATCGAGTATATCGTGTTGCTTCGTGACGAGAAATCAGAACTGTTCGATCGGTTGAATGAGAAACTTGATCTTGAGACGGCCGAGGAACGGTTCCGTCATGTCCTTGATTTGATTTACTTGCCGCAAATTCGCGAAGACGGCGTCTTGCCGCAAGACGACACGTATCTCGACAAAGAAATCATCGATTTGACGAAGTATAAAAATCAAGAAAACGTCGGATCCATGTTCCTCGACTACAACCTTGAACAAGTGAATGAGATCCAAGTGTCGAAACAAGCGGACGTCATGATCTTGATGTACTTGCTCGAAGACTTGTTCTCTGCCGATGTAAAACGGGCGAACTGGGAATACTATGAGCCAAAGACACTCCACGACTCTTCCCTTTCGCTGTCAACGCATAGTGTTCTTGCTTCTGATCTCGGTGACCAAGAGCTCGCGTACGATTTGTTCCGCCGCGCTTCTGAGATCGACCTCGGTCCGAACATGAAGACATCTGACGCCGGCATCCATGCCGCTTCGCTCGGCGGAATTTGGCAAGCCGTCGTCAACGGTTTTGGCGGTGTACGAATGACAGGCGGGAAGCTCCGCGTCTCACCGATGCTTCCGAAAGCCTGGACATCACTCACGTTCTCGATTGAATGGCAAGGCGAGACGCTCGACGTCTATGCCACCCAACAAGACGTGACAATCTCGCGTCGGGCTACTTTCGAACAACCAATCACCGTGGAAGTGTACGGCGAGGAACGTTCGATCACGGATACGTTCACGAGTGAAGTGTTGTCGGTATGACGTACCGTCCCCGTTACCATTTCGCTCCCCCGTTCGGTTGGATGAACGACCCGAACGGTCTATGCCAATTCAACGGGGTGTACCATATGTTCTATCAATATCATCCGTTCGGCGTCGAATGGGACGACATGCATTGGGGTCACGCCACCTCTTATGACCTCATTCATTGGGAACACAAGCCGATCGCGCTCCGTCCGGGTCAAGATTATGACCGGGACGGGGTGTTCTCAGGGAGCGCGCTCAACGTGGACGGTGTCCTTCATCTTTACTACACCGGGAACGTATGGCTCGACGAGCAGCGGGAAGAACTGAAGCAAGTCCAATGCCTGGCGACGTCAACGGATGGCGTGACGTTCACGAAACACCCTAACAATCCACTCATCACGGGTGAACCGGAACGTGGGAACGCACATGTCCGTGACCCGAAAGTATGGACAGAGAACGGGCGTTACTACATGATCCTCGGTACGCGTGACGTGAAGGACGGGAAAGTCGTCTTGTATGAATCAAACGACGCGATTCACTGGACCGAGCGCGGCGTCATTGCCGGAGAGACCGGTGAACACGGCTGGATGTGGGAATGCCCAGACCTGTTCAGCTTGGACGGACGGGACGTCTTGCTCCTATCTCCCCAAGGCATGGAGCCGGACGATGACCGCTATCACAACTTGCATCAATGTGGATACTTCATCGGTAGCCTCGATGTCGACACGCCGGTGTATAAGCACGGCACCTTCACCGAGCTCGATTACGGCCATGACTTTTATGCCGCCCAGACGTTTCAAGATGACCGTGGCCGTCGCATCTTGATCGCATGGAATGCGATGTGGGAACGAAACTGGCCCGAACAAGCCGAAGGATGGACGAACCAGATGACCCTCCCGCGCGAGTTGTCGCTTCGGAACGGACGCTTGTATATGACGCCGATTGAAGAGGTGACAATCCTTCGACGAACGAGCGAACAGATTGACGGGACACCTTTTGAAGGCGATGCGCTCGAGTTGACGTTCAGTGCTATTGGCGACTTCACACTCCACTGTTTCGGAGACACCGCTACGTTCTCGAAACAAGGTGACGTGCTCGAACTAAAACGGGACGGCGACATTCGCCGCATTAAGGCGGACGGACGAACGTTCCGCATCTTTATCGATGCCTCGTCCATCGAAGTGTTCGTCAACGATGGGGAGTATGTGTTTTCTAGCCGAATCTATTCCCAACATCGTATAAAACATAAGTTGTCAGGTCATATAACGGAGGCCACCTTATTCCGTTTCACGGATAACCGTTGATTAAGCAGGCGCATCATCCACATGGATGATGCGTCATTTTTTTTATACACCGTGGCTCGCGTTATACTTACTGCCCGCCCAAAATCTTGCCGCTCTTTCGCTATGTTATTGCATACCAAAAAAACGGTGCCCGCTCGTTCACGGACACCGCTTCTATTCATCGAATCGATTCGCGTACTGGCGCCAACAATTCCACTTCATCGGTCATGATGGCCTCGACGCCATCGACGAGCGAGAGCTGACTCACCTCGTTGATCGTATACAGGCGAATCGACACTTGTTGCTCCAGCTTCTCCCACATGTCCGTCCCGACGAACTCGGGCTGGGCATGGACAGCTTCCGCCTTGAGCCGGGTGACGACGTCCAGCAAGTCCGGATGACCGTCGCCGGTCAAGACAGCGATCCTCGCTTCAGGTGCGACCTCCCGCAACCGGACGAGCGTGTCCGGATTGAACGAGGAGAAGACGACACGTTTCTCGAGTTCGAACTCTTCGGTTGCCAGCCACGCGAGATACTCGATACCCGCATACTCAAATCGGTCCGTCTTCAGCTCGACGTTGAGCGTGATGTCGTGCGGTGCGACGAGCGCGAGCACTTCTTCAAGCGTCGGGATGCGTTCTCCCCCGCTCCGAAGTAAGCGAAGTTGACGGAGCGTCATGTCTTTCACGTAGCCGCTCCCGTCTGTCGTCCGGTCGACCGTCTCGTCATGGATGACGACGAGGCGGCCGTCTTTTGACAGCTGGACATCGAGTTCGATGCCATCGGCGTGAGGGAACGCCGCCTCGAACGCTTTCAGCGTGTTCTCGGGATACTTGGCGCTATAGCCGCGATGGGCGTAAATCAACATGTTACTGCCCCAAGGTGGAAGTCGTCTCGTCAGCTGCACGCTTCAAGGCGTCCTCGACCGACACACCTTGATACAAGCTCTCCATCGCGTTGACGACGCTTTGACGTGACTGCGGGAACGACGAGATGAGCGCGCCTTGCGTCGCCGGCGACGTCTTCGTCTCGCTCAATTGGTCGACCGTCACTTTCAGTTGCGGATACTCGGCCCACACTTCTTCGACGATAGGCTCGTTGTATGCGTCCGGGTTGATCGCGAAGTACCCCGTCTCGACGTGCCATTTCGCTTGTGCTTCTTTCGAGGCGACGTGCTTCATGAACTCCCATGCCCCTTGTTTCGTCTCGTCGGCGATGCCGTCACCCATCCAGAGTGAAGCGCCCCCGATGACGACACCTTCCCGGTCCGCCTCGTTCGGCACCGGCAAGTACGACACACCGACGTCAAACGGCGCGTTGTCGACGACCGTGCGGACTCCGGCCGACGAGTCGAGGTACATGGCGACGTTGCCTGACTGGAACGCGGCGCGCATGTCGTCCCAGTTTTGTCCGACGTTCATGAACGTCTTCTCATCGTACATGTCTTTGATCAAGTTGAAGGCGTTCTGGCCTTCTTCCCCGTCAAACACCGCTTTCGTCGGGGCACCGCTGCGGCCGTTGTCGTTGTCGACGTAAAGACCGCCTTGGGCGGCGACGAGTTGCTCGAAGAACCAGCCGTAGTTAAGGATCGTGAACCCGGTCTGGTCGTCGGTCGTAAGTGCTTTCGCGGCTTGTTTCAATTCGTCATACGTCCGCGGCGCCTGCTCCGGGTCGAGTCCCGCTTCTTTGAACGCGTCCTTATTGTAAATGAGCACCGGTGTCGACGAGTTGAACGGCATCGAGTACTGCTTGCCGTCGACTTGATAGTAGCTCAAGATGTTCTCTTCCCATGCGCCCGTGTCGAAGTTTTCCTTGTCAATGAACTCTTGGACCGGGGTGATCTTGTTCGTGTCGATCATATATTTCGTCCCTACCTCGAACGTCTGCATGATGGCCGGTGCGTCCGGTGAACCGGCGACGGCGTTGAACTTCGTGAGCGCCTCTTCATACGTCCCTTGGAAGATCGGCTTCACTTCATAGTCGTCTTGCGATTCGTTGAAGGCGTCGACTTGGTTGTTGAGCGCCGTCTCTAAGTCACCGCTCATCGCGTGCCAAAACACGACCTCGGTCTTCCCGTCTTCCGTCGCCGACGCTTCAGGTGCCGCCTCTTCACTGCCGCACGCCCCGAGCAATAACAATGAACTGGCCAACCCTGCGAATAATCCCCATGTTTTCTTCATTTTAAAATTCCTCCTTTTATTTGATGGCGCCTTGCGTCAATCCTTCTTGCAGTTGTTTTTGTCCCGCGAACAAGAGCAGGAGCGTCGGGATGATGATTAGGATGACGGCCGCCATGACGACGCCCCAGTCCGAGGCGATCTCGTTCGACTGCATCTGTTTAATCCCGATTTGGACCGTTCGTGCCTGCTCCGTGTTCGTCACGAGCAGCGGCCATAAGTACATGTTCCACGTCGTCAAAAAGCTGTACACGGACAGCGTGACGAGCGGCGTCTTCGATACCGGCAAGACGACGTTCCAGAAGAAACGAAAGCGGCTGATCCCGGCGATCTGGGACGCCTCGTACATTTCGTACGGAATCGTCTTGAACTGTTGCCGCAGTAAAAATGTCCCGAAGGCGAGAGCGAAGAACGGCACCGACAGCCCCCATACCGTGTTCAACCAGCCGAGCGACTGCACCGTCAAGAAATTCGGCACCATCGTCGCTTCCCACGGCACCATCATCGTCGCGAGGAACAGCATGAAAATGATCCCTTTGCCTTTAAAGTCGATGAAGACGAAAGCGAACGCGGCGAGACTCGACAAGACGACTTGTCCGACCATGACGAGGAGCGCGACGACGAGACTGTTGACGAGATACGTCATGAGCGGGATGCGCTCGAACGCCGCGACATAGTTCGCGAGCGACGGCTCGTGCGGGATGAGGTTGCCTTTTAACACCTCGCTCCCGTCCATGAGGCTGATCGAGAACGCATAGGCGATCGGGAACAACATGACGCAGGCGCTCAAGACGAGAAGCGTGTAGACGAGCGTGTTGCGTACCGTCATTGGTAATGCACCTTCCTTTCGACGAGCTTGAACTGGAGCCACGTCAACAAGAGCACCGTGACGAACAACAGCACCGCCTGCGCGCTCGCGCCGCCGACGTTGTAATTGATGAACGCGTCCTTATAGATGGCGTAGACGATGACGTTCGTCGAGTTCGTCGGCCCGCCTTTCGTGAGCAAATCGATTTGCCCGAACGTCTGGAACGCGTTGATGAGCGAGATGATGCCGACGAAGAAAAGCGTCGGCGACAGCATCGGGATCGTGATGGCCCGAAGTTGCGTCCAATAACTCGTCCCGGCGATATCCGCACTCTCATAGAGCGTCCGATCGATGTTTTGCAGACCGCCGAGGAGAATCAAGAACGTGAAGCCGATGTTCATCCAGACGGTCGCGAGCGAGACGGAAAGAAGCGCATATTGCGGGTCTAAGAGCCACTGCACCCCGCTCGCCCCGACCGCTTCTAAAAAGCGATTGAAGATGCCGATCGACGGGTTGTACATGAACATCCAAATGACAGACGAGGCGGCGACGCTCATCCCCATCGTCGCCGAGAACGCCGTCCGGAAGAATCCGATGCCGCGCAGCTTCTCGTTAGCAAGTAACGCGAGCCCGAGCGCGATGAGGATTGTGAGCGGCACGGTCAATAAGACGAAGCCGACCGTCGCCTGGATGCTTTGCCAAAACGACGCACTCGCAAATAACCGCGTGTAGTGCTCCGCCCCGACAAAACTGAGCGGCGTCCCTTGCGTGTCCGTCCGGAAGAAGCTCAAGTAAATCGTCCGGAGGAGCGGATAGACGAGGAAAATCCCGAATAGTGCGATCGACGGCGACAAGTAGAGCAGACCGCTCGCCGCATCAGAAAGACGTGCCTTCACGCGTTGTCTCGGTAATGCGACCGTCATTGGAACACCTCCAACGCCTCAAACAGTTTCGGTTGGCGCGGCTCGATCCGTTGACCTGCTTCATTAAAGAGCGACATCTGTTTCGGGTCGATATGACAGGCGACCTTCTCCCCGATCGAGAGCGGCCATTGCCCCGGCCATTTGGCGAGCCATTCCGCGCCGCCCATGTCGAAAGCGAGAATCGTCTCCGTCCCGAGCACCTCGATATTTTTCAGTTCGGCATAGAACGTGACGTCGTCGTTTGCCGGCGTGATTTGTTCCGGGCGGACACCGAGCGTCGCCGTCTCTTCCGTCGTGACCGTGTTCGGGCGGAACAATCGCCCGTCCGAGGCGGCCCAACCGCCTTCGACGCGTGACACGTCGGTCAAGTTCATCGGCGGCGAGCCGATGAACGAGGCGACGAACGTGTTCGCCGGCTTGTTGTACAAATCGAGCGGCTTTCCGACTTGTTGAACTTCCCCGTCGTTCAACAACATCATCCGATCCGCCATCGTCATCGCCTCGACTTGGTCGTGCGTGACGTAAATCATCGTCAAGTTCAACTTCCGCTGCAGCTGGCGGATCTCGGAACGCATCTTGGCCCGGAGCTTGGCGTCAAGGTTCGAGAGTGGCTCGTCCATGAGGCAGATCGGCGACTCGGTGACGATGGCCCGGGCCAGCGCGACCCGTTGGCGCTGGCCGCCTGACAGTTCCCGCGGCTTCCGTTTCAAGTAGTCCGTCAATCCGAGCGTCTCGGCCGCCTTGACGCACCGCTCGCGCTGTTCGAGGCGTGTGAGGCCTTTCGTATGTAAGCCGAACGTGATGTTTTTCTCGACGGTCATGTGCGGATAGAGCGCGTAGTTTTGGAACACCATCGACAGTTGGCGCTCGCTCGGCTTTAACCCGTTCGCGGCGACCCCATCGATACGAAGTGTCCCGGCCGTGATCGACTCGAGCCCGGCGATCATCCGCAGCATCGTGCTCTTGCCGCAGCCGGAAGGTCCGACGAGCGCGAAAAACTCGCCGGCCTCGATCGTGACGTCAACTCCGCGGATGACTTCGGTGTCCCCGTATGACTTCTTGATGTGTTGCAGTTGAATCGATTTCATATGATTTCCTCCTTCACTCCTTGTGACGCCCAGAGCCGCTCATCACCCGTCGAGACGGCGAACGCACCGTGCGACAGCGCTTGATGCACTTCGATCGGTTTGCGGATCATCCCGCCCGTCACAATCGGGAACGGGACGCTGCCGGCGACGTGTTCGATGACGCTCGGGATCAAGCCCGGCATGAGTTCGAGCGCGTCCGGCTGCTGGTCGTTCGCCATCTTGATGCCTGACGTCACGGCGTCCGAGTCGACGAGAAACAGACGTTGTACCGTCATGAGCCCGGCCCGTTTCGCGTGCTGGATGACAGACGCTTTCGTCGTGACGATCCCGTCGGCACCGACCCGTTTCGCCAAATAGTCGATGCCGTCGCGGTCGAGGCTGATGCCGTTAATGCGCTCGGCGTGCAAGAACACGGTCTTGTTCTCTCGCTTCAAGTGGGACACGTAGCGGTCGAGCGTGCTGAGCGTGCCCATCATGAAGAACGTCGTCGTGACATCGGATTGAAGGAACGTTTCGAATTGTTTTGGCGATTTGATGGAAGCAATCATCTGTTCTTGCCCGATCGTGCGAAGTGTTTCATTCACTTGATTCACCCTTTCCTAGAAAAAAGGACCAACAGAAACATGGCGTCCTCGACGCATAGGCTTCTGTTGGTCTCTCGAATGTTCTACCGAATGCTATTCACTTGGGGGTTGTGGGTCTCACAAGTCCTATCGTAACGGATGATTGTAAATTGTCTGTGAAGCGTGTGCAAAAGTTTGTGAAGCGTACGTTAAAAAACCGACTCACAAGGAGTCGGTTTCATCGAGCGTCTGTCTCGCCTTCGCCAAAATGTCGGCTTTGACGTCATCATCACGCCCTTGCCAGTTACGGAGCATCATCTTCATCCGCTGATTGTCCGCGAAGCGTTCCTCGTGCTTGTCAATGAAGTTCCAATACAAGGCATTGAACGGGCACGCGTCTTCTTCGGTCGTATGTTTCGGATTGTACGTGCACCCTTTGCAGTAATCGCTCATCCGGTCGATATACTTGCCGGAGGCGATATACGGTTTCGTCGCGAGCTTTCCGCCGTCCGCATGGAGCGCCATCCCGAGCACGTTCGGCAACACGACCCAGTCGTAGGCGTCGATATACATTTCATTGAACCAGTCACTCGTCTGTTGCGGTGAGACCTCGAACAGCGTCGCAAAGTTGCCGAGCACCATGAGTCGTTGAATGTGATGATTGTGTGCCCGCTCGATGACGGGCTTCACGCTTTGATGCACACAATGCATGTCTGTCTTCGCGTCCCAAAAATAGTCGGGCAAGTCACGCTCGTGCTTGAACGTGTTCACCGACTCGTAACCGGGCATCGATGCCACGTAGACGGCGCGCATATATTCGCGCCAGCCAAAGATTTGACGGACGAACCCTTCGATTGAAGCGAGCGGCGCGTCGGCCGCGCACGCGGCCTCGACGACTTCACGAGGTGTGAGGAGCCCGGTATTGATCGCCGCCGATAACAGGCTGTGCGACATGTCTTGATTGTCCGACAGCATCGCGTCCTGGTATGGACCGAACGTCTCGAGCCTCGCCTCGATGAAACGGTCTAACGCTCGATGCGCCTCCGCATGTGTCACCTGCCAAACGAAAGGCGTGATATCTCCCGGATTGTCCGCAAAGTCGCGTTCGACTTTTTCGATGACATCTTTCGTGATGTCGTCCGGCCGAAAATAAATCGGTGGCGCGAACGTCAACCCCGCTTTCGGCGGCTCGCGGTTATCGGCGTCGAACGACCACTTGCCGCCGCGCGGTTTTCCGTCTTCGAGCAACACGTCGAACCGTTTCCGCATGTGGCGGTAAAATCGATCCATCCGCCACGGTGCGTTGCCGAGCGTGTCGACAGATTCTTCTTTCGTTAAATAGAAGAGCGGCACGTCCGAGTGTTCGACGAGCTTATGTGTCTTCCCGAACTGTTGCAGCTTCTTTTCCATCGCGGCGTCGGTGACGGCCGTATAATGGATTTCCTTCGGTTCATATCGTGTGAAGTGGTCGTCCCACGCGTCTTGGAACGAATCGGCCTCGTGGTAATCGACCGTGTAGCCTTTGTCGCGTAACTCCCCAGCGAAATGGCGCATCGCCGAGAAGATGAGGACGAGCTTTTGTTTATGGTACGTCCGCCACATCGCCCGTGACGTCGCCTCGATCATGACGATGACGTCGTCGTCTTTGACGTATTCGAGCATCTCAAGCTCGTGCGACAACTGATTGCCGAAAATCCAAAAGGAACGCATCGATTCAACTCCTCTACTTTGATGGGTATGCTACACTCAATCTACATCTGTCTCTTAGAGAAAGGAATGGTTCGATGCGCCCGAAACGTCTGCAAACATGGATTGACAGCCAGTACGAGAACCCGCGCGGACTCGTTGGGACATACATCGGTCAGAAGATGGTGCGCCAACACCGGGTCGAAGTCGACTGGACGATTCAACAGCTTTCACTCCAAGCGAAAGACCGCGTCCTCGACCTCGGTTGCGGGGCCGGAGACGCGATGGCACGTATTCATCTTACATCCGCCGAAACGCATGTAACCGGGCTCGACCGCTCCCCGACCATCGTCCGCTCGGCTTTGAGACGAAACCGGGTGGCCATCGGTGAACAACGGGCCGCTGTCATCCAAGGTGACCTCGGGACGCTCCCGTTTCCGGACAAGAGTTTTGACCATGTCTTCAGCATCCATACGCTCTACTTTTGGGAAGACGTGTCCGTAGTACTCGTCGAAATTGAACGAGTCCTCAAGCCAGGCGGCTCGTTTGCCATCACATATTGTGACGGGAGAGGTAATGTGACATGGGACGGCATCGCGACGCTCGTCCAGGAACAGTTCATCCCTGCCGCCGTCCGACTCGGCCTGACCGACATCGTCGAGGCACGTGGACCTGACTCACGTGACTATCATACGGTGGCCGTAACGGGGCGGAAGCCGGTCTAACGTCAGCCCCGGCTCTTCCGCGTCACCGCCACCCCACCGAACCCGCTGATGATGGCGATATAGAAGCCCAAATCATAAAACCAGCCCGTGTTGTTCACTTCGTAGACGCGATACGTGTCATTGAACAGTCCTAAAATGAGTGACACCGGTGCGATCCAGCCGTGCCAAATCCCCCAGAAGAAGCCGGCCGGGTCGGTCGTATACGTCCCGTCCCCCGGCACGCAACCGCAGAGTACGACACTCATACTCAAAATGATGGCCAATAATCCGATTCGCTTCATATGAATCCCTCCTGTTATCAGTATTCCCCGTTTTTCGGCAAAAAAGCACTGACCGAAGTCAGCGCCACAATTGGACCGTGTTGGCGAACTCGATGTCGGTCGCGATCTCGCCGTCGAGGGCGTGCATGTCAAAATCCTCACCGTCGAGCCACTTTTGAAAATCGAAGATGACCGGGTCACGGTCGCCGCCAAGGGCGAACCACGTCTCGAGCGTCTCCGGGAAGTAGGCGGCCGTATGGATCGTACCGGCCCAACTCTTGTACAGTTCCGAAAAGACGCCTTTATCGGAGTCGTTCATGAGCCGGAACGCGCTCTCGGCGTCTTGGACGATATGTTGATACATCTTGATTTCCATCATCCGCCGCGTCGAGTCGTCGAGGTGGTAACGGTTCTCGTGCTGCAAGAGCTCGAAATGGTTCGTGCAAATGTTCGACTCACGGACTTGGATGTCACGCGGCGTCGCTTCGATGACGCGCGTCTTCGACGACTTGTCATGGACGACGTACGTGAACGAGCCGCGGTGCGGGATCTCTTTCAACAAATCGACCGCCTCCTCGACCGTCGCGCACGTCTCGAGGATCATCCGTCCGATCATCTGACAGACGAAGCCGTCCCCCGGCCGGCGCCGGTTGATGAAGTTATAGCCCATGGCAAGGCCGTGCTCGTTCATCCCGTCCATCCGTCCGGTGACGCGCGAGACAGGACCGATGACGGCGTATCCGTCGTCCGGTTGGAACACGTTGAACCGTCCGTCGTACGTCATCGGATGATAGTCGTAATTGCGGACGAGGAAATTGTCGCCCGTCAAAATCGAACAGCCGCTGATCGGGTTGTTGACCCGGAAGTGGCCGAAATGAAGGAGCGTATCGGCGAGCGTCAGTTCGAGCTCGTCTTGCAGGCCGAGCAGTTCTTCCCAAATCTTCGGGGCGAACCGGTCGAACGCCTGCTTCGCTTCGCGCTCATCGATTTCAAAGCGCGGGACGCGGAGCTTCCACTGGTCGGTCCGATTTTCGAGCAGTTGGCTGCGCTTGATGTATCTACCTTGAAAGCGGCCGAAGTCGTAATGACTGCCGCGAAATTGTGTCAGTTCACTTGAGACGCGTTGCATGAAAAAACCTCCCTTGCGCCCATTATAGCGGACGCGAGGAAGGTCTGTCTGACTTGAAACTGTTCACAGCTTGAACTGACGGCTCATGCGCTGCATGTCTTCCGCGGTATGTGCCAGCTCTTTGACGAGCCGGTTCATCGTCTCGCTCGTGGCCGACATTTGTTCGGTCGAGGCCGCGACTTCTTCGTTGCCGGCCGTACTCTCTTCCGAGATTGACGCGATGTCTGAGAGCCCTTGTTTGATGTCAGCCTGGTTCGCCTTCACCCGGTCGAGCTGAGACTGCATCGAATCGGTCAGGCGCTGCATGTCACGGACACTTTGTTCGATCGCGTTGAACGCTTGCTTCGTCTCCTCGAGCGTCCGTTTACCGTCTTCAGCGGCACGCATGCTGTCGGTGAACGTCTCTCCGAGCGCGATCGAGTTATGTTTGACGCTCCCGACGATCTCAGAGATCTCACTGACGGACTTAGCGACGCTGTTCGACAAGTTGCGAATTTCAGCCGCGACGACGGCGAACCCTTTCCCGTGCTCACCGGCACGAGCCGCTTCGATCGCCGCGTTCAAAGCGAGCAAGTTCGTCTGTTCGGAGATTTGACGGATCATCGTGACGAGCGTCGTCACTTCGTCCGCCTGGCGCTCAAAATCTTTCACTTGGCGCTGTGACGCTTGCACTTGACCGTGGATGTTCGTCATCTTGCCGACGGCGTCCTCCATGAGATGGAGTCCTTCTATCGTCACGCGGCTGACGTCTTCCGCTTGTTCGCTCACTTCGGCCCCGTCTCTCGTCGTCTGATCGACGAGCTCCGAGAACTCGTTCATATGGCCGTACAGCCGCATCGTCAACACGCTCTGGTTCTCGACGCCGCCCGCGATTTCTTCCATCGTGAAAGCGATTTGCCGCGACGCGTCGTTCACTTCTTCCGAGATGCTCGCCACGTTGCCGCTCTCGTCGCGTACCGTCTGCGCCGACGTCTGTAGGTTTGAAATCAATTCTTTCAACATCTTCGTCATCTGATCCATCGACGCGGTGAGGCGTTTGATCTCATCGTTCGAGCGGAGTTGGATCTTTTCCATCTCCTGTGAGGCCGTCAACAAGTCGCCTTTGGCGATATGTGTCGCGACCCGTTCTAAGTCCCGGAGCGGACGCAGTTTCCAGCCGAGATAGCGCCAAATGACGAGCGAGGCAAAGATGAGCAACCCGATGAGGCCGAGCAAGACGGGCGGCAAACTTGCTCGCAACACGTCGTTTGTCACCGCTTCGACGTCCCGCGCCCCTTTGTCGATGCCGAGGATGCCGATAACTTCATTTCCGCGCTTGATCGGCACGAGCACGGTCATGTAGTCACCGTACTCCGGGTCTTCGACAATCGGTGTCGTGACCGGTTCTCCTTCGAGCGCAGGCCGCGCGTCATCGAGCGACGTCGCTGTTGTCGGCGTACCGATGTCGACCGCATCCGCGGCGCTCATCCCGTCGACGATAATTTGCAGTTCTTCCCCGTCCGCAGCTAGCGTATAGACGTACATCGCCCCGATTTGCGTCCGGTACGTGTCGAGCTGTTCCCGAAACTGCTCGAACGCCGCGTCTTTCGTCGGATTTTGCAGGAACGTCGCATAGGCGTCGACGTCGATCGCCGCACTGATGCGATTCGCGTCTTCTACCAACACGGCCTGCATCGAACTGAGCACCGTCTGTTTCGTACTGACGACCTGCACTACCCCGAAGCTGATGACGAGCAACGTGACAAAGGCGAGCATCGCCAGTAAGATGCGGGTCTGTAGTGATTGTGACTTGTTTCGATTCATCCAATTCCCCTCCCATTCATCCTTACTGGATGTATCGGATAAATGGCAAAAAAGTTCATACAAAAACGGACGATTTTCGACAAAATCGTCCGTTCTGTTCATTCATTTGTCGAATTCACGACTTCAAGCGGAATCGAGACTTCGGCTTTCCCTTCTTCCGCGAAGTGGAAGAGCGGCAACGTCTCCGGCACGAACAAGTCCGGGTTCATGTCGACTTGATAGACGTACGTCCGCACGTCCCCTTCCCGCTCGGCCGTCAGTTCACCGAACGGGATCGGAACCCGATTACCGTCGACTTCATAACTGATGACGGTCGTTGGATCGAGGCGCCGGTCTTCGAGCATCCGAATCGTGAACAGCATCGTCGAGCTGTTCGCCCGCTCGAGCGACACGGCGATCGCTTCCGATTGTCCGGCCCGCTTATCAATCATCGCTTCATCGACTTTTTGTTCGTACACGACGTTCTCTTCGGTCACTTCCTCGGTCTGTAACTGCTGACAGCCGACCACCGTCATGAGTCCGAGTATTAAAGCAATCGCCAACACGCGCATGTCGTTCCCCCTCACTTCAGGGCGAAAGTTAGTTCTGCTTCACAAGCGACTTCTCCATCGACTGTCGCCACGGCGCGTCCTTTGCCGATCGGGCCGCGTACTTTCAAGATCTCGACCTCGAGACGCAACTGATCGCCCGGGACGACTTGACGCTTGAAACGACATCCATCGATGCCTGCGAAAAACGCGAGTTTGCCGCGATTTGACTCTTGTTTGAGCATCGCGAACGCACCGACTTGCGCGAGCGCCTCGACGATCAATACGCCTGGCATGACGTTATAGTCTGGAAAGTGTCCGTTGAAGAACTCTTCGTTCGCCGTCACATTTTTTAATCCGACGGCCCGTTTGCCTTCTTCGACCTCGAGAATGCGGTCGATGAGCAAGAACGGGTACCGATGCGGGATTACTTCTTTAATCTGTTCAATCGTGTACATGGTTCCACCACCCTTATGAGGTTAGCCAAAAATCGGTGATATGGCGCCACGTGTCGATGTTGAACACGTCCCTCCACTCGCCGCCGCCAATGACGCTGTACCCGATAATGGCCCCAATCGCGAGCATCGCGACAGCCAGTATGAGGACAACGATGACGCGCAGCAAGATCGGGAAACGGCGGTAGTTCGACAAACGTTTCCGCTCCGTCCGCTGTTTCGACTCTTTTTCTTCCGAGCCATTCTGTTCTTCGTTCGCCACGTCCATTCATCCTTTCAGCTCATCTGATTATAACATATTAGTACCTGGTAATAAAACTGTTGCATGAGTTCTATCTCAGTTTAACGTATCTCGAAATGGCGAACAAGCGCCCCGTCCTAGCGTCACTGAAATGAAAAAGTTTCAGCTTCGCAGCCGGTTGTGCTACCGTGAAAGTATTCGTTTTTTAAGGAGGCATGATCTTATGTGGAAAGAGTTCAAAGAGTTCGCCATGCGCGGCAACATCATCGACCTCGCCGTCGCCTTTATTCTCGGCGCCGCGTTCACGGCGATCGTCAACTCGCTCGTCAACGACATCTTCATGCCGCTCCTCGGCATTTTGATCGGCGGCATCGACTTCTCGAGCTTGACAGCGAACGTGATTGGCGTCGAAGTCACGTACGGCAACTTCATTCAGGAGATCGTCACGTTCCTGCTGATCGCGTTCGCATTGTTCATGATGGTGAAAGTCATCAATCGCTTGAAGCGAGAGAAAGCGGTCGAAGAGACGGAAGAACCTGAATTGTCGCGTGAAGAACAACTCCTCGCGGAGATCCGTGATTTGTTGAAAGACAAACAGCTATGACGCATGCGCCTGGACCTTGACGGTTCAGGCATTTTTTTCGAGCAGATGGAACACCCGTCGCACCGCGTTCGAAAGGAGCGGGGCCGCTTGTGCCATCGCTTCCTCGAGCGTCATGACCCGGGAAATGATCGGGAAGACGGCGACGATGCCGGCGTTCCGGAGCTCGGTCATGTCTGACTGTCCCGTGAAGACGAGCGTCGGGACACCGTTCGCATGGGCGAGTTGCGCCAAGCCGTACGGTGCTTTCCCGTGCAGCGTCTGCTCGTCGAACTTGCCTTCCCCGGTGATGAGCCAATCGGCACGGGCGAGCGTCTCGTCAAGCTTCGTCCAGCGAACGACTTCTTCGATTCCGCTCCGGTACGTCGCCCCGAGTTGATAGAGCGCAAAGCCGATCCCACCGGCTGCCCCGGCCCCGGGCCGATTCGAGACGTCCCGCTCGAAACGATGGGCGTACGAGGACATCATCTCGTCATAACGAGGGACGTCGCTTGCCGCCAACCCTTTTTGCGGACCGAACACGGCCGCGGCACCGGTCACGCCACATAACGGATTCGTCACGTCGGAAGCGATGAACCAGTCGACCGCGTGCGCTTCCGGCATGAGTCCGGACCAATCGATCGAAGCGACCCGGTCGAGCCGAGGCGGGAACGGACCAACGACTTGCCCGTCCTCGTCGAGGAAGCGTACCCCGAGCGCCTCGAGCAGCCCTTTCCCGCCATCGACGGTCGCGCTGCCGCCGAGTCCGACCGTGATGCCCCTTGCCCCGCGTTCGATCGCCTGTTTGAGCTGCATCCCCGTCCCGTACGAGCTGTAGCGCCACGGGTCAAGCGTGTTGACGAGCGTCAGACCGGACGCGGCGGCGACTTCGACGACCGCGTCCCGCGTCGCCTCGCGAAAGCCGTAGCCTGCCTGCCGGGAGCGTCCGTCCAAATGATACACTTCTTGTTCGATCAAGCTCGCGTCCGGATGGGCCGCGAGCCACGCCTCAAGAAATCCTTCACCCCCGTCCGACACCGGCACGGTCACGACATCGTGCCCTGCGAGCGCACTTATGACGGCCGCGTTCGCCTCCGCACTCGAGAGCGATCCTTTAAATGCATCCATCGCCACGACAATCTTCATCTCAGCCCCTCCTTTCTTATTAGTATAAAACAAAAAACCGCCCTCCGAAGAGAGGCGGTTCACATTATGGACGAAGCGAGGTGACGAGTCCCATCATCTGATCGCTCATCGACAGCGCCCGTGAGTTCATCTGGTAGGCACGCTGCGTGATCGTCATATCGGTCATTTCTTTCGTCAAGTCGACGTTCGACGATTCGAGCGTCCCTTCGATCAATAAGTTGCCGAGCGGGCGGTCGACCGCGGTCTCAAACTCCGCCGCGTAGACGTTATTGCCCATCGGACGCAGTTCAGACGTGTTGCGCACTTCGACGATGTCGAGGCGGCCAAACTCCTGATCGACCCCGTTCACGCTCGCGACGACGACGCCGTCTTGGCGAATACGGTGATCCGTCGCCTCATTCGGCATCGTGATGCGGTTGCCGTCCGCGCCGAGTAGCGCATTCCCGTTCACATCGACGAGCGTCGTCTCAGCACCGACCGACAGCTGCATGTTGCCGTTGCGCGTCACGCCGGGACCGTCCGGCGTCTCGACGACGAAGAATTGCCGGCTCGCTTTCAAGAAGACGTCGAGCCCGCGCTCGGTCGCGCGGATTTGGCCGATATTGAACTGTTGCGAGATGTCGGCGACATGACCGCCGACCCCGATCCGAATCCCGTTCGGCGTATCGCGTCCGACCTCGAACTCGGGCCGCGGCTGGTTGTCGTACGCCTGCGACAAGAGCGAGGCGAAATGGCCTTGTTGCCGTTTGAACCCTACCGTGTCGACGTTGGCGACGTTGTGGCCGGTGACGTCGAGTTGACGTTGCAACTGCGTGAGCGAGTTGACCGAATTATAAATCGATTGCATCGTAATCCCCCTTATCGGACGCGAGCGATTTCAATGGCCCGCTCGGCACTCTTATCATACGCTTGGACGACTTTTTGGTTCGCCTCGAACTGACGGTACGTCATCATGAGGTCGGCCATCGTTTGGTCGAGGTTGACGTTCGCCTCTTCGATGAACCCTTGTTGGAACGCGACAGGTGCAAGTGCCGGCGCATCACCGAGAACACGGTAATCGTTGCCGACTTGTTCGAGCGTCGCCAAATCATCGATCTGGTAGGCGCCAAGTGTGGCCACATTCTCACCGAGTGATGTGATTTGACCGTCGACCGAGAGCGTGAACTCGCTTGACGGCAATTGGATGCGGGCGCCCGTGTCAGACAAGACGTAACCGCCGTCAGCTGAACGGAGGAACCGTTCCTCGTCGACCGAGAAGCGGCCGTTCGTCGTATAGAGCGTCTCTCCGTTTTGTTCGACCGCGAACATCGGGGCGCCAGTGAAGTCGGTCGGCGCTTTCAAATAGACGTCAGTCGGGCTGCCCGTCTCGGAGATGCTGCCGGCCGAGAAGCGTGGCATCGTCTCTTGGAGGTACACCCCGGTCGAGAGGGTGCCGACCTCGCCTTGGACGCGCGAGCGGCCGTTGCCCGGATGGCTCACTTGCGCGAGCAGCATTTCCGGAAATGAACGAACGACGCCGTTTGACGCCTTGAAGCCGGGCGTCCGGACGTTGCCGAGGTTGTTGCTCAAAATTTCTTGTTGCCGCTGCAACGCGTTCATCGCGCCAGCCGCCGTATATAGTCCGCGTAACATGATCGTCTTCCTTTCGTCCTTCAACATTGTCTACTCTGTATATCGTACCAAAGGAAGGAATCATTCACCGTTTTTTAAAAAAAGATGAAGAAATTCAAAATCAACTTGCTAGACACATCGGTTTAGCCGAAGTGCCGGAACACGTTCAAGAAATCGTAGCCGTTGCCATTTTGGGTGAATGTTCAATCGTTCGAGCTTAGGCGCGGACAAAAAATGAGTGCATCTCCCGCAATGGAGACGCACTCATTCTTATCATTCGACAACCGGCAATTCGACGACCATCGTCGTCCCTTTTCCAGATTCCGAGCGAACGTAAATCGTTCCGCCGTGAGATTCGACAATCTCTTTACAGATGGCGAGCCCGAGGCCGGTGCCTCCAATGTTGCGGCTCTGTTCATTCTGTACGCGGTAGAACTTTTCAAACAAACGCGCCGCATCTTCCTCTGACACACCAATGCCCTCGTCTTCGATGGCGACCCGGATGACGTCGTCATCGCATTCGACGTTGACGGTGATGTTTCCGCCGTCGGGCGAATATTTGATGGCGTTGTTCAAGATGTTCGAGAACACTTGACGAAGACGAGCCGGATTCCCTGAAACTTGGAGCGAATCGTCGCAGTCGAAGTGTAGCATGTGCAGCTCCGTCGAACCGGCATGGATCTCAATCACATCTGACAACAGCTCATACAAGCTTTCGACTTTGAAGTCTTGTTGCTCGGCCCCTGCCTCCATCTTCTGCACATCGAGAAGATCGCTGACGAGGCGCTCGAGTCGCTTCGTCTCACTATTGATCATGCTCAAGTAGCGTTTGCGTTTCGCTTCATCGACGTGGCGATGGGCCAATAGCTCGGTGAAACCGAGAATCGACGTGAGCGGGGTCCGTAACTCGTGCGAGACGGTCGCGACGAGCTCGGTCTTCAATCGATCGATTTCAATCTCTTTTGTCACATCCCGTGACACAAACATGAGACCGAACCGTTCTTGTTGCAATTCAATCGGTTCGGCATACATCCGTATGATACGTGTACCCTGTTGCATCGAGTATGTAAACGTCTCATCGAATATTCCTTTGTGCCGCGCCCGACCCGTGAACGCAAGCAGCGCTTCCCGATCGTCAATGTGATCCATGAAAGGTTCATAATACGTCTCGATGGGGTATAGACTCTGACGGTTATCAAACGGGACCGGTTGCTCATATAGTTCGAACAACGCCTCGTTGGCGTACATGTGGCCCGTCCCCAGCTCTTCAAACACGATTGAGTCCCGCATCGTGTGGAGCAGGCGTGCCGTCTTCTCGCGCTCCCGCTCTAGCGCATCATGCTGTGCGATGAGCGAACTCGACATCTCATTGAACGATTTGGACAGCTGGCCGACCTCATTTTGAAGCGGTTCGATCGGAATGAGTAACGCATGTGGATCGACGGCGAGACGTTCGCTGTTCGTAATGAGCGCTTGGAGTTGTTTCGTCAAGCGGACGATGTACGGCTGCAAGCTGACGAATAAAATGAAGATAGCGCCGAGTAAGACCATGAGCCATAGCCACTGCGCTTTTGCGAGCTGTGACGCCAACGACTCTCGAAGCGACGTCTCTTGAAAATCAAGGTCGGCCCGGTAATCGGTGAACACCGACTCCATGTCGACGATGCTCGCGCTCATGTCCGCCGCGCTGCTTGAGTTTAGTTTGAAGCGGGTCTGGTTCGACGTCGCATTTTTAGGCATGAGCTGGCCGACCGTCGCCATCTGAAGGAACGGTTCATCGACTTCGCCGTTCGTTTTGGCGATGACATAACGCTCAAGACCTGGCATGACACGCGTCGTATAAATCGTGAACAATAGGCGCGCGTCCGTCGCGAACGTCACTTCTTCCTTCGATTCGGCGTTTCGTTCGAACCAAGCCGTCTGCTCGTCGATTCGTGTCTGGGCGCCACGAACTTCGTTCAAGAGCGCCTCGTCCCCGAGCAGGACGTGTCCGCGCATCTCATACTGCATCGATTGCCACGTCTCAAACAAGTCTGTCGCCCGCGAACGCTGTTCACTGATTCGTTCGAGCTCGACCGTCGTCGCTTTGACGGCTTGTTGCGTGTAAAAGTACGTCCCGAGCGATGTGAACGTGATTAAGGCAACGAGCACATAGAAAATCGTGAGTACTTGCCGGCTGATCCTCTGTTCTATCCAACGTTTCATGCGCAGCCTTCTTCCCTTGTGTGTATTCAACTTATATCGAGTCTGTCGGACTATTCAAATAAGGCAATTTCATGTACGATTAGATAGCATTTATCACATCCGTTCCATTTAAGCCTTGACTTATGAACGGAGTGTGACCAGTATATCGTTGTCTTCTCACAAGAATCTCACAAGTACGAAGGGAATGTGCTCATGACCCGAAAACATATCGCGCTGATGCTTGTCATCATCGTCGTCGCCATCACGAGCGGCCTCGTGCTCACGCGCGGGCAAACGATCGACAGCACAGCCGTCGTCACCCGGGGTTCGGCCGATTTGACCGACTCCGGTGTGACGCAAAACATTTTGCGGCTCGATGGAACGTGGCGCTTCCAGTCGAGTCTGCTTGACCGCGTTGAACGCGAGTCGTATCGCAGCGTCCCCCATATCACACCACATGCCACCGCGACATACGAGGCCGACGTTGTACTTCCACCCGGACAATATGCACTTCGAGTACCGCGAAACCATCCGCACGTCCGCCTCTTCATCGATGGAGAACCTGTTCGCCCCATTTATTCGTCTCAGACGCAAGACGCGAGACACGCGTATCTCGTATGGCTCGACCCGAACGCACCCGATTTCCGTCTGACGATGCAAGTCACGGAAGCAAGCGACCGACCGACCGGCCTCGAGGACAGTATTTTAATCGGCCCGGCCGGCAGCGTCATGGCAATGCAAAATAAAATTTTCAGTTATGATTTTGTCATCATCTTGATCGCATTCCTCATTTTCCTCTTCTACGCGATCGTCTCCGTATTCCACCGTAACGAATCACTTTATTTATACGGCGCGGCTTTCTTCTTCTTGGTCGGCGTGTCGTTGTTGACGCGAGACCAAATGATCGTCTTCGAGTTGCTCCCGGCGATGACGTACGCCATCGCCCATAAAGTCAGCCTCATCACCGTCTTATTGAGTATCTGTATGCTCATCGAGTTCGCGCTTCGGCTCGAACGTGTGCCGTTCGAACGGTTTTTAAGATTCGCCACGTATCCGCTATACGCGCTGAGCGCCATCGCCGCCATCCTTCCTTACGAAGCGCACAGTTGGTTCGACTATGCCTTATGGATGTACATTTTGTTCATCAGTTTCTTTTGGACCGGTTTGAACGTCAACTGGCTATTCGAACGAAAAGCGACCGGATATCCGTTGGAGTTCTTGATTTTCACGTTGGCGTTGATGATCGGATACGTCGGACAAGTCATCAACATCTTGATCCCACATCCGAATCAAGATGTGTACACAAGCGTGTTGTCGCTCATCTACTTCATTTTGATGTTCATGCTGTTACCTGTCCATTTATCGACCGACAAACGCCAAAAACAAGAGATCGAGACGTTTGCGAACCAGAGCGAGATTTCCTTCTTCAACGCGCAAATCAAGCCGCACTTCTTGTATAACACGTTCGGCAACGTCATCGCCCTCTGTTACACGTCACCGCATGAGGCGGCCCGCCTGCTCAGCCATTTGAGCACGTACGTCCGGTTCATCTTCGAGAACGGCCGGACCGAGGCGAACATCACGCTCGCCAAAGAGCTCGAGATGATCGACTCGTACTTGTCGATCGAACAGACACGATTCAACGACGCGTTCACGATCATTAAAGACATCGATGAGTCCTTGCTCGACGTGAGCGTCCCGCCGTTGCTCATCCAGCCGCTTGTCGAGAACGCGATCCGTCACGGTCTCACGAAAAAAGACGGGACGAAACGACTCATGTTGTCCGTCCAAGACATCGGCTCCTCCATCGAAGTGCGTGTTGCTGACAACGGGATCGGGTTCGATCCGAAACGAAAATCGATACCGACGAGCGGGATCGGCATCCCGAACGTCCGTAACCGGATCGCCTATTTGAAAGATGCCACTTTTAACCTACAATCCGAAGCCGGAGTCGGTACGCACGTGCGTATTCGTCTTCCGAAACAAGAAAGGATGAACGACCCGCATGCGTACGATCTTGATTGAAGATGAGCCCCATATTTTAAGGATGATGGAGCGCATCATTCAAACCGAACCGACCTTCAAATGGATGGGGTCTTTCAACGACCCAATCAAAGCACTCGCCTTTTTAGAGACGCAAGACGTCGACCTCGTCTTCCTCGACATTGAGATGCCCCACATGAGCGGACTCGATTTGGCGAAGAAGTTGCCCCCGACGACACAAGTCGTCTTCACGACGGCTCATAGCCGCTATGCGGTCGAAGCGTTCGATGTTCAGGCGACCCATTACTTGCTCAAACCGATCACCGAAGAGATGATCCAAGACTTGATCCCGCGCGTCATGAAGCGGCACGAATCGATTCTCCAATCGGAACAACATCGGACATGTACGATTCAATGCCTCGACAACTTCTCAGTCAAAACGCAAGACGGTGACCTCGTCAAGTGGCCGACGCAAAAGACAGAAGAGTTGTTCGCGTACTTGATCTATCACCGGGATAAAGTCGTCAACAAATGGATCATCGCTGAGACGCTCTATCCAGAAATCGATGAGCCGCAACGTGCGCTCCATAACGTCTACAACCTCGTCTATCGGTTAAAGAAGACGCTCGCCGATTACGACTTGAGCATCTCTGTCCAGACGATCAACAACGGCTATTCGCTCCATTTGGACGAAGTGTGCGGCTGCGACTACCACGACTGGCTCGACGCGAATCCGAAACCGAGCTCGCAAGCCGAGATGAACCGTCGTCTGTTCGTCGACAAAGATTACACGTGGCATTAAAAAACACTTCTCCGTTTTCGGAGTGCACTGAAAAATCTCTGCTCTATCCGAGCGTGAGCAGAAAGAAGGGAGATTGGACCGACTCGTGTCGGAACAACCTCCCTTTTTCCTTGGCCTTATCCTGCTCTTTCTTTATAGAGGGTGGTAATTCGCTTCAGGTTGACCGCAGCGATGACCATCGCGCTCTGCCATATCATGCCTTTCAGGTCTGACGTCTTGTTGTGTGCCGGACCGTGCGTATTCTTCAGTTGGCCGTTCTTCGTCCTCGATGGCAGGTCGTTTACGGCGATATTCCTTGAACTAATCGGTCTGCTCGTACTCTCTCTGTTCGCTATGCTCCCTTGATTTCAATGACACACTGTACGTTTTCGATTTCGCCGATTCCTTATAACACCCTTCGCGTTGCAAGGCGGCGTTGATCAGATTGTAACGGCCAGAATAGGCCGCGTCGCCTACGATGTGGTCGAACTCAACGCCCGCCCGAGGGCACGCCGACTCCCGGGGAATCAGCGGGCAAGGCGAGACCCAGCAGCGACGTCGTCGCGATGCGGCTCGCTGCCCGCCCCCCAGGAAAGCGGCGTGCCGGACAGGGCGGCTCGAAAGACGATGAAAGCAGAGGAGCGCTTTACGTTTTTGTTCAAATTTCCAAGGAAATAAAAAAGACTAGCAGGGCTAGTCTTCATACACTTGCTTACTTCAAGCGATCTAAATGCTCGAGCATGATGCCCGTGCCGTGTGCGACGCTGAGCGTCGGCTCTTCGGCGATCATGACTGGCAGTCCGACGCGCTCGGCGACGAGCTGGTCGATGCCGTGGAGGAGCGAGCCGCCCCCGGTCATGATGATGCCGCGGTCGATGATGTCGGCCGCGAGTTCCGGCGGCGTCTGTTCGAGGACACGTTTCGTCGCTTCGACGATTTCATTCGCCGATTCGGCCATCGCCTCACGGAGCTCTTCAGACGTGATCGTCACCGTACGCGGCAATCCGCGTACCATGTCACGTCCGCGAATGTCCATCGTCTCGTTGCGCCCGCCTGGGAAGACGGTCGCGATCTCTTTTTTGATCTGTTCAGCCGTACGTTCCCCGATGATGAGTTTATGCTTGTCTTTAATGGCGCGGAGGATATCCGTATCAAAGCGATCACCGGCGATTTTGATTGTCTCACCGCAAACGATGTCACCCATTGAAAGGATGGCGACGTCTGTCGTCCCGCCGCCGATATCGACGATCATGTGACCGACCGGCTTCCAGATGTCCATGCCCGAACCGACGGCTGCCGCTTTCGGTTCTACGGCGAGAAAGACTTCTTTGGCGCCAGCTTTTTCAGCTGCCTCACGAATCGCTTTCGCCTCGACCGGTGTCACGTTCGCCGGAGTACAGATAAGCATGCGGATGCCACCGAAGAAACCGCGCACTTGAATCTTTTCGACGAAGTGGCGAAGCATCTCTTCTGTCGTGGCGAAGTCGGCGATGACCCCGTCACGGAGCGGGCGGATGGCGACGATGTCACCTGGTGTACGACCGACCATCTCGTACGCTTCCGTACCGACGGCGAGCACTTTCCCCGTCGAACGCTTGATGGCGACGACAGACGGCTCGTCGAGGACGATGCCTCGACCTTTCACGTGGATGACGACGTTTGCTGTTCCTAAATCAATCCCGATATCTTTTGAAAACATGATGTATAGGTTCCTCCGTTCATTACTTCATTGAAAAGAGCGAGAAGAATCTCCTCGCTCCTATGCGTCTATTAATTAGTTGTTGACCATTTCTTCCGCGACTTCGACCGTTCCTTCGATGCGCTCGATGTCTGCACCGAGTGCTTGAAGTTTTTTGTGGAAGTCGACGTAGCCACGATCGATATGATATAAGTCGCCGACACGAGTCTCTTCGTCGGCAATGAGTCCTGCAAGCACGAGTGCTGCACCGGCACGAAGGTCAGTCGAGACGACCTCGGCACCTTGGAGACGAACGCCGCCTTTGATGATGGCTGAACGTCCTTCGATTTTAATGTCTGCGTTCATGCGGCGGAATTCTTCCACGTGCATGAAGCGGTTTTCAAACACCGTCTCTGTGATGACCGATGTGCCGCCTGCTTTCAAGACGAGCGCCATCATCTGTGCTTGAATGTCTGTCGGGAAACCTGGGTGCGGCATCGTCTTCACGTCGACCGGTTTCAATACGTCCGGTGCGATGACACGCATGCCTTCCGATGTGTCTTCGAATTTGACGCCCATTTCTTCCATCTTCGAGATGAGCGGACGCAAGTGCTCGCGCTCAGCTCCGATGACTTCGATGTCGCCGCCTGTGATGGCCCCTGCGACGAGGAACGTACCCGCTTCGATGCGGTCAGGGATGATCGAGTGCTCGGCACCGTGGAGTTTCTCCACGCCTTCGATGCGAATCGTCTCTGTCCCGGCACCGCGTACGTGTGCGCCCATTCCGTTCAAGAAGTTCGCGAGGTCGACGATTTCCGGCTCTTTCGCGACGTTCTCGATGACCGTCGTGCCTTCTGCGAGCACGGCTGCCATCATGATGTTTTCAGTCGCGCCGACCGATGGGAAGTCTAGATAGATCTTCGCACCTTTCAAGCGACCGTCGACAGATGCTTCGACGAAACCGTTGCCGATGACCGTCTTCGCGCCCATCGCCTCAAAGCCTTTCAAGTGGAGGTCAATCGGACGTGAGCCGATTGAGCATCCGCCCGGCATCGCGACACGCGCGTGGCCGAGACGAGCAAGGAGAGGACCCATGACGAGGATCGAGGCACGCATCTTACGGACGTACTCAAGCGGCGCCTCGTCTTTGATTGTGCCCGAGGCGTCGACTGTCACTTCGTTGTTCGCTTCATCAAATGCGACCTCTGCACCGAGGTGGCGAAGTACTTTGTTAATCGTGTATACGTCAGCGAGGCGCGGCACGTTTTGAAGTACCGACTTTCCTTCACTTGCTAATAGAGTGGCAACCAATGTTTTGAGTACGGCGTTTTTAGCGCCTTCAACACGCACAGTACCTGACAATTTACGTCCTCCACGGACTACAATCAAATCCTTCATATCTCTCTTTGTCCTCCAACTTCGTTAATTTTGTGTTTTATACGTCGATATCCGATTCCGGATGTGGTTATGTCGATAGCTACGATGGTTTGTGAAACGTGACAACTTCATCAGAGAGAAAACAAAAAATAATAGCATAATAGTTTCTGATGAAAAGCGTCATGTCAGACGAGTTTATCCTACACGATAAACATATAGGAAACGTTACAGCAGGATTACAATTTGGTAATCGTTTTACAACCTACTGCAATGGTGCGAGCGCCTGTGCCAATCGGATATATTCCAAGAAGAACTGGGCGATCAGGGAACCGAAGACGACGGCCACGAGAACGCGCAAGACAGCAGCCTGCGGGCTCTTCACTTGATTGAGCAACTTGTCCCATTTGACCGGCATGAGTGCCCACCAAGCGACGTAAATCGCTGTGAGATAAATGACGAGCGATAAAACGGTGTTCAACATCGACGTTTCCCCTCTTTTCAAAAATTCGTACCATTTTTAATCATAGCATGTCGCGACAGAGAAAAAAAGACTTAGCGTAACGGTGCGTTGTCAAATGCGTCCATTCGATCAGCTCGCTTTCATCATAAACCGCATACAAAAAAGGAACGTCATCGGCGCGTGGCCTTATTACAGTAATTGACGTCCCTTCGAAATTTCAAACATTATTCACTTTTTTCTTCGAACGTTTGCGCCCATTGAATCGCTCGAATATAGTACGGTGACCAATCCGGCGCCGACTCATCGACCGGCACGGTCAGACGTTCATAAGCCGTCACGGCGTCGAGCAGTTCCCGCAGCTTGTTCGGTTTCCCGAGGAGCGCTTCTTTGACGACCGGTTCGACCGGGAGCTCGGCGACGAGCGAGGTCATCGTCTCGTCCAAGATGACATCGAGTGACGAGAAGATGCCGGTGATGAACGCATCGAACGGCATGACGGCCGGCACCGTGTCATCAGCAATCAGTTCCATCATCTTCCCGCGGATGACGCTCTGTTTGATCAGCTCTTTCGACTCGGACGTCTGCATTTCCCGGAGCAACATCAAATAAGACCAGCGCCGCATCTCATCGAGTCCGATGCGGGCGACCGCCTGTTCGATCGACTGGATCGTGTGCCGTCCTTTTTGATACACCGTATTGACGGAGCGCAACATCTTGTAAGACAAATCGACACTGCGCTCGATTTGGCCGGCGATGCGGCGGAAGTTCGGCTCCGGGCGGTCGAGTTCTTTTAATACTTCGACGAGCGTGTGACGGAGCGGATGCACCTCGGCCCCATGGACGACGGTCGGACGACTGAAAAAATAACCTTGAAACATCTTGTAGCCGAGCTTTTTCGCCGTCTCATACTCGAGCGGTGTCTCGATCTTCTCGGCTAAAAATTCGACGCGGTGGCCGAGGGCGTCGATGAGCCGTTTTTGCTGGTCGACCGGTGTCGCCTGATAGTCGATCTTGATGATGTCGGCGAGACCGATGAGCGGCCGGTACTTCTCTTCAAAGACGAAATCGTCGAGGGCGATCGTGTAGCCTTTACGCCGGAGCGAACGGAGTGCGGCGAGTACTTTCTCGGTCGGCTCGACGTGTTCGAGCACTTCGACGACGAGCGACTGCCGCGGCAATAGCGCCGGCACTTCCCCTTCGATCAAGTTTTGGGGGAAGTTGATGAACGCCCGCGTCCCCTCGGTCAATTCCCGAAAATTGAAGACGAGGTAGGCGTTATGAATCACGTCGGCGGTCGCAAGTGCGTCGTCGACGTGTTCAAATATATTTTTCTCGCTGCGGCGATATAACAGTTCATAGCCACAGACGCGTAACTTTTGATCAAAAATTGGTTGGCGCGCAACGTAAACTTTCATCCCTGCATCTCCTTTTTCGTAGTTCCCACCTTTATTATCGGCTATTCGTCACCTGTCTTTTACTGCTTTTCCCAAACACCGGCAAGACTTTAGACCTATATAATGAAGGAACCCGACTTTAAAAATATGGGAATACAACAAAAGACTTCCCCACCGAAGTGAGAAAGCCTTGTTGTTTAGTCTTTCATTTCGCGAATGCTCAAGCGGTTGATCGCTTTTTTGAGCGCGAGCTCCGCGCGGCGGAATTCGATGTCCGAGAGCTTTGTGTCTTGTAGACGGCGCTCGGCCCGAACTTTTGCCGCTGAAGCGCGGTCGTAGTCGATCTTGTCCGCCATTTCGGCCGTTTCAGCTAAGATCGTCACCGTGTCGGGACGAACTTCCATGAAACCGCCGCTGAGTGCGATCAGCGTGCGTCCACCATCTTCGTGGCGCAGTTTAAGGATCGAGATGTCGAGCGGTGTCACCATCGGGATGTGTTTCGGCAAAATACCGATTTCACCAGTCACCGATTTGGCAATCACCATTCGCGCCTCGCCCTCATAGGCTGCACCATCCGGGGTGACGACGTTGACGTGAAGAGTATTCATCGTCTAGTTTCCCCCTTCCGCGTAGGTCTTAGACCAACGTCTTCGCTTTTTCGATGACGTCTTCGATTGGACCGACGAGACGGAATGCATCTTCCGGAAGATCATCGTGTTTTCCATCGAGGATCTCTTTGAAGCCGCGGACAGTCTCTTTAACCGGTACGTACGAACCTTTTTGGCCTGTGAACTGCTCGGCCACGTGGAAGTTTTGTGACAAGAAGAACTGAATGCGACGGGCACGGTGAACCGTGAGCTTGTCGTCTTCAGACAACTCGTCCATACCGAGGATGGCGATGATATCTTGAAGCTCTTTATAACGCTGAAGCGTCTGCTGCACGTTACGGGCTACTTCGTAGTGCTCTGGGCCGACGATGTCAGGCGAGAGTGCACGTGAAGTCGATGCGAGCGGGTCAACGGCTGGGTAAATCCCCATCTCCGAAAGACGACGCTCCAAGTTAGTCGTTGCATCAAGGTGAGCGAACGTTGTCGCTGGAGCCGGGTCAGTATAGTCATCGGCAGGTACGTATACAGCTTGGATCGATGTGACCGATCCTTTCGCTGTCGACGTGATCCGCTCTTGAAGCATACCCATTTCCGTTGCGAGTGTCGGCTGGTAACCTACGGCAGATGGCATCCGACCGAGAAGGGCCGATACTTCAGAACCTGCCTGTGTGAAACGGAAGATGTTATCGACGAAGAGAAGAACGTCTTGTCCTTGCTCATCGCGGAAGTATTCAGCCATTGTGAGACCCGTCAAGGCTACGCGGAGACGCGCGCCCGGCGGCTCGTTCATCTGACCGAAGACCATCGCCGTTTGCTTGATAACGCCTGAGTCCGTCATCTCGTGGAACAAGTCATTTCCTTCACGCGTACGCTCACCGACTCCTGCGAATACAGAAATCCCGCTGTGCTCTTGCGCGATGTTGTTGATCAGTTCCTGAATGAGGACGGTTTTCCCTACACCGGCACCACCGAAGAGGCCGATTTTACCACCTTTGATGTATGGTGCGAGAAGGTCGACGACTTTGATCCCTGTTTCCAAGATTTCAACTTTTGTCGACAACTCATCGAACGTCGGTGCGAGACGGTGAATCGGTGACCGACGGACCGTCGGTGACACTTCTTTATCATCGATCGGGTTACCGAGAACGTTGAAGACACGACCGAGCGTCTCTTCTCCGACTGGTACCGAAATCGGTGTGCCTAAGTCAAGTACTTCCATGCCGCGGCGAACGCCGTCTGTTGAGTCCATCGCAATCGTCCGGACCGTGTCATCGCCGAGGTGGATCGCCACTTCGAGCGTCAAGTCGACACTGACATCTTGCGCCGATTCAGCCACGTGTGTGACTTTAAGGGCGTTATAGATGTTCGGTAAGTGGTTGTCGAACTTTACGTCGATAACTGGGCCCATGACTGCGACTACGCGGCCTTTCATGCCGTATTCGTTCATCGTGTTAGCCTCCTACAATCTAGAGGGCGGGCGCTTATTCAAGCGCTGCCGCACCTCCGACAATCTCTGTGATTTCTTGTGTGATCGCCGCTTGACGCGCGCGGTTGAACTTGAGCTTGAGTCCACGGATGAGTTCATCCGCGTTGTCCGTCGCGTTCGACATTGCCGTCATCCGAGCCGCATGCTCCGATACTTTCGCATCGAGGAGCGCGCCGTAGATGAGTCCTTCCGCGTAACGCGGGAGGAGCGCTGCTAAGATCGTTTCTTCTTCTGGTTCGTATTCATACATCACATTGGATGCGGTCTGTTCGATATTCCCAAGCGGAAGCAATCGATCGATCTTCACTTCTTGGCTGATGACAGAGATGAATGAGTTGTAGCAGAGCTTCAATTCATCAATCTCGCCTTCACTGAACGCGCCGACCGTCTGCTTGACGATCTCTGCGACTTCAACGAATGATGGCTGGTCGTTCAATCCTGTCATGGCACTATACACCGGAATGTTGCGGGCCTTGAAGAACTGAACGCCGACCTTCCCGATCACGTACAGACGGTACTCGTCTGTAGAACCGTGTTTGGCTTTCAACTCGCGATACACGTCACGAAGGACGCTGGCGTTGTATCCACCAGCAAGTCCGCGGTCTGACGTGATGACGATATAGCCGGTCCGTTCAACGGGACGGACTTGAAGCATCGGGTGTGTTGCGCCTGAAGTACCGCCGGCAATCGACGAGATGACTTCCTGCAACTTGGTCATGTACGGCTTGAAGTTGGCGTTGCTCCCTTGAGCACGGTTCAATTTCGAGGCCGACACCATGTTCATCGCTTTCGTGATTTGCTTCGTGCTTTGGGTCGAGGTGATCCGCATCTGGATCTCACGTAATGATGCCATTTCGATTCACCACCTTAATAGACGCTCGTCACCGGATTAAACCGATGGCGAGAACGTCTTTTTGAATTCCGTAAGTGCATCGACCATCGCCTCGTCAGCAGGAAGGTTTCCTGTTTGACGGATTTCACGGCAGAGGTCCGAACGGTTTTGGTCGAGCCATGCGTTCATTTCTTTTTCGAAACGGCGGATGTCTTCGACTGGGACGTCATCGAGATGACCTTTCGTGAGCGCGTAGATGATGATGACTTGCTTGTCGACCGAAAGCGGTGCGTTCAAGTCTTGCTTCAACACTTCAACGGTACGTTGTCCACGGTTGAGCTTCGCTTGTGTCGCTTTGTCGAGGTCCGACCCGAACTGGGCGAACGCTTCGAGCTCACGGTATGACGCAAGGTCAAGACGGAGCGTACCGGCAACTTTCTTCATCGCTTTCACTTGAGCCGATCCACCAACACGCGATACCGAGAGACCGGCGTTGATCGCTGGGCGTACCCCTGAGAAGAAGAGGTCCGACTGAAGGAAGATTTGACCGTCTGTGATCGAGATAACGTTCGTCGGGATGTACGCCGAGATATCCGACGCTTGTGTCTCGATGAACGGAAGGGCTGTCAACGAGCCGCCGCCGAGTTCGTCGTTCAACTTCGCCGCACGCTCAAGAAGGCGTGAGTGAAGGTAGAAGACATCCCCTGGGTAGGCTTCGCGGCCTGGAGGACGACGGAGAAGAAGCGAGAGCTCACGGTAAGCTGCCGCTTGTTTCGAGAGATCATCATACACGACGAGGACGTGTTGTCCGCGGTCCATGAAGTACTCACCCATCGATACCCCTGCGAATGGTGCGAGGTAAAGAAGTGGGGCTGGCTGTGAAGCCGATGCCGAAACAACGATCGTATAATCGAGGGCACCGTTTTGACGGAGCGTCTCAACTACGCCACGGACAGTCGATTCTTTCTGACCGATCGCGACGTAAATACAAATCATGTTTTCTTCTTTTTGGTTGATGATCGCATCGATTGCGATCGAAGTCTTACCTGTTTGACGGTCACCGATGATGAGCTCACGCTGTCCGCGACCGATTGGTACGAGGGCGTCAATCGCCTTAATCCCAGTTTGGAGCGGTTCGTGAACCGACTTACGGGCCATAACGCCGTAAGCTTTACGCTCGATCGGGTTGTATGTGTCCGTCACGATCGGTCCGAGACCGTCAATCGGTTGTCCGAGCGGGTTGACGACGCGTCCGAGGAGCGCTTCACCGACTGGTACTTCCATGATGCGGCCCGTACGTTTTACCGAGTCGCCTTCTTTGATGCCTTTGTAGTCGCCAAGGATGATAATCCCGACGTTACCTTCTTCTAAGTTTTGCGCCAAGCCCATTACGCCGTTAGAGAACTCTACGAGTTCCCCCGCCATAACGTTATCGAGTCCGTATGCACGAGCGATACCGTCACCTACTTGAATGACTGTACCTGTCTCACTGACTTCGATTTCAGAACCGTACGAAGCGATCCGCTCTTTTAGCAGGGCGCTGATTTCTTCAGCTTTGATCGTCATTGAATTCACCCCTATTTCTTACGCATTCAACAATTCACGCTCGAGGCGTGTTAGTTTGTTTTCGATTGTGTCATCATACGTCGTGTAGCCGATCTGGACACGGAGTCCACCGATGACGTCTTCATCGACGACGTTCTTCAATTGAAGCGTCTTGTTCATCTTCTGACCGAAGACGAGCTCGACTTCTTTCAACTCTGTTGCCGACAACGGGTAAGCACTCGTGACGAACCCTTCGGCAATCCCGCGATAGTCATTGATGTAATCAAGGACGTAACGCGACAAGCCGCGAACTTCGCTCGCACGGTCGTTCTCGACCATGACGAGAAGTGTGTTGAGCACGATATCTGTCATATCACCGAAGCTATGTTTCAAAAGCTGTGCAAGCTCGCTGTCACTGATCGCAGGATTCTCTAAGAGGTCCGTGAGTTCAGGAGTCGCGTGGAGCACTTCATCGAGCAGACGCACTTCCGCTTCGACTTGGTCGAGCGTGCCTTGTTCCCGCGCTAAGTCGAAGAGCGCTTTGGCATAGCGTTTTGCTAGTGATGTGTTCATCAGTTAGCACCTTTCGCTTTAGACAGGAAGTCTGTGACGAGGGCACGTTGTTTCACTTCGTCGCCTTTAAGGTCTGACTGAAGGACGTGGCGTGCGGCCGAGAGCGCCTGTGTGACGACTTCGGTCTGGAGCGATTGTTTCGCGAGCTCGCGCTCACGCTCGATCGCTTTACCCGCCTCGATCTTGATTTGTTCGGCTTCCAAACGCGCCTGCTCCACCAAGCGTGCTTGTTCCGCTTCTGCTTGACGACGGCTTGAATCAAGCATTTCTTTCGATTCGGTACGTGCTGCGCTGAGCGCGTCACGTTGTTCGACTACATATGTTTCCGCATCTTTGCGGCTCTTTTCAGCGAGCTCGATTTCGTTCGCTACATACTCTTCACGCTGTCTCATCATTCCAAGGAGTGGTCCCCAAGCAAATTTCTTCAACAGGGCCAAGAGTACGAGGAATGTGAAAAGTGTAAAGATCATATCCAGGATGCGGAGGCCTTCGCCACCAGCACCAGCTGCAATCATCATCGTATCCATGCATACCCTCCTCTTGACTAAATAAGTGAGGGAGACGTGCTCCCTCTTACGTTGTTCTCGTTAACTCGCAATCAAGAGTTGAGGAGAAGGAAACCGACAGCCACACCGATGATCGGGAGGGCTTCAACCAAACCGATACCGATGAACATTGTTTGACGAAGTTCGTTTTTGAGTTCTGGCTGACGTGCTTGACCTTGTACTGTTCCGTATACGATAAGACCGTTACCGATACCTGCCGCGAGTGCTCCGAGACCGATAACGAGTGCTGTTGCGAGAAGATTCATTTGTTCCATTGTGTATATTCCTCCTAATAGTTAAGTAAATAGTTTTTGTGTTCAACGCTTTGGCGAATTAATGCTCGGCTGAAGCTTTGTGCCCGATGTACACCATTGCAAGCGTCAGGAAAATGTAGGATTGGATAACCCCGATAAAGATTGAGAAACCTTGCCATAAAATCATTGGGAAGATTGCGAACACAGCACCGAGCGGGTTTAACGCCCCTTGTGCGGTAATTGCGAGTCCCAAGATGATGGTAATCATGATTTCACCGGCAAAGATGTTCCCGTAAAGACGCAGACCGAGCGTCAAGGTGTTCGCGAACTCCTCGATGAGCTTGATCGGCAACAAGAACCAGACCGGTTTGACGAACTCTGCCGAATAGTGTTTCAACCCGTGCAGCTTCACCCCGTAGTAGTGCGACATTGCAACGACGAGTGTCGACAACGCCAATGTGACGTACGGGTCGGCCGTTGGCGAGTTGAACCATAAGTAGTGACCGGAAATGACGTTAAACGGTAGACCCATCAAGTTTGAGAATAGAATGAACAAAATCAACGTCATTCCAAACCCGATGAAGCGTCCGCCGGTCTTCCAGTCCATCGCACTCGAGATGACCCCTCGTACGAATTCTGCAAAGAACTCCATGAAGTTCTGTTTGCCTGTCGGCTTCATTGCCAAGCGTCGTGTCCCCCAGACGGCGAACGTGAAGACGAGCAGTGAAGCGATCAGCACCGTGATGACGTTCGTCCAGCTCCCATATAACGTGTAATCTCCAAGTTGTAGAGAATAGGTGGGAAACTCATGACCCATTATTATTCACCTCTTTTCCTGCTGAGCTGGGCAAGTGTGAACTCGCCAAATTGTATGATGTGGCCGGCGATTAGACCAGTTACCACCGCAATGAGCGATACTCGGTCCTCGTAGAAGAGGCCGACTATCACGGCTAACGCACCGACTGCCATCCTTGAAACAGTCCCGTGCGATTTCGGGCGTCGCCCATGTTCGATGACGTCAAACATGCGAATGACGCTTCGATTCTGCATATGTAGAATGATCAGACTGGCGACCCCGCCTAGGAACAACCCGAGAAAGACCGGTTTGTACATAGGGACGATGAGCGCTCCGATGAGGAGAATGGCGAACCATCCGATAAACCACTTCGTATAGCGTTTCATCAACTCTTTTTGTGCTTTTCTGTCTGCTTGCACTTGTTGTAGATTCATTCGTCCTCTCCCGTCAATAAACTTCGCAGGGTGAGCACGAGCGCCGTGATCCCGAACGCCATGCCGAGAAGCACCGACACATTCCAACCAAACGTACCCCACATTTCACGTCTCGCTCCGTATTGGCCGACGAGATACCCAATGACGATCGGTCCAGCAAGCGCGGTCGAGATTTGGGAGGCAAGCGAGGCATAGGATAGGTAACGATTGTCTTTTTTCGCCATCCTACTCCCCCTTTCTCTCTAGGAAGCCTGTCCTTCATCTTTGTCGATTCGCACTCGCGTGACCATCAAAAGTCACACAAGTTCAGAGTAATGGAAATGGCAGAAGAAGTCAATGAATTTCACAATTATAAAAGCGCTTTAAATCAAGTCGTATCAAGGCTTTTACGCGCTTCACAAACTAAATTAAAATCGCTAAATTTTAAAAAAGTATGAAGAAACGGTGAAATAAAAATGTTGAATTGATAACATTTCACAAAGCGAACAAGATGAAGAATAGTTCAGTTATACCTCCACGTTTTGGAAAACACAACGGCAAACGGTGCACGTTCACAAAAGGTTTTGAATCGGACGTTGACTTCAATTTGAAATCGTTTACATCGCCCTGTTTTAGTATACCGATACCCGTTTTATCGTGTCGAGGGGTTATACGGAATTCATCGTGATGTATGTCACAGTTGGTTTTCCGGAGGCTCAAAGCCTGGAAATCGGCTCCCATCAACGGGGAATGGGTGGACAATCCCAATTCAAATCGCTACGATTACCGTGTAAGCGCTCTCTAAAATTGTGTCGATTTTGTGACTTTCGGAACCGACGCCCGCATCCGCTCTTTCGGATGTGTGTCAGGAGGAATACATATGGAATGGATCAATCACTTACAGACCGAGCTCGGAGACGAGATCGTCTTCTCTGACGCGACGACACGGCTCGCCTATTCATTCGATGCGACCCCGAACTATCAAGCGATGCCAGACGCCGTCGTCGCCCCGCGCTCGACGGAAGACGTGCAGGCTATCATGAGGCTCTGTCAGACGTATCGTGTCCCGGTCATCGCCCGCGGTTCGGCGACGAACCTGGCCGGCGGGACGACGCCGCTCGCCGGTGGACTCGTCATGGACTTCCGCCATATGGGCAAGATTCTCGAAATTGACGAGAAGAACTTGACCGTCACCGTCGAGCCCGGCTGCATCACCGCCCGGTTGGCTGAAGCCGTCGAGGCAAGAGGGTTGTTTTACCCGCCCGACCCGAGCTCGATGAAAATCTCAACGATTGGCGGCAACATTAGCGAGAACTCCGGGGGACTGCGGGGATTGAAGTACGGCGTGACGGCCGATTACGTGCTCGCGCTCGAGGCGGTGCTCCCGAGCGGCGACGTGCTCAAGACAGGCGGTAAACTCGCCAAAGACGTCGCCGGTTACGACTTGACGCGGCTCCTCGTCGGTTCGGAAGGAACGCTCGCCGTCATTACCGAAGCGACGCTTAAGCTCATCCCCCTTCCCGAGACGAAACAGACGATGATCGCCCACTTCAGCGACTTGGACGGGGCGGCGCGGACGGTGAGCCGGATCATTGAAAGCCGCATCATCCCGGCGACGCTCGAGTTCATGGATAAGAAAACGATTGAAGTCGTCGAGGCGTACGCGAATATCGGATTGCCGACCGACGTCGGTGCGCTCTTGTTACTCGAACAAGACGGACCATCCGAAGTCGTCCGGCGCGACATCGAGGCGATGCATGCCATCTGCCTCACCGAAGGCGCAACGCACGTCGAAGTCGCGCGGGACGAGGTGCATGCAGAGACGTTGCGGTACGCCCGACGGACCGCCTTGTCCGCGCTCGCCCGCTTGCGTCCGACAACGATTTTAGAAGATGCGACCGTGCCCCGGAGTGAGATTGCGGAGATGGTCCGGCGCATCGAGGCGATCGGCCGGACGTACGACATCGAAATCGCCACGTTCGGTCATGCCGGTGACGGCAACTTGCATCCGACCGTCGCGACAGATGCCCGGGACCATGAAGAGATGGAGCGCGTCGAAGCGGCGTTCGCAGATATTTTCGCTGCGGCACTCGAACTCGGCGGGACGATTACGGGCGAGCACGGCGTCGGGGCAATGAAAGCCCCGTATCTCGAATGGAAGCTCGGAGCGGCCGGTATCGACGTCATGAAAGGCATCAAGCTCGCCTTTGATCCGCACGGCATCATGAATCCGCAAAAGATGTTCGCCAAGGCAGCCAAGAAACGGCTCGTGCAAGGAGGCGGCGTATGAAACAGACCGAACAACTGACGTCTCGGATGACTGACAAGCTCGATTATGAGGAAATGCTCGGCTGCATGCGCTGCGGCTTTTGTCTCCCGACGTGTCCGACGTATATCCATTCAAAAGACGAGACAGCCTCACCGCGCGGCCGCATCGCCATCATGAAAGGTGTCGTCGACGGCTTGATCGAACCGGACGCGGGCGTCGAGAAGACGCTCAACGAATGTCTCGGTTGTCTCGCCTGCGAACCGGCTTGCCCGGCTGGTGTCCGTTACAGCGTCTTGTTAGAAGACGCCCGAGCCGCCATCACCGTCCATAAACGAGCGACGGGCCAGATGGACGTGCGGGAGCGCCTCATCCGAAAAGTCGTCTTCGACGGCCTGTTCTTGAGCAAGTCGAAGATGGAGACGGCAACAGGCTTCCTTCGTTTCTATCAACAGTCCGGTGCACAGACGCTCACCCGCAAGCTCCGCATCCTCGACTGGTTCCCGGACCAGCTGCAGAAGATGGAGGCGGTCTTGCCGGTCGTTCCCGCGCGTTCAGAACGTGTGCTTCGTCCTGAGCGGATCCGCGCGGCCGGGGCGACGACGGCCCGCGTCGCGTTCTTCAGCGGGTGTCTGATGGACACGATGTTTTACGAGACGAACGCGAACACGATCAAACTGCTCCAAGCAGCGGGCTGTGACATCGTCATCCCGGAAACCCAGCAATGTTGCGGCGCCCTACACGGACACGCCGGCGAACAGACCGGCGCCATCGCGCTCGCCAAGCGGAACATCGAGTCGTTTGAGTCACTCGACGTCGATTACATCGTCACGAATGCGGGCGGATGCGGGGCGTTCCTCCTCGGCTATGACCATCTGTTGAAGCAAGACCCCGAATGGAGTGAGCGCGCCGAACGTTTCAAGGCGAAAGTAAAAGACTTCGCCTCGATTTTGATTGAAGTCGGCTTTCTCGACCGGGTCCCGCTCACGTTGCCTGAGCAACTCATCACATATCAAGACTCCTGCCATCTCCGGAACGTGCAAAAAGGAGCACTCGCCCCACGTATGTTATTGCAAGCGATCCAAGGGACGACGTTCGTCGAACAACGGAACGCCGATCACTGCTGCGGGTCGGCCGGCGTATACAACTTGCTCCAACCTCATATCGCCAACGACATTTTAGAGATGAAGATGGGTCACGTCCGCGACACGTCGGCCCAGACGATCGTGACGTCGAACCCTGGCTGTCATTTGCAAATGCAGCTCGGGATTCAAGAACATGGCACCCCGACGATGCGGGCCGTTCACTTGGCGGACGTGCTCGCCGAGGCGATGGACCATTAATAAATAAGAAGAGAGAGGCGCGGAAACGCCCTCTCTTTTCGTTTGTCCATACATTCCCCTTGACGGATTCACACATACTTCACAATTCCGATTATTTCACATGGAATTAAAGTTTACACACTTTTTCACATGGGGTAAGAATTGAGTATAGACTGTTTACCTGTCTGTCTAAATGGAGCAAAAGAGAAAGGGGTTTTGAAATGGAAGAAAGGCACTGGCACACGCTATCGATTCATGAGACCGAGGAGCACCTCGACACCGATATCGATCAAGGGCTTCGCGAAGAGACTTCGAAGGAGCGAATCGAGACGCACGGGAAAAACGTGCTCCCGGAACCGAAGAAAGACCCGAAATGGCTCAAATTTTTACGGCAGTTTAACGACGTGCTCATCTACGTCCTCCTTGCCGCCGCCGTCATCACGGCCGTCCTCGGATATTGGTACGATACGATCGTCATCGCGCTCGTCGTCCTCATCATCGGGATCATCGGCTACTTGCAGGAGAACAAGGCGGAACAAGCTCTCGAAGGCATCAAGAACATGCTGTCCCCGTCCGCCCTCGTCCGTCGCGACGGGAAACGGAAAGAGATCGAGGCCGAGTACCTCGTTCCTGGAGACATCGTCTACTTGAAGCCGGGGGATAAGATCCCCGTCGACCTCCGTCTCATCACGGCGGAGAACATGAAAGTCGAAGAATCGGCACTGACCGGTGAAGCGATCACCGTCGATAAGACGCTCGACCCGCTCGAAGAGAAGATTGGTCTTGGAGACCGGACGAACTTGGCGTTCTCCGGGACGTCCGTCGCCGCCGGTACCGGCAGCGGGATCGTCGTCGCGACCGGTTCGAAGACCGAGCTCGGAAAGATCAACGCCTCGATCGCCGAAGTCGAGAAAGTACAAACACCGCTCATCCAACAGACGCAGCGCTTCGGTAAGACCGTCGCCAGCGTCATCGCCGGTGTCGCCGTGTTCGCTTTCATCTTCGGCTACTTCTTGCGTGACTACGAGACGGCCGAGCTGTTGCTCGCGGTCATCGGGCTCGCTGTCGCCGTCATCCCGGAAGGACTCCCGGCGATCATCTCGATCATCCTCGCTCTCGGTGTCCGCCAAATGGCCGACAACAAGGCGATTGTCAAGAGCCTCCCGTCCGTCGAGACACTCGGCGCCGTATCCGTCATCTGTTCGGATAAGACGGGCACGTTGACGAAAAATGAGATGACAGCCCAAAACATCCAACTCGCCGACCGCACGCTTCAAGTGACGGGTTCAGGCTACGCGCCGGAAGGGCGCATCGAATTTGAAGAGGACGTCTACTCGAACAAGCAAGACGAGATCTTAAACGAGATTCTCCTCGCCGGGGTGACGTGTAACGACTCAGACTTGTTCTTCGATGAAGAGTCGAAGCAATGGAAGATCACCGGCGATCCGACCGAAGGGTGCCTGCTCACGCTCGGTGAGAAAGCGGATGAGTCGATTCGCCCGCTCCGTGTCATCTCGAAGATCCCGTTCGACTCGGCGCACAAATATATGGCGACACTCTCGCCACGCGACGACGAACACGTCCTATACTTGAAAGGGGCACCGGACCGTCTGTTCTCGATGGCCGAAGCAAGTGACCCGGACTTCCCGAGCGACATGTGGGAAGAGAAGATGACCGACCTCGCCAAAAAAGGACAACGTGTCATCGGTGTCGCCAAACGGACGTTCAACACATCGAAACAAAAAATCGACCACGATGACTTATATGAAGGCATCGAGTTCCTCGGGCTCATCGGCATCATGGACCCGCCGCGCCCGGAAGCAATCGAAGCGGTCAACGAGTGTCAATCGGCTGGCATCCAAGTGAAGATGATCACCGGTGACCATAAAGAGACGGCCATCGCCATCGGCAACGAGCTCGGCATCTCGACAGAAGCCGGCGCGCTTCAAGGGACCGAGATCGATGACTTGACGGACGAAGAGCTCGCCGACGTCGTCGGCCAGTACAACATCTTCGCCCGGACGAGTCCCGAGAACAAGACGCGCCTCGTCAAGGCGCTCCAGACGCAAGACCATATCGTCGCCATGACCGGCGACGGTGTCAACGACGCCCCTGCCCTTCGCCGCGCCGATATCGGTGTCGCCATGGGGATCAAAGGGACGGAAGTGTCGAAAGAAGCGGCCGAGATGGTGCTCGTCGACGATAACTTCAACACGATCTTCAAAGCCGTGAAAGAAGGCCGCCGCGTCTACGACAACTTGAAGAAGACGATCCTCTTCATCTTGCCGACGAACGGGGCGCAAGGGTTCGTGCTCTTGATGAGTATCTTCCTTGGCACCCAGCTCCCGCTCACAGCGCTTCAAATTCTTTGGGTGAACATGGTCGTCGCCATCACACTGTCATTCGCCATCGCCTTCGAGCCGCTCGAGCCGTCGACGATGCAACGGGCACCGCGTCCGAAGAAGACACCGCTTTTGAGCCGGTACTACATCTTCCGGATCCTGCTCGTCTCGCTCATCATCGGTGGAGGAACGCTCATGTACAACTTGTACATGAACGCCGGCGACTATAGTGTCGAATATATCCACACGATGACGCTCAACACGATCGTCATCGCTCAGATGTTCCACTTGTTCAACGTCCGGGTCGAGACCGAGCCTGCGCTCAACCGCTCGTTCTTCGAAAACCCGATCGCGTTCTACGTGTCCGGGGCGCTCATCGTGCTTCAGTTGTTCATCACGTACGTGCCGTTCATGAACACGGCGTTCGGTACGACAGCGATCGCGGCGACGGACTGGATCATCCCGATCGTGTTCGGTTTCCTCGTCTTCATCGTCATCGAGATCGAGAAGTTGATCTCACGCACCGTGATGAAACGGAGACAATCATAAGTTTCAACGATACGTTCAAAATAATAAGAGGAGCGACGTCCGAACGCGTCGCTCCTCTTATTTGTGTCCTCTTTTTATCATGCCGTAACTTCTCCTTATCCCGTTTTACGACGGTTTCAAACCTTAATTTCAAAAAAAGATGTTTACATTTTCATAACAAGGGAACATTAAGGTTATGTGAAAATAATTTTTGGAAAGAGTTGAGTTGATGATTGAATTTAAACAAGTGAAGAAAACGTTCAAAACGACGACCGTTTTGAAAGAGATGAACCTGACGATTAACAAAGGCGAACTCGTCGTCTTTATCGGTCCGTCTGGTTGCGGCAAGACGACATCGTTGAAAATGATTAACCGATTGATCGAGCCGACGGCAGGAACGATTATCGTTAACGGCCAAGACACGCGAAAGATGGACCCGATTGAACTACGCCGTCAAATGGGGTACGTCATTCAACAGACGGGCCTCTTCCCCCACATGACGATCCGTGAGAACATCCAGTTGATCGCAAGCCTCGAAGGACACGCCGAACAAGACATGGACGCCCGCACGGAGCACCTTCTCCGCATGGTCGGCCTCGACCCGGATCAGTTCATCGATCGGTATCCGAGCGAACTGAGCGGCGGCCAGCAGCAGCGCATTGGTTTTGCCCGCGCCCTCATGAACGACCCGGAAGTCATCTTGATGGATGAGCCGTTCAGTGCCCTCGATCCCGTCACCCGCAACGACCTGCAAGAAGAGCTGTTCAACTTACAAGAAGAAGTGAAAAAGACGATTGTGTTCGTCACCCATGATATGGATGAAGCGATCAAATTGGCCGATCGCATTTGTATCATGCGCGACGGGGAAATCGTTCAATTCGATACACCCGAGCAAATTCTACGTAATCCGAAAGACGCGTACGTCGAATCGTTCATCGGGAAAAATCGGATTTGGAACAGCCCGGAATACATTAAGGCGAAAGATATCATGATCACCGACCCGGTGTCGATCAGCGGGAAACGGACCGTCTTGCAGGCGATCGAGATCATGCGATCACGCAAAGTCGACAGCCTCTTAATCACGGACCGGGACCATGTCCTGAAAGGATTGATCAAGCTAAAAGACGTCCACGGCATCCAAGACAAGACGAGACGACTCGAGGAAGTCATGAACGTGGACTACGCCTTCGTTTCGAGCGACGACTCGCTCCTCGACATTTTAGACGTCATGAACAAGACCGACCAAGGGTATCTCCCGGTCGTCACCGGTCCAACGCTTGATGGACTTATCACCCGCAGCAGTTTGCTTTCCGTCCTCAGTGAGCAATTCATGCAAGAGGAGGAAACTTTATGAACACGATCCAATCATTCTTCACTTATTTCGCGAGCAACACCGACCAAATCGGCACGCTCTTACTCGAACATTTGCAACTGACCGTCTTCGCGGTCTCGCTCGCTGTCCTGCTCGGCGTTCCGCTCGGTATCTTGATCTTACGCATGCCCCGCCTCGCCAAACCGGTACTCGGGTTGACGAGTGTCGTCCAAGCCGTGCCAAGTTTAGCCCTACTCGGCTTTCTCATCCCGTTCATCGGGATCGGCTCGACACCGGCCATCATCATGGTCGTCCTTTACTCGCTCCTCCCGATTGTGAAAAACACGTACACCGGGCTCTCGAGCATCCCGGGCGACACGCTTGAGTCTGCCAAAGGCATCGGGCTGACCGACCGTCAGATTTTAAGCAAGATCCAACTGCCGCTCGCCTTGCCGATCATCATGGCTGGTATTCGCATCTCGGCCGTCACGGCCGTCGGGCTCATGACAATCTCGGCGTTCGTCGGGGCAGGCGGACTCGGTTATCTCGTCTTCGCCGGCATACAGACGGTCGACAACAACCAAATCCTCGCCGGTGCCATCCCAGCCGGTCTGCTCGCCTTGTTGATCGACTTCGTCGTCAGCCGGATCGAGTATAAAGTCGCGCCGAACGGCATCGTCCTCGCCGACGGTCGGATGAAGAAAAAGACACGCCGCTCGAAGAAAGTCGCCAAGCCGGCCATCGTCATCGCGACGGCGTTCGCGCTTCTCCTCGGCGGGTCGATTTACGCCTTCACCCGTGAAGACGACACGATCGTCGTCGGTTCGAAAAACTTCACCGAACAGCTCATTCTCGGGAACATCGTCGCCGACTTGATCGAAGAAGAGACGGACTTGAACGTCAAACGTCAACTTAACCTCGGTGGCACGCAAGTCGCATTCAGCGCCCTCCGTACCGGAGAGATCGACACGTACGTCGAATATACCGGGACGCTGTCGGTCGACGTGTTGAACCAAGAAGTCGACAACGACCCCGATGCCGTGTACGCGAGCGTCAAACCACAAATCGAGGACCGCTTTGACGTCCATACGTTCGACCCGATCGGCTTCAACAACACGTACGCTATCGCCGTCAAACAAGAAGATGCGGAACGATACAACTTAGAAACGATTTCGGACCTCGCCGACGTCAGCAATGAGCTCGTGTTCGGTCCGACAATCGAGTTCTCGAACCGCGAGGACGGGTACCTCGGCTTGAAAGAGACGTATCCGCTCCAGTTCAAAGACGTGAAGCCGGTCGATGGCGGTCTCCGCTACACGGCGCTCATGAACGGTGAGAGCCAAGCGATCGACGGTTTCTCGACCGACGGACTGTTGAAACGGTTCGAACTCGTCGTGCTCGAAGATGACAAACAGTTCTTCCCGCCATACTACGCCGTCCCGCTCTTGAACGGCGACACGCTCAAAGAACATCCCGAGCTCGAAGGTGTGCTCAACTTGCTGTCCGGCAGAATCACAGACGAGGTCATGCAAGAACTGAACTACCTCGCCGACGTCGAAAAGCAACGCCCTGAGAAAGTCGCACGTGACTTCTTAGTGCGCGAAGGACTGATCGCCGAATAAAAAAAAGGACGAACCGAAAATCGCGTGTTGCGATTTGGTTCGTCCTTTTTTTGCTTATTTCGTTCCGAACAAACGGTCACCTGCGTCACCCATACCAGGGACGATGTAGCCGTGGTCGTTCAACTTCTCATCGAGTGCGGCGAGATAAATCTCGACGTCCGGGTGTTCGTTTTGAACACGCTCGACGCCTTCAGGCGCTGCACAGAGGCAAGCGAGCTTAATCGACTTCGCGCCGTGCTTTTTGAGCGCTGCGATCGCATCGGCCGCTGAACCGCCTGTCGCAAGCATCGGGTCGACGACGATGAAGTCACGTTCCGTGATGTCCGTCGGCAACTTGAGATAGTATTCGTGCGGCTCGAGCGTCACTGGGTCACGGTATAAACCGATGTGACCGACTTTAACGTTCGGCATCATTTTGAGGAAGCCATCCACCATGCCGAGGCCCGCCCGTAAAATTGGGACGATTCCCAATTTCTTGCCGGCGATCATCTTCTGTGTCGATACCGAGACCGGTGTCTCGATCTCCACGTCAGTAAGTGGAAGGTCGCGTGTAATTTCATATGCCATGAGCGACGAAACCTCGTCAACGAGTTCGCGGAACTGCTTCGTCCCCGTCTCTGCTTTGCGCATAATCGTCATCTTGTGCTGAATCAATGGGTGGTCATAAACGTGTACTTTTCCCATCATGCTTCACTCCTCTCTCAATCTCTCTTGAGCATTGTACCCTAACTCTTCTGAGAAAGGTAGGGTCAACTTCTGTTTTCCAAGAGGTCAGACGAAACCCCAAGGGCTCATTTTAAATTCCAACCAATTGACTCAGCTGGTCCGCGTCGAGGACGTGTTCACGCCCCGAGTCGAGATCGACAATCCATACGTCCTTGTTGTCGGGCGTCACGTATACATCCAACGTCTGCTCGCTCAGTCGTTCGTACAACGTGATCGTCCCATGGTACATCGCTTCTCGTGGCCGTTTTCCCGCTTCCACATCTGCCAGCAAGGCGAACAGCGCTTGCGTGTTCGGTCCGTCCAGATGCCCCGTCACCCCGTCCCGCTCATACGTCGCCAGCCGAATCCGATCGCTGGCCGGCGACGGCATCATCAACGTCGTCGTCAGCGGCAACCTGACATTGCCCCACACTTCGATGACCGTGCCGTAGCGTTCGGATAACGTCAACGACGATTCGTCCCCGACGTCTGTGATCGGATCATCGGAGACGATGACCCGCTTCATCAACTGACGCTTCGACCCGTCGAGGACGATCATCTCCTCTGAAGAGTCGAGCTGCACGTATTCCCCCGAAAAAATGTCCGGCAACACTTTCCGTTCGAGTTGAACGTCCGTCCCGATTTGGAGTGAGACACGGCCGTCGGCAAGGCGGGTCAAGAACGAGTGCCCGCTCGTTCGCTCTCCATTAAAGACGAACAACCCGGGCTCGATCATTCGGTCCATCGTCCGCCCGTTCCGCTTAACTTCATACGTGACGTAGAGCGAACCGCTCTCAGGTGTCTCATAGCGGAACATCGACCCTGGGATGACCGACTCGTGGATCGGGTCGATATGGAACAACTCGTTTATGTACGATACGTCGGACTCGGATTCAAACGTCATGGCGCGTCTCGCTTCGGTCTCGGCCGCGCCGACCCTCGCAGATTCAAGAACTGCGAGCGGCTCGACTTCGAACGTCCGTACGAACTGCTCATCGCTGTTTGCGCACGAGACGTACCGGCTGTCCCCGCTCGCCCAATAACTGACCGTCTTGCCGCCGAGCTCCTCATATACCGGATGGACGAACGTCGCCTCCGTCAATTTCGCCCGGCGTGCCGGCAATACGTCTGTCGGTTGTTTCTCGCAATATGTAAGAATATGTTGTTTAATTTCCAATGGTAATTCAATTCCGCTTATTTGCTCGAGCGATGATGCCGCGAGCGGACGCATTTCGAGCGCGTTCATGTCTTTTGCCCCGCACCCGCTTAGAATGCCTAGTGCGAGCAAAGTTGTACAATACGGCCGCATCCCCGGCACCTCCGTCCCCGTTCCTTCATGTTTAGGATATGACCCCCTAAAAATTCCTTATTCATCATATCATACAACGTGTTTCAATTATGTTTTCAGAAGTGTTACGAATTCAAAAAGGCGCCACAGCTGTGGCACCTCTCAATCAATCGTCATCGCGGTCATCGTCATCGTCATCATCACGGTCATCACGGTCGTCATCACGATCATCGTCCCGTTCGATTTCCTTGACTTGCTCTTGCATGTTCAACTCGAGCTTGACGCGATCTCCTGCTTTCGGCATCCCGTCGTCAAGCTCATAGCGGGCTGCGAGCGGGAACGTGAGCGTCTGGCCTTCACGCTCGATTGTCACGTCACGATCCGTCAGGCTGACGAACGAGCCGTAGATGTCAAAATCATCGTTCTCCCGATCCACTTCTTTCACTTCGTTGTTGCGGTTGAACTCCAACTTGACGCGATCGCCCGCTTTCGGTGTGTCATCATCGATTTCATGACGTGCGGCGAGCGGATAAGTCGACTCTTTGCCGCTGAAGCTGATCGTCACTTCACGGTCGGTGAGAGCGACAAGCGTCCCGTACAACTCATAGTCATCGTCATCGTCGACCGATTGAATCGGGATCTCACTCGATCCTGACTGTCCTTGTTGCGAGGCGGCCGCTTCTTGGCTCGCGGCTTCGGCATCCTCACGGACGTCATCCCGCGCATCCTCTGACTCGTTTCCTGCATTGTTCGCACTGTCGATCGCCCGCGGGATGATGACCGTGTCCGTCTTGTCGTTCGCGACATACAAGCCGATGCCAGCGACGGCCAGCACCGCCAAGCCAACCCCTAAAATCCATCCGATTAGTTTCATGATGTTTTCCTCCTCGTGTCATGTGGTGTTCCTGATCTACATCTTCATCATAGACGGACGACCTTAGAGCACCACGAGGATTCGATTAGAAAATGATGAGAGTTCGCGAAATGTTTTTCATTTCGTGACATAAAAGACGCTGCCGGTCGGAGCGTTCGCATAACTGCCGACCGACCAGCCATTCAAATCAGCGACTTCTTTGGCGATGGCGAGACCGAGACCGAGACCGCTCCGGTCCCGTGCCTCGTCGAGCCGATAAAAACGGTCGAACAGACGCGCTCGCTCTTCTTCATCGAGTGTCGGGCCGTGGTCCCGCACTTCGATTCGGTTCGGCGTCAGCGTCACACGCGTGTCGGTGGCATACTTCAAACTGTTGTCGATGAAGATGACGAGCAACCGCTGCAATGAATCACGATGTCCGACCCACGTTCCGGTCGCCTCGATCGGGACGTGCTTCCCGTGGGACCGTTCGAAGCGCTCGGTCAAATAACCCCCGAGTTCGAGTAAGTCGATTTCTTCTGACTCCACGTCCTCTAGTGCCGTGAACCGGCTCAGCTCGAGCATCGGCTCGATCAACTCTTCACGCATTTGACGAGACTCGGTCAAAATATGATCGATCGCCTCGTCGCGAACGGCCGGGTCGCTTTGTCCCCATCGCCGCAACAACTTCGCATAGCCCTCGATGACGGTGAGTGGCGTCTTCAATTCATGTGAAACATCGGCGACGAAACGGCGCTGTTGATCCATCGACCCTTCGACACGTGCGATCATCTGGTTGAACCCGGTCGCGAGCGTCGCCACTTCATCGTTACGCTCGCCGACTTCAATCGTCTCGAGCGTCCCGGAGGCGGTGATCCGTTGCATCGTCGTTTCAAGGTTTCGTAGCGGGGCCAACCCTTGCCTTACAATCCACAGGCTGCCGACGAACGTCATCGCCACGGCGATCATGAAAATGATCAACAGAATCGTCGCGAGCGTCCTGAGCGTCTCGCTCACGGCCGCGTCCTCGAACCCATAGGCGAGCCCATTCGATGTCGCGATGACGAACCAATCACCGATGAGCGCCGGTTCGCCATAATTGACAGGGAACCGCAGTCCGTCTCCGGCTGCGCCGCCGATGACGGCCCATTCGTCGTTCGCTTGCCGTTCGAGCACGACACTGTCCTCATGGAGCGAGACGACGGCATCCCGGTTCCGCTCATCTTCTTCGAGCAGACTGAGCGCTTGACGAAGCACGTCATAGCGCGAGTCGATGATTTGATGACGGGAAACGAGCCAGGCGACGCCGAACGACGTGATGAGGAGGAACAGCATGAAGCCGGTCATTGCGAGAGCGATTTTTGTCCGTAGCTTCATGTTACTCACCGCGCTTCAACATATACCCGACGCCCCGTACCGTCTGGATCCAATTGCCGCCAAGCTTCTTCCGGACGTAACGCACATACACGTCGACGACGTTCGTATCTCCATAATAATCAAAACCCCAGACGTGCTCGACGAGTTGGTCCCGGGTGAGGACACGTTCAGGATGTTCAAGGAAGTAGACGAGCAAATCGAACTCACGCCGGGTCAACTCGACCGTCTCTCCGTCGCACGTCACTTCATGACGATGGACATCGACCGTCAGGCCCTCGTAAGACAACACCCGCTCACTCGTATCAGTCTGGACGTGCTGCCGCATCCGTAAAAAGGCACGGATGCGCGCGAGCAGTTCCTCCATTTCGAACGGCTTCGTGATGTAATCATCTGCCCCTAGGTCGAGCCCGCTCACTTTGTCGTAACGGTCCCCCCGCGCCGTCACCATGAGGACAGGTAAGAGCGGTTGTTCTTCTTTGACGCGGCGCACGACTTCAAGGCCGCTCATCTGCGGCAACATGACGTCGAGAAGCATCAGGTCAATCCCTCCTCCGAGCGCCCGCTCGAGCCCCGTGCGCCCGTCGTGAGCGACCTCGACCGCGTACCCGGCATGCATCAGTTCTAGTTGCAACAGTCTCGCAATTTTAGCATCGTCTTCGACGACGAGAATCGTTGGCATCTCATTCATCCTTTCTGAAAAAAGCGCCGAGCAGTCCGCCCGACGCATCCTTATTCTGTTCCCGGACTGTTCAGTCAAAAAACGGACGGACCGTCTCCGGGATCATCTGCTCGAAACGCGTCTCAAGCGAGTCAGTCCACTGTTCGAATCGCAAATCGAGCCCTTCAGCTCGGAACGACAACTCGTTGCCGTATGACAACAGTTGCTCGAGCCATTCGTTACCGCTCATCGTAAACATAAAAAATCCGGCGACCCCGGCCGCCATGAACATCACGGCCAGTATCGTCATCATGAATCGTTTGACGAACCGATTGATTCCACCTCTTCTACTGCGCTGCATCTAATCTCTCCCTCTCTTTTTTCTTCACTATACGAGGTCAAGCTGAGAGGGACGGGTGAATTGCATTAGAATTTGATGAGAAAAAGGCTGCAGCACAGGCTGCAACCTCAGTCTTGTTTCAACACCGATTCGGCGATCGGGGCCCAATACGTCCCTTCCATCGCCGCGACCTCGGCGAGTGTCGTCCGGTACGCGGCATCCCCTTGTTTTTTCTCGGCAATGCCTTTCATCCATAAGACGTCTGCTTTGTAGCCTGATTCCGGGTACGCCTCGATGTAGGCGGCATAGTCCGAAATGTCGGCTTTCTCCAACTTGTTGTCGACGAGCAACCGATAAAAACCGACCGCCTGCTCTTGTCCGGCTTTCGCTTTGCCGACGAGAAGTGCGTCCGCTTCCTCGTACCGTTTATCCGACACGAGCGACTCGACTTCGGCGAGCGGGACCTCTGCCTGGGCCGCTTCCGCCGGGGCGGTCTCTTCCGTCGCCGGGTCTTCGGCTTGGAGCGCCTCGTTCTCTTGTTCAAGACGCGCGACTTCTTGCTCGAGTTCTTCGAGCCGTTTCGCGAGCGCCTCCTCTTCGGTCACGGTCACGACTTCCGGAGTTTCCGTCACGGGAGCGGCCGGCGGTGTCGATGCCTCCGGCCAAAAGACCAAGGCGGCAAGCGCGAGCGCGACGACAGCCGGGAGCCCGAACCATTTCATGTCCCACTTGAAGGCAGAACGCCAATCCGATAAGTCCGCGTGGTTCACGACGGCCGATGAGAACGAACGAAAGCGGCGCTTGGCCGCCTTCTTTCCGTTCGCTTTCACTTCGAGCGCGAGCCCGAGCCGATGAAATGCCGCGGGCACTTTCATCCCGAGAAGCGGGACGATCCGCTCACTCGCTTCGCTGTAATAGCCGTGGTCGAGGAGTGTCATCACGACGCCGAACTCATTGGCGACGAGCCGAAACGTCGGGTCGTGCTCGCCTTTCCTTACGAGCCATTCCGTCATGTCGATGAGCGGCAGTTCCGTCAGTTCTCGGTCTGCGAGTGTCCGTACGTCCATTCGTCAGCCTCGTTCAGGGTAGAGCGGAAACTTCGCCGTCAAGTTGCGCACGGCTTCGTGCGCTTCGGCAAGCACTGCCTCATCTTCATGGTTCGTCAAGACACGGCCGATCAAACGAGCGACTTCGCCCATATCGTCTTCTTTGAAGCCGCGTGTCGTCATCGCCGCCGTCCCGAGACGAATTCCGCTCGTGACGAACGGAGATGCCGGGTCGAACGGGATCGTGTTCTTGTTCACGGTGATGCCAGCCTCATCGAGTGCATGTTCGGCCGCTTTTCCGGTAATGTCGATACCACGGAGGTCGACGAGAAGCAGATGGTTGTCCGTACCGCCCGATACGATGCGGAGCCCTTCTTCTTCAAGACCTTTCGCGAGCGCCTGTGCGTTTTTGATGACTTGGGCTTGATAGTCTTTGAATTCAGGTTGGAGCGCTTCACCGAACGCCACCGCTTTCGCGGCGATGACGTGCATGAGCGGACCGCCTTGAATGCCCGGGAAGATCGACTTGTCGATCGCCTTGGCGAACTCTTCTTTACAAAGGATCATCCCCCCGCGCGGTCCGCGAAGCGTCTTGTGCGTCGTCGTCGTCACGAAGTGCGCATGCTCGACCGGGTTCGGATGAAGACCGGCCGCGACGAGTCCGGCGATGTGGGCCATGTCGACCATGAGGTAGGCACCGACGCTGTCAGCGATCTCACGGAACTTGGCAAAATCGATTGTGCGCGGGTACGCAGATGCACCGGCGACGATCAGTTTTGGCTGATGTTCTTTCGCGAGGGCGGCGACGACATCATAGTCGATGTGTTCTGTATCTTTGTCCACACCGTACTCGACGAAGTTGTATTGCACGCCCGAGAAGTTGACCGGACTTCCGTGCGTCAAATGACCGCCGTGCGACAAGTTCATCCCGAGCACCGTGTCGCCTGCTTCAAGTACCGTGAAGTAGACGGCCATGTTCGCTTGCGCGCCCGAGTGTGGTTGGACGTTAGCATGTTCTGCACCGAACAGCTCTTTCGCGCGGTCGCGCGCCAAGTTCTCAGCCACATCGACAAACTCGCAACCGCCGTAGTAACGACGGCCCGGATAACCTTCCGCGTACTTGTTCGTCAGCACGCCGCCTTGCGCTTCCATGACCGCTTCTGAGACAAAGTTCTCCGAGGCGATGAGTTCGATATTCTCCCGTTGACGACCGAGCTCATGTTGCATCGCTTCAAACAATTCCGCATCCTGCACTTTCAACTTCGTCGTGTTTACCATGTTGAAACCCCCTCTGAATGTCTAAAAATCAACACCCCCATCGTACCATATGCTCGTTTTTTTGGGTATCGTCTTAATCACGTGCAAAGTTGGGTATGGTATGGAAGAAGAACATTTGAGGAGGATCCTTATGATTGAGACGAGACAAGTGACGATCACCCCGTTCGAGCGCGAGCGAGTGATTCGAATTTATACGCCGGACGACTACGAGCTGACAGACAAGCGCTACCCGGTGCTCTACATGCACGACGGGCAAAACGTGTTCCAAGATGAAGATGCGAGCTATAAGATGAGCTGGCGCGTCGGCGATTACTTAGCCGCCTCGAAGCGCGACTTGATCGTCGTCGCCATCGACAGTGCCCCAGGCGAGATGCGGCTCGACGAGTATGGCCCGTGGGAGAACCCGTACATCGGTGAGAGCCTGCTCGGGCAAGACGTGACTCTCGGCGGCCAAGGTTCGGCCTATATCGAATATATCGCCCAAGAGTTGAAACCGATAATCGATGCCAACTATCGGACGAAGCCGGACGAGACCGGGATGATGGGCAGCTCGATGGGCGGATTGATCTCGATTTACGCCGCTTGCGTCTATCCGGACGTCTTCACCCGCGTCGCCTCGCTCTCCTCGGCGTTTTGGTTCAACCAGACCGAGCTCGAGCAGTTGATTGAGGCTAACGACATGAAAGGCGTCGAACGGTTGTATATGGACGTCGGCCGCAAAGAAGTCGAACAGCCGACGGCGGACGGACCGACGAACGAGATGTACTTGGAGTCGAGCGAGCGTGTCTACGCCTTGCTCCGCGACAAAGTCGAACACCTCCGTTTCGAAGTGATCGAAGAAGGCGTGCACAATGAAATCGCCTGGCGCGAGCGTTTCCCGATGGTCGTGTCATACTTGTTCAGTGAAGACTTATGAAAGTAAGCCGGTGTTGGACCGGCTGGTTGCTTATTGACGAACAAAATGCTCACGCCCATCCTTTTGGCGCCTCCGCTTTCCTAGGGGCGAGCAGGAGCCGCATCGCTATACGCTGCTGGGTCTCCCTTTGCTCGCTGGATCCCTCAGGAGTCTCCGGCGCCTTCGGATGAGCGACGCGAGAGTCCCCGACGGCCGATAGAAATAGCCGCCACATGCGAATTAAGAATCAAAGGCTCCGTTTCATGTTCTACCTAGGTCGGAAGGCGTTATAATGCGGTAGTCAGAAGCCGCCACCACGTTGTGTCGAACAAAGCACCTCAAGGTATTCATACATTAAAAAGACGAACCCAATCGCGATATGCGATTAGGTTCGTCAACAGACTTCCAGCCGGTCCATGACCGGCTGGTTTTGTTATTTGGCTGGATAGTGTGCCCGCGGGCCGCCAATCAGCTTCGGCCGTGTGACAGCGAACGTGACGTACGCCTCGCCGAGCTGTTTTGCCGACAAACGGACCGGGATTGCGACCGGCTTCAAATGCATGCCAATCAACGTCGAGCCGATGTCGATTCCCGCGTCCGCTTGAATCGATTCGACGACACACGGGGTCTCGAGATGCTCGTACGCTTTCTCGGACATCGCACCCCCGGCCGCCCGAATCGGGACGACCGTCACTTCCGTCAATCCGAACTGCTTTAACGTCCGGCGCTCGACGGTGAGGGCCCGGTTGATGTGCTCGCAGCCTTGAAAAGCGAGGTGGACACCGGTCCGGTCCCGGAACGACAAGAAGGCGTCGATGAACTCCGCGGCCACGTCGATGGACCCGGCCTTGCCGATCGTCTTCCCGATCACTTCACTCGTCGAACAACCGATGACGAGAATCTTTTCCTCATCTAACGGAAACCGTTCATGCAACTCCGTCAATAAGTTCAAAAGCTCCGTCTTCATCGTCGTCACTTCGATTCGTAAGCACTCATCTTGCCGACACGGTTCGAGTGGCGTCCGCCTTCGAAGTCCGTATCGAGCCACGTTTCGACCAAGTCGAGCGCGAGGCCCGGTCCGATGACACGTTCGCCCATCGTCATAATGTTCGAGTCGTTATGTTGACGCGTCGCTTTCGCGCTGAACGAGTCATGGACGAGTGCCGCACGGATGCCTTTCACTTTGTTGGCGGCGATGCCGATGCCGATCCCCGTCCCGCAAATCAAGATGCCGCGGTCAAATTCACCGGCAGCGACTGCTTCCGCGACCGGGATGGCCACGTCCGGATAATCGATCGACTCGGCCGAGTGTGTCCCGAAATCTTTGTACTCGTGCCCGAGCTCCTCTAATAATCCGATGATGTCTTTTTTCAAGTTGAATCCGCCGTGATCGGCGCCGATTGCGATTTTCATTCCGTCATTCCCCCGTCTTCTTTGGTAGGCGTCTCGGTGGTTTCGTCACCTTTGACCCGTCATTCGTCAATTTTAACACAAGTCGGTTGACGAGTGGTTCGAGCTCGTTCCGCACTTGACGATACACGTTCATCGACCCGCCGAACGGGTCATTGATGTCACGTTCGAGCCCGGTCACGAATTCGTAAAGTGTATACGTCCGGTCGGCGAGTTCCGGGTGCGTGTCCCGAATCTGCTCGCGGTGCGCCCGCGTCATCGTCAAGATGATATCGGCCCAGCGGCCGAGGACGTCGTCAAACGTCTGCGTCACGTGGTCAAGTTCAATCCCACGCTCGCGCAATACTTGAAGGGCATTCTCTGAGGCGTCAAATCCTTGCATCGTCCGCAGACCGGCCGAACGAATATCAAACTCGTCACCGGTCACTTTCGAGCGCAGCAAGGCCATCGCCATCGGGCTTCGGCACGTGTTTCCGCTACATATGAATAATACGCGTTTTATCGACATCGCGTGATCCTCCTCTATGTCCTTAAGCCTCTTCCTCTTACCGGACGACCTTCCCGCCCGCCGCCTTGTAGAGACGGTTATAGACGGCAAGCGCGACTCCCGTCGGCTCGATCCGGTTCACATAAATCTCTTCCACATCGGTCTCATCAAATTTCCGTAACGCTTCGTATAACCGCTTTGCCGCCGTCTCCATCGAAGTACCGAGGGACAACGTGACGTCAGCCGGGGTCGGCTGTTCATCGAACACGAGCGCGCCGACTCGCTTGCCCGACCCTTGCCGTGCGGTGATGATCCGGACGAGGTCGTCGCGCCCACCGTCGACGAGATAAAGCGGGGCGCTCGGGGCATAATGGGTGTACTTCATGCCGGGTGACCGTGGTGCGGCTGCTTCGTCGCTCAAGTTGGCGTCCAAATGGACCGGACCGATAACGGCCTCGATCGCTTCTTTCGTCACACCGCCGGGACGTAAAATCGTCGCCGGTTCCGTCGTACAGTCAATCACAGTCGACTCGACGCCGATGCCTGTCGGTCCCCCATCCATAATACCCGCGATGCGACCGGACAAATCATCGGCCACGTGTTTCGCAGACGTCGGGGACGGTCGTCCGGAGCGGTTCGCACTCGGTGCCGCAAGGCCGAGACCAGACGTACGAATCAAATCGAGTGCGGCTTCGTGGTCCGGCATCCGGAGCCCGATTGATTCGAGTCCTGCCGTCACGAGTGACGACGCCCGACCGTTCGACGGTAAGATGATCGTCAAGGCACCGGGCCAAAACGCTTCCATCAAGCGTCTGGCGGTCGGCGGGATGGTTTGCGCGAAATGTTCGGCTTGCTCGACCGATGCCACATGAACGATGAGCGGGTTGTCTGCCGGTCTGCCTTTCGCCTCAAAAATTTTGCGGATGGCGACATCGTTCGTCGCGTCTCCAGCGAGGCCGTATACCGTCTCCGTCGGCATGGCGATGACTTCGCCCGCTTTCAAGAGATCTACCCCAATCTTCACTTCAGTCGGCTTGATCCATTTCGTTTCCATGCGCAATCCCTTCCCTCACGGCGAAGACGATTCGGTCTTTACCGTTTATATCTTTTAAAATACCCGTTTCTGCTTCAGGATAACGTTCGGACAGGTACGTTTTCACAACTTGTCCTTGGTTATACCCGATTTCAAACGCGATCAACTGCCAATCCGGCCGCAAGACACGCTTTGAATCGGCGATGATCTGACGATAAAAGTCGAGCCCGTCCGCTCCGCCGAACAAAGCGAGTTGCGGCTCGAACGCTGCGACCGTCTCATCGAGCAGTTCGTCCGCTTCGATGTATGGCGGATTCGAGACGAGCACCCGAATCGATTCGTCCGCGATCGGGGCTAAACAGTCACCTTCATGGAATACGACGTCGGCGCCGAGCACCTTCGCGTTCCGCTTCGCCACCGCGATCGCTTCCCGGGAAATATCGACGGTGTGGACGCGTTTCCCGAGCTCGAGGCTGAGCGTGACGGCGATGGCACCCGTACCGGTGCCGACGTCGACAATCTCGTCCTCCCCGACCGTTCCGACATGTTCGACGACCCACTCGATCAACTCTTCCGTCTCCGGCCGCGGAATTAAGACGTCCCGGTTCACCTCGAACGTCCGTCCGTAAAACGGCGCGGACCCGATCAAATGTTGGACCGGCTCGCCAGTGACGAGTCGCTGCATGCCTTCGTCGAACGCGGCTGCCTCTGTAGCGGTCAACGACTCGGACAGACGGACGAGCAGACCCGTCCGGTCGACACCGAGGATATGCATGAGCCACCACTCGGCCATCGAGGCGTCGCGACCGGCTTCGGTCAATGTTCGTTCAGCTGCTTTCAAGACGGCGGCGATCCGCATCATTCCGCATCCTCCATGAGACGAGCCTGTTCGTCCATGACGAGGGCGTCGATGATGTCATCGAGCTCACCGGCGAGCACGCGGTCAAGTTTTTGAAGCGTGAGCCCGATCCGGTGATCGGTCACCCGGCTTTGCGGGAAGTTATACGTCCGGATCCGTTCCGAACGGTCCCCGGTCCCGACAGCCGACTTGCGTTGGGCCGACAGTTCTTCCAAATGTTCGCTCTGCATTTTGTCGTACAGGCGGGCCCGGAGGACTTTGAGCGCCTTGTCCTTGTTTTTATGTTGCGACTTCTCGTCTTGACACGACACGACGAGACCGGACGGGATGTGGGTCAAGCGCACGGCCGACTGCGTCGTGTTGACGGACTGGCCGCCCGGACCGGATGACGTGAACGTATCGACCCGGACGTCTTTCATGTCGATGTGCACCTCGACGTCTTCCGCTTCCGGAAGGACCGCCACAGTTGCCGTCGACGTATGGATGCGTCCGCCCGATTCCGTGGACGGGACGCGTTGGACACGATGGGCCCCGTTCTCGAACTTCAGCTTCGAATAAGCGCCGGTCCCGTTAATGAGGAACGTCACTTCTTTAAAGCCGCCGAGCTCGGTATAGTTGGCGTCGATCAGCTCAGCTTTCCAATTTTGCCGTTCGGCGAAACGTGTGTACATCTTATAGAGGTCACCCGCGAAAAGCGCCGCCTCGTCCCCGCCGGCCGCCCCGCGAATCTCGACGATGACGTTCTTATCGTCGTTCGGGTCTTTTGGCAAGAGCAGTACCCGGAGTTTTGCCTCGAGCGCTTTCACTTCTGGTTCGAGAAGCGACATCTCTTCTTTGGCGAGCTCGCGCATGTCACTGTCGAGCGTGCGGTCCTCGAGCATTTGCTTCGCTTCTTTATAGGCCGCGCTCGTCTCTTTGTAGCGTCGGTACGCTTGCACCGTCTCTTCGAGCTGAGATTGCTCTTTCGAATATTGGCGCAATTTATTGGAGTCGCTGAGCACTTCTGGGTCAGCGAGCATCTCATTCAATTGCATATAGCGTTCTTCTAATACACTTAAACGGTCAAACATGATGATCCGTCCTTTCTCCGTCAAATCGAACTGTCTTCATTATAGCAAAAAACGAACCGCCGAGGCGGTCCGCATTGGTCATCAATCGGCCACCGTATGGCGGACCGGGCGTGGTTTGTTCGGGACGTCATGACAGTGGCGGCAACGCGGTTCGTACGATTCCGCGGCGCCGACCAAGATGACCGGGTCCTCATAGCGGGCCGGGTGCCCGTCAATCAAGCGCTGCGTCCGTGACGCCGGGGCGCCGCAAGACAGGCAGATCGCCTGCAGCTTCGTGACGAACTCTGCACGCGCGAGCAGTTCCGGCATCATCGTGAACGGTTCACCGCGGAAGTCCATGTCGAGACCTGCGCAGATGACACGTTTGTCTTCTGACGCTAACTGCTCGATGACGTCGACGATCCCTTCGTCGAAAAACTGGACTTCGTCGATGGCGATGACTTGCGTCTCTTCACGCACCGCGTCGTACAAATCTTGGCTCGACTGAATCGGGACGGCCACGACCGAGTTGCCGCTATGCGACACGACGTTCTCCTCGTGATACCGGTCGTCGATGGCCGGTTTGAACACTTGTACCGGGATTTTGCCGTAATGGGCCCGGCGGACACGACGAATCAGTTCCTCCGATTTCCCAGAAAACATACTCCCACAAATCACTTCAATCCAACCGTATCGGTTCGTCACATGCATCATTTTTCTTCGCCCTCTCCATCGATAATCGCTTCCCGATTATACCCATCTTTTTCTTCAAGAAAAAGGGTTGACTTCTATCTACAAAAAATAAAAACCGCCAAGGGCAATCCCTAGGCGGTGTGCATACAAGTTGACGATTAACGTTGGTACTTCTTGTTGAAGCGCTCGATACGACCGTCCGCAGATGCGAATTTCTGGCGACCTGTGTAGAACGGGTGCGAGTCAGAAGATACATCGACACGGATGAGTGGGTATTCGTTACCATCTTCCATCGTGATTGTCTCGTTAGAGTAACGAGTCGAACCAGAGATGAATTTGAACTCAGTCGTCGAGTCCATGAATACGACTTTACGGTATTCTGGGTGGATTCCTTGTTTCATTGCTTTTCAACTCCTTCGGCCCTAAGTATTCTTTCAACCTAGAGAAAGTTCACTAGAATATAATAGCACCCGGTCCACAGATTTACAAGTCAGTTTTTGTTTTTTTCACCGGGCGGCGACTCTTTTTCTTATCGGCCTCAAGCGCCGCGAAAAAGTCGACGTTCGTCTTCGTCTCGCGGACACGCCGCAGAAACTGATCGACGAAGTCTGGAGACTCGTTCATCGTGCGTCGAATCGTCCATAACATATCGAGCTCGTCCTTGCCGAGAAGGAGCTCTTCTTTCCGCGTCCCCGACCGACGGATGTCGATGGCCGGGAAGATGCGGCGTTCCGCGAGCTTCCGGTCAAGATGGAGCTCCATGTTGCCCGTTCCTTTGAACTCTTCATAGATGACGTCATCCATCCGTGAACCGGTATCGATGAGCGCCGTGCCGAGGATCGTCAAGCTGCCGCCGTCTTCGATGTTCCGGGCCGCTCCGAAGAACTTCTTCGGCTTGTGGAACGCGGCCGGGTCGATCCCACCGGAAAGCGTGCGGCCGCTCGGCGGGACGGACAAGTTGTACGCCCGCGTCAAGCGCGTGATCGAGTCGAGCAAAATGACGACGTCTTTTTTATGTTCAACGAGGCGCATCGCCCGCTCGAGCACGAGTTCGGAGATGCGGGCATGGTTTTCCGGTGTCTCGTCGAACGTCGAGTAGGCCACGTCGGCCCCAGGCACAGAACGTTGGATGTCCGTCACTTCTTCCGGGCGTTCGTCAATCAACAAGATGATCAGTTCAACGTTCGGGTGGTTCGTCGTGATCGAGTTGGCGATCTCTTTCAATAGAGACGTCTTCCCCGCTTTCGGCGGCGCGACGATCAAGCCGCGCTGTCCGAATCCGACCGGTGCGATCATGTCCATGACGCGGACCGACAGATGGTTCGGTTCCGTCTCGAGCACCATCCGCTCGTCAGGATAGATCGGCGTGAGCGCCGGGAAGTAGTCGCGGTTGCGCGTCGACTCGGTCGTCTCTCCGTTGACGGCCTCGACACTGAGCAACCCTTGGAACCGTTCATTCTCTTTCGGTTTCCGGACTTTCCCCGTCACGAGATCTCCGTTGCGGAGATTGAAACGACGAATTTGGGAAGCGGCGATGTAGATGTCTTCGGAAGACTGCGAGTAGTTGATCGGACGGAGGAATCCGAAGCCGCCATCGTTTTGTGACTGCGGGTTCGGCGGGATGATTTCAAGGATGCCTTCGAGGAAGTAGAGGTCCTTCGATTCGGCTTGCGATTTTAAGATGCGGAACATGAGCTCCCGTTTACGCGCCTCCCGATATTGCGGCACGTTCACTTCTTTGGCGATCTCATATAACTCTTTCAACGTCTTCGTCTCAAGTTCACGAAGCGTATAATTTCTGGCCGGTTCAGTCTGTGGACTCATTCAAGTCACCTGTCTTTCATGATTCTATATTTGAAAAATAATTGTAAAGTCCTCATTCATCTAATCACAATTCATAGATGACGTCACTTGTTAAAAATGGCTTTATGACAGTCTATTCCCCTGATGTTTAAAAGATAACAGTCATTTTTGTTTCTATGTAACAAATAAGTCTTTATCCTCGCATATTGTTTCAAATATGTTACAAGAAAACCGTTTTTGTCTTGTGATTGAAAAATGCCATTGGTCTCGCGCATGATATAGTTTATTTGCAAAGGAAACCGGGTAACACTCGTAACTTATGCTTAACAATCGTAAATACACATCGTCCATATACAATCACAGGGTTTTATTTTTGAAAACGGAGGGAATTACATTATGTTAAAGCGTTTCGCATCTATCATCGTCGCTGCCACTCTCGCGTTCTCGGGTCTCGCCTTCACTACGAGCGAACAAGCAGAAGCTTCAACTGGAACATTTGCTTACTCGAAAGTAAACGGTTTGAACATCCGTACATCGGCGTCACTCAACTCATCAGTCGTAGCTAAGATGGATAAAGGCCAACGTTATACATACCTTGGTAAAGTCGGATCTTTCTACAAGATTAACTACAAAGGGACTCACCGTTACATCTCAGCTTCAGCAACGTACACGTACTTGCAAGCAGCTACAGCAACGACTGTAAAGACTGCTTCAACAACAACGGCAACAGACGCTCGTTCGAAACTCGTCGCTGAGTCGAAGAAATACCTCGGCGTACCGTACCGCTTCGGCGGCACGACAACAGCTGGTTTTGACTGCTCTGGTTACACAGGCCACGTTTACAAGAAAGCGATCAACAAGTCGATCCCACGTGACTCACGCTCACAATACGCAAACTCGAAAAAAGTTTCGAAGTCAGCGATTCAAGCTGGAGACCTCGTGTTCTTCTCACATAACGGAAGCACGATCCAACACGTCGGTATGGCACTTAGCAAAACACAAATGATCAACTCAGAAACAGGCGGCGTTAAATACGCGAGCTTCACATCAGGTTACTGGGCGCCACGTTACGTCGGTGCTGGAACGTACCTCTAATCAAACGACTTCAACGACTCGGTTCATCGGAACCGAGTCGTTTTTTTGTGTCCACATGTTGAAGCACCTTCTCTGTTCCCGTGAGCACGGAAAACGTTCCGTCCGTCTCGAGAACGACGGCTTCGACTTGTTTAAAATCAGTGCCGCTCGAGCGGATTGCTTGGAGCACTTCAATCTCAAGCACACGCTCTTTACGCATCGGTCCTTTTAGATACGTCCCTCTATAAAATAAGAGCGTCGGGGTCGACTTGATCATCTGATTGATCCGTTCGGATTTCGTCGCCAGCTTCGCCACGATGTATTGCAGCAAGACGAGCGTCGCAAAAGCGGTCAGCCCGTTTAAGAGCGGCGTCTGCTCACTCGTCAGCGTCGTCGCTACAATCGAGCCGAGCGCCACGGTCACGATGAAATCAAAAGCGTTCATCTTGGCGAGCGTGCGCTTGCCTGAAACGCGTAAGATGACGATGATCGACACGTACGCCCCGATACCTGTCAAAACAATCCGCAGCATCGCGTTCAACTGTTCCATCTATGCTCCCTCCCTTCTTCCCGTTGTTCCACGCGTGAACTGAAGTTAACCTTCATTCATATTGCGTTCACATTCGTCCGGTACACTTGAGACGATTCTAATAAGGAGTGATCACATATGGTAGAAAAAACTTGGAGTCTGCGTCTCATCCGCCTCGCCGCCGTCTTCGGCGTCATCGGGACGGCCATCGGCTCGCACATGTCAGGGGCCGGGAGCTATGCGTTTCGACCGATTCACGCCCACATCTTGCTCGCCGGTTGGTTATCCGTCTTTGCTTGGGGCGTCTTTTATCGGTTGTATCGCGTGAAGCACCCGTTGCTCGTCACTGTCCATGGCTGGACGGCCGTCATCGGCTCGATTGGATTGACGAGCGGGATGTGGCTCTATGCGATGAACCCGTTTCAGTGGAACGAGACGTTCACGATGGTTTATTTCATCATCGGTGGTACGGTCTCCTTGATCAGTTTCATCTTCTTTTTGATCGTCACCTATATGATTGAACATGACGAGCAGGATTAACCCTGCCCGTCATTTTTGTTTCAAGGCTCCCCTCGCGTTCGTCGCGGCGAAGACGACCATGATGACACTCATCGCACCGGCGACGGCGAGGCCCGCCGACAAGGCGCCCCAGTCAATCGTCGGCTGTGTCAAGACGGCGCGCATCCCCTCGAAAATATACGTCGTCGGATTGAGCGTCGCCGCTACTTTGAGCCACTCCGCTTCAATCAACTCTTTCGGGACGAACGTCGTCGACAAGAAGATGAGCGGGAAGAAGAGAAGCGTTCCGGCTTGTGCCGCCTGAGCATTCCGCGTCTTCAACGCGACCCCGACCGAATAACCGGCAAAGCCGAGCCCGAAGCCGAGCGCGAGCAACACCGTGAACAAGAATCCCGGCAAACCGACCGGGATGTCGAGTCCGAGCATGAACGCGACGGCAAAGATGAGGAGCGTCTGGACGAACAACTGCAACATACCGGCGATCATCGGACCGAGGACGATTGCCGTCCGCGTCGCCGGCGTGAGGAGGAGCCGCGCAAAATAACCGCTCTCAATGTCACGGACGAGCGCTTGTCCGGTCCCCCCGGCCCCGCCGACCGCCCCGGAGACGATGGAGACGGGCAAGATGAAGTTCAAATAGGCGCTCCCGTCAAATTGAGGCAACGAGGCTATGCTTGACAGCCCGCTCGTATAAACGAGCAAGAAAAACACGGAAATGATCAAGTTCGGAATGAACGAGAACGGATTGCGGATCGTCGTGACCAGACTCCGTTTCGTGAACAGCCACGTCTCAGTCCACATTCGGGACACCCCCTTCATACGACTCGCCGGTCACTTTTAAGAACACGTCGTCGAGCGATGGTTGCTTCACGGTCAAACGTTCCGGTTGTAAGGCACGGTCATCGAGCAACCGAATCACTTCCATCAGCGTGTAGTCGCGCAGCTCGAACGTGACGTTCGCGCCCGTCGCCGCATGACCGAACAGACGGGCCGCCGTTGCCGCTTCTTCATCGTTGTGAAACGTCATCGCGATCGTCTCGCCGCCGACGAGCCGTTTCAACTCTTCGGCCGTCCCTTCACTGATGAGCTTTCCATGATGAATGATGGCGATACGATCAGCGAGTTCATCCGCCTCTTCCAAATACTGCGTCGTCAAAAAAATCGTCGTTCCGAATTCGCGATTGAGCCGTCTCACTTCGTTCCATATCTCGATACGGCTCGCCGGGTCGAGCCCGGTCGTCGGCTCATCCAAAAACAACACGGTCGGCCGGTGCACGAGCGTGAGCGCCAAGTCGAGACGGCGCCGCATCCCGCCTGAGTACGTCCCGCTCCGCCGGTCGGCTGCATCTGTCAACGAGACGACCCGCAACAGTTCCTCGGCCCGTTGTTCCGCTTCTTGCTTCGTCATCTTGAAGAGGCGTCCTTGGAGGACGAGCAGTTCACGACCGGTGAGCACCTTGTCGATTCCCGTCTCTTGAAGGGCGACCCCGATCGAGAGCCGGACTTCTTTCTCTTGTTTGACGACATCGTACCCGTTGACGCGCGCCGAGCCTGCCGTCGGGCGGACGAGCGTCGTCAACATTTGTACCATCGTCGACTTGCCGGCCCCGTTCGGACCGAGAAAGGCGAAAATCTCTCCTTCGTCCACAGAAAACGAGACGCCATCGACGGCCGGGACGTCCTCGTACGTCTTGACGAGCGTTTCGACTTCAATCATTCGCTCCACCTCCTGCCTGTTTTATTCCCGTTCCCGTCGCTTCTTAAATATGTAGACACACATCAAAAAAGCTGCAGACACGAAGTCTGCAGCTCGAGAGAATCAAGGTTTCATGACCATTTTCGGTTTTTTCTTCAAGGAATGGATCCCTTCGACGAAACGGACCGTCCCCGACTTCGCCCGCATGACGACCGAGTGGGTCTGTCCGCCCTGTCCGGTGAACTGGACACCGCGAAGCAACTCCCCGTCCGTCACACCGGTCGCGGCGAAGATGCAGTCCTCACCTTTGACGAGGTCGTCGAGAAGTAAAATCCGTCCCGTGTCGGCAATCCCCATGTCTTGGCAACGCTTTTCTTGCGCCTCGTCTTCCGGGAGCAAGCGCCCTTGGAAGTCACCGCCGAGACATTTCATGGCGACGGCTGCGATGACGCCTTCCGGCGCCCCGCCCGACCCGAGCAACAAGTCGACCCCGGTTTTCGGGAACGCCGTGTTGATTGCCGCGGCGACATCGCCATCCGGAATCAATTTGATTCGGGCACCCGTCGCCCGAACGCGTTGAATCATCTCTTCGTGGCGGTCGCGGTGCAAGATTGTGACGACGACGTCTTCGACGTTTTTGCCTTTCGCCTTGGCGACGATGGCGATATTTTCTTCAATCGAGTTGTCGAGACTGATCAGCCCGGCCGCTTCCGGTCCGACCGCAATCTTATCCATGTACATGTCCGGTGCGTGGAGAAGGTCACCGGCGTCGGCAACGGCGAGCACGGCGAGCGCACCCCACGTTCCGGTCGCGACGATGCTCGTCCCTTCAAGCGGATCGACGGCGACATCGAGACGTGACCCATAGCCGTTTCCGACTTTCTCGCCGATATAGAGCATCGGGGCCTCGTCCATCTCGCCTTCGCCGATGACGACGATTCCTTTCATCGGAATCGTATCGAAGACGTCACGCATTGCCGTCGTCGCCGCGTCATCAGCCTCCACTTTCAAACCTTTTCCCATCCAGCGGGCCGAAGCGAGCGCTGCCGCTTCCGTGACCCGGACCAATTCCATTGATAAACTACGTTCCACCCGAATTCTCCCCTTCGTTACTCGGACACCTCATCTACCCAGACGAGCGCGCCGAGTCGTTTTAGTTTGCCGACGAAGTCGACGTATGAGTCGTTCAATCTTTCTGCATGAAGCACGGTCGATTCCCCACTCGCCTGAAGGCCCGATAAGACGAGCGCCGCCCCGCTGCGCGCATCCGCGCATTCCATCTCGGCGTTCGCGAGCGGATTGCCGCCGCGGATGACGGCCGATGCGTCTTCGAGCGTGATTTGTGCGTTCATGCGGCGCATCTCGGCGATGTGACGGAAGCGCTGTGCATACAGCTTGTCCGTCACGATGCTCGTCCCGTCCGCCTTTAAGAGTGCGGCCGACATGATCGGCTGAAGGTCGGTCGGATATCCCGAGTAATGGAAGACGCGGATATCCGTCGGCACGAACGTGTTCGCCCGGACGGTGATCGCCTCTTCCCCGACTTCGACTTCAGCGCCGTAGTCGAGCAGTTTTTGAATGACCCCTTCGAGATGGTGCGGGATGACGTTTTGAACCGTCACTTCCCCGGCTACCGCCCCGTAAATCATGAACGTCCCGGCTTCTAACCGGTCCGGGATGAGCGTGTGCGTACATCCGTGCAGACGCTCGACCCCTTTGATGCGGATCTCGTCCGTTCCGGCGCCGATGACGTGCGCCCCCATCGAAGTGAGCATCGTGGCGACGTCGACGACTTCCGGGTCGATCGCGGCGTTCTCGATGACCGTCGTCCCTTCGGCAAGTACGGCGGCGAGCATGGCGCTCACCGTCGCCCCGAACGAACGCAAGTCGAGATAAATCCGATCGCCGACCAATTTGTCGACACGGACGTGATAAAGACCCGACTCATTTTCGACATGGATGCCGAGCCGCTCTAACGCTTTCAAGTGCAAATCGATCGGTCGTGGACCAATCGCATATCCTCCCGGCAATCCGACGGCTCCTTTTTTGAACCGGGCCGCGAACACGCCGAGCAAATAGACAGCAGCCCGGACTTTTCGTGTCTCCGAGCCGAGTAACGGCATGGCGACGGCATCTTTGGCGTGAAGTGTCACCCGTTCGCCGTCCCGTTCCACTGTGACCCCGAGTTCTTGTAATAGACTGAGCATCACTTCGACGTCCTCGATGCCCGGGACGTTTTCGATCGTCACCGGTTCCTCGGTGAGGAGCGCCGCGACGAGGCACGGTAACGCGCTTTGTTTGGCGCCGCTGATGTCGACTGTACCTTCAAGTTTTTGCTGTCCTACGATATGGAGAATTTCCACGATGATCAAACCTTTCTACGACGAACTTATTTGGATTGAGCGTTGTTCCAATCCGCTAGGAACTGCTCGATTCCTTTGTCAGTGAGCGGATGTTTCATCATCTGTTCGATGACTTTGTACGGTACGGTGGCGATGTCGGCACCAAGTAAGGCCGCTTTCGTCACATGTACCGGATGACGGACCGATGCGGCAATGATTTCCGTCTCGATGCCGTGGATCGCGAAGATGTCTGCGATCGTCTCGACAAGGTCAAGACCGTCTTGCCCGATATCATCTAGACGACCGATGAACGGCGAGACGTATGACGCGCCGGCACGTGCCGCTAAGAGTGCTTGGTTGGCGTTGAAGATGAGCGTCACGTTCGTCTTGATGCCGAGTTTTGAAAATTCATGGACGGCTTGCATGCCATCCGGTGTCATCGGTACCTTGACTGTAATATTCGGTGCGATGGCCGCAAGTTCCTTTCCTTCTTCCACCATACCCGCTGCATCGAGTGCAATAACTTCCGCACTGACCGAGAGATCCCCGACGATCTCACAAATCTCACGAAGCCGTGTATGGAAGTCGACGCCTTCTTTCGCGACGAGCGATGGATTGGTCGTCACGCCCCCGATGACGCCCATCCGGTGAGCTTTCTTGATGTCTTCCACGTTTGCCGTGTCAATGAAAAACTGCATGTGTATTCCTCCTTGAAATGTGATCGCTTACACTCCTTATTATGAGGAAACCTCCCTCGAATTGCCACACCATTTACACCCTTGTGCACCAGAGATCGAAAAATGAAAAAAGCCGACTCTTCGAAAAGAGTCGACTTGGTGGGACAGGATTAAGCTTGGTTGCTTGAACCGAACTCACGCATCTTGCCAGTAACGACGTTGTAGATCGCTTCGATACCAGGTCCGATGATTTTACGTGGGTCATATACTTTCGAGTCAGCAGCGACTTTCTCACGTACTGCACGAGTCCATTCTTGTTGGCACTCTGTGTTAACGTTGATTTTGCTGTGGCCGAGCTCGATTGCTTTTTTGATTTGGTGCTCAGGAATTCCTGAACCGCCGTGAAGAACGAGTGGAGTTTTTGTCGCTTCCGCGATTTCTTCCATCTCTTTGAAGCCGAGTTTTGGCTCGCCTTGGTATTCGCCGTGTACAGAACCGAGTGCTGCCGCAAGAGCGTCAACTTTCGCTTCTTTGACGACACGTACGCACTCTTCGAGGTCAGCGTATTGTACGCCGCCAACGACGCCGTCTTCTTCGCCGCCGACTGTGCCGACTTCCGCTTCAACTGAAGCGCCTTTAGCGTGTGCGTATTCAACGACTTGTTTCGTCATTTCGACGTTTTCGTCGATCGGGTGGTGTGAACCGTCGATCATGACTGATGTGAAACCAGCGTCGATCGCTGCTTTACACTTGTCGAATGAAGAACCGTGGTCGAGGTGGATTGCAACTGGAACAGTGATGTTGTAGTCGTGCATGAGACCTTCAACCATTTTGACAACTGTTGTGAAGCCACCCATGTACTTCGCTGCACCTTCTGATACACCGAGGATAACTGGTGATTTCTCGTCTTCCGCAGCGCGAAGAATCGCTTGCGTCCACTCGAGGTTGTTGATGTTGAATTGGCCTACTGCATACTTGCCTTCGAATGCTTTGTTAAGCATTTCTGTCATTGATACTAATGGCATAATGACATCCTCCTGTCTGTTCGCTATTGTGCACTTTGGGAAAAATGCCCCCGTGCAATTCGTTCCCATTATAACACACGTCGAAACGTGTGCCTATGCTATTCGGAGATAGAAATGGCTCTGCGCAAGCGTTTACATATGTCATCTTCGTGACGAAACATCAGATTTCTAACACTTCTTTCACTTTCTCGATCATTCCGTAAATGTCGAACGGCTTCTCGAACTGGGCGGCGATGCCGAGCCGTTTTACTTCTTCGATCGTCGTCTTCTCCCCAAACGCCGTCATGATCATGACCGGTGTGTCGATGTCTTGCTGTCGCATGTTCCGAAGCACTTCATGCCCGAACATACGCGGCATGTTCATGTCGAGTAGTACTAAATCATATCCGTTCTGTTCGAGTTTTTCCCAGGCAGAGAGCCCGTCGTTCGCCGTATCGACCTCGATGCCGAGGTTTTGAAATACTTGGGCGAGCATCAATCGAATCCCGTCCTGGTCGTCTGCAATTAACATGCGTGACATCGGTTACCCTTCTTTCCTGTTCGTGATCTAGTTTACGCTCCATCCATAACCATACCAAATCCGGTTTCGTTTGGCGACGCGTCGATTTCTAAAAGAAGGGAACGAGGCTCAAAGCCCCGTCTCCCCGGCCTGTTCCATCTTCAATTCCGGCGGGACGTCCCGTTCGTCGACTTTCTCGAACGTCGTCACCGTTCCTTCGTCTTTCACGTACAGCTTGAAAAAATCGCCTTCCGCGAGCCGTGAGGCGGACGTGAACGTGAAAGATCGTTTCTTCTTCTCTTCATGATAGCCAATCGTCGTATATTCGTAATCTGCCCCGTCTCGGCCCGCCGTCTCGATGCTCGGGATGCGGACGTAGTAAGTGTCCGCAAACAGACGGTCCGTGTCGATGAGGAACCATCCGGCGAGAGCGGCAAGAAAGAGGATCGTGGCTAGTAGTCGCTTCCGCTTCATCGGTATCCCTCGCTTCATATGATCGCTATCTTTCCATACCATATTCTAGCGATTCCTAAACACCGCACCGCTTGCTATACTGAGTTCATTGACACAGATAGGAGATACGATATGAAATCATTATTCGGCTTTATGCTGTTTTTGCTCGCCATGTCCGGCGGTGTCGCCGTTACCGCTTGGGCGTTCGGGAATGAAGCGGTCCCTCTCGCCTACGATGAGTTTTACGAAGACGACGTCCCGCTCGCCACGTCCATCGATGCCGAGCTAGAAGACATCCCTGAGACGTTCGGCGTCATCTCTGAAGTGTTTGACACACCGATCGCGGCAACCGCTGTCGACGCGATTCAACAACAAGTGTCGGACCCAAGTTTGCAAGAAGCGATTCTCCATCCGCTCGGTGAGATCGACGTCATGTTTGAAGGGCGTCCGACCACACTCACGGTCGAGGCCGAAGTGTATCGGGAAGACGGAACGTATATCTTGTTCTACTTCACCAGTGACGAAGATGTCGTCCTCGCACTCGACGACCGAATCATGGCGTATTACGACGAGCTCGGCATATGAAAACGGAACTCCGCCCTTGAGCGAAGTTCCGTTTTTTTTGCTCGTTTATTCGACTGTCACCGGCACGACCGCGAGTTCGATCTCTTTCTCGACCTCGGCCCGCTCTTCTTCGAGACGTGCGTCCGACCATTTGAAGACGTCCGCCATGCAGCGCAACACGCCGTCTTTGTAATTTTGGACGAAATCGATGTCAAAGAACATCGCGCCCGTACGGCGAACGAGGAAGTCGATGGCCCGGACGACCGCCTCTTCTTCGATGCCGTAAAGAAGTTGAGCGTAGACGATCTCTGGGAGGTCGTACGCGTTCGAGTCCATCCGTTCAGTGACACGGTCAATGTTTGATCCATATAGACGGACGAGTTGTTCCGCCTTGTCGTCTTCGATCCCGAGGTTTTTCAACTCGGCTTTCTTCTTCGTCAAGAAGTCTTCGAAGCCTTTCGAGCCGCCGACGTGACCGCCCGACATCGGCATGTGCTTCGTCCGCGAAGCGAGGAAGACGATGCCTTCTTCTTGTTTCAACAGTTTCGCCACGAGATCGACGACCGTCTCTGACATTTTGCGGTAGCCGGTCAGTTTCCCGCCGGCAATCGTGATGAGGCCGCTCTCCGACTGCCAGACTTCATCTTTCCGCGAGATTTCAGACGGATCTTTCCCTTCTTCATAAATGAGCGGACGGATACCGGCCCAGCTCGACTCGACGTCGTCCGCCGTCACCGTCACATCCGGGAACATATAATGGATCGCGTCTAAGATGTAGTCACGGTCTTCCGTCGTCATACGCGGGTGCGCCTTGTCTTTATCAAAGAACGTATCCGTCGTACCGACGTACGCTTTCCCGTCGCGCGGGATGGCGAACACCATCCGGCCGTCCGGTGTATCGAAGTAGATGGCTTGTTTGAGCGGGAATTTCGATTGATCGATGACGAGGTGAATCCCTTTCGTCAAACGCAACATCTTCCCTTTGTTCGAGCCGTCCTGTTCGCGCAGCACGTCGACCCATGGCCCGGTCGCATTGATGACTTTCTTCGCATACACTTCGTACGTCTTCCCGTCGATTTGATCCTCGACGTTGACGCCGACGACTTTGCCGTTCTCATAGATGAGGCCGGTCACTTTCGAATAGTTCAACAAGAGCGCCCCATGGTTCGCCGCTTCCTTCGCGACTTCAATCGTCATCCGTGCGTCGTCCGTGCGGTACTCGACGTAATAGCCGCCGCCGACAAGGCCGTCTTTTTTGACGAGCGGCGCTTTTTGGATGACTTCTTCCGGTTTCAACATGAGTCGGCGCTCGGCCCGTTTGACACCGGCGAGGAGATCGTACACCATCAAACCGACCGCCGTCGAGAGCGGTCCGAACGTGCCGCCCGTGTGCATCGGCAACAACATGCGTTCCGGTGTCGTGACGTGGGGACCGTTCTCATAGACGATGGCCCGTTCTTTTCCGACTTCGGCGACGAGCGCGATTTCGAACTGTTTCAAATAACGGAGTCCCCCGTGGACAAGCTTCGTCGAACGGCTCGACGTGCCGGCCGCGAAATCTTGCATCTCGAGAACAGCCGTCTTCATCCCCCGTGATGCGGCGTCAAGGGCAATCCCCGCTCCCGTGATCCCGCCACCGACGACGAGGACGTCGTGACGTTCCCCTGTCAATTGTTCGTATCGCTTGGCTCGTTCTTTTGCTGAGAAGTTTCTGATTTCCATCTTGTTCCCTCCTATAATGAATCCGGCTCGATGTATACGAAAAGAGACCACAACAAAACAAGGCTTCGCCCCCCATGTCGTGGTCTCTCTGTAGTCTCCAACCGGTTATCAACTTTTCTCCTGTATTATACCCTATTCTCCTACGTTCAACCATCGAACGGCTCACGCGACGTGCGACGTGCCGAACCGAAAGCTTCCGGCTCGCAATTTTGAAACCATAAGACTAGACTTCAAAGTATCATGACGAAGGAGGAGTTTGAATATGCAACGCATGCTACAACCTTTCCATTTCAAAAACGGTGTCGAGCTGCCAAACCGGCTCGTACTCGCACCGATGACCCATTATTCATCACAGCCGACAGGGGAAGTATCGGAACACGAACTCGCCTATTACCGGAAACGCGCGAAAAACGTCGGGCTCGCCATCACGGCGTGCGCTTACGTAACCGAAGACGGCAAAGGTTTCCCGAACGCGTTCGGCGTGAACGATGACAAGTTCATCCCGGGTCTGCGCCAACTCGCCGAAAGCCTGCAAGCGGAAGGCTCGAAAGCCATCTTACAAATCTTCCACGCCGGTCGCATGTCACCGCCGAATCTCGTCCCGAACGAGCAACCTGTGAGTGCGAGCGCGGTCGCACCGGTCCGTGAAGGAGCCGTCACACCACGTGCACTCGAGACCGAGGAAGTCGAGGCAATCATCGCAGCGTTCGGTGACGCGACACGACGTGCGATCGAGGCCGGATTTGACGGTGTCGAGATTCACGGGGCGAACACGTACTTGATTCAACAGTTCTTCTCACCGCATTCGAACCGACGCGACGACCGCTTCGGCGGAGATGTCTTTGGGCGTCTCACGTTCCCGCGCGAAGTCATCCGGGCGGTGAAACGGGCAGCGGAAGGCGCGGAGAACTTCCTCGTCGGCTACCGCTTCTCGCCTGAAGAAGTCGAGGAACCGGGCATCACGCTCGATGATAGCGACGTATTGATCGACATGTTGCTCGAGGAAGGGCTCGACTACATCCACGCCTCGCTTTGGAACTTCAACACCGCCTCGATGCGAAATGAAAATGTGACGGAGCGGTCCATCGATCGAATCGCCAAGCGTATCAACGGTGCCGTCCCGCTCATCGGAGTCGGACAGCTGCATCGCCCGGGCCAAGTCGAAGACGCCCTCGACGTTGTCGACCTCGCCGCGCTCGGCCGCGAGCTCATCATCGATCCGGACTGGCTTTAAAAAGTGAAAGACGGCCGTGAAGACGAGATCGAGACCGAGCTCGACTTGAACAAACAAGCCGAGCTCGCTGTCCCAGCCCCGCTTTGGAACGCCATCACGACACGTGCCGGTTGGTTCCCGATTAAAGATCAACACGTGAAGTAAACGAAATGCCCGCAGCGATCTGATGGCACTGAAAAACTTTAAATGATTTTAAGCAGAGGAGCGCCGTCCCGGATGGGATGACGCTCCTCTGCCTTCATCGCCCTTCGAGCCGCCCTGTCCGGCACGCCGCTTTCCTGGGGGCGGGCAGCGAGCCGCATCGCGACCGCATCGCTGCTGGGTCTCGCCTTGCCCGCTGATTCCCCAGGAGTCGGCGTGCCCTCGGGCGGCGCTGTACGTGCGCGTCATTCCGAAATATACTGGCTTTAACCAATTAATATGGAAAAAGGGAGATTGTCCCGACATGAGTCGGTCCAATCTCCCTTCTTTCTGTTCCAGCTTGGATAAAGCGGAGGTTTTTCAGTGCCTGAAGCGATCTCCGGGCTTTTTTTTGTTCATTGAATCGTTAACAACTCGCTCATCGTCACGAACTCGTACCCTTCACGTTCGAGCGTGGCAAGGACGCGCGGCAGTCCTTCCGCCGTCGAGGCGTGGATGTCGTGCATGAGCACGACCGCACTCGGGTGGACCCCGTCTACAATCAGCTTATGCATCTCGGACGGGTTGCGGTGACTCCAATCGAGCGAATCGACCGTCCATAAGGCCAGAGTCTGGCCACGCATTTCAATGACTCGTTCTACCTCTTCATTTTTAGCCCCATACGGTGGACGGACGAGTTTAGCCCGTTCGCCGACGAGCTGTTCGATTCGCTGATCCACGCTCTCGAGCTCGGCTTCAATCCCGTCAAGCGGCAATTGGGCCAAGTTCGGATGGTGCTCCGTATGGTTCGCCAGCTCATGCCCTGCCGAAGCGACCGCTTTTGCCACATCCGGATAAAATTCGATTTGGCTGCCAAGCATGAAAAACGTCGCGCGCGCATCGTACGCTTCGAGTGCTTCGAGCACTTTCGGCGTCACCGTCGGATGCGGACCGTCATCGAACGTCAACGCGACGTACTTTCCGTCCGGGTCGAGCGGAGGTCGGGATGGCGTGACCGTCGTCTCTTCGATGTTGTCTTCTGATTGCTCGCTAATTTGTTTCGACACGTATGGGGTGACATCTTCAAGCGGGATGTTCACTTCCACAACACCCGCCGCTCCGGCTGCCACTTCATATTCGTCGAACCATACCGTCAGCCCGGACGATGTGAGCATCCATTTCGTCGTCTTCGGGTCAGACAGTGCCTCTTCGACTAGTTCTTCAAACACGTATTCGTTTCTATGTAACTGCTCGGCCACGGTCGTCTGGAACCACGTTAGCGTGTCTTCGTCATCGTGGAAAACATCTCCCCATTCGAGAAATTTCCCCGCCTCGATATCTAAGTGAAACACGTCGACCGTCGATTGACCGTTCGCGCCTCCTGTGAACGCATACGTTTGCAACACAAGCGTGTAAGACGATTCACTCGTCTTAAATGAATCGGTTTGGATGTTCAAGTGGCCTTGTTGTCCACGACTCACCGTAAGGCGTTCTTGAAATCCTTCTTTTTTTTCCTTAATGAAAGTGTCGAGCGTCTCGTTCAAGGCGTCATGGTCGGTCTTTGGGACAGACACTGCCATCGTATAGTGCCTCGTCTGTTCACTTTCGACCGTCAAATAGAGGCCCGGATACTTGCCAGTGAAAGAAGGCGCTGGTACTTTTTTCGTCGTCGGAGCCGCCCCCGCCATATAGTACCACGTCCCCAACCCTAGTAAAATGAGCATGACAAGCAACAAGTTTCGTTTCATCGTTCTCTCTCCTATTCAATTTTCATCGTTTCGATTGTAGCAAAAGGCTTGCCTGCGATGTTGACAAATTAGCGTCAACGTCATTTGTCCGCCAAAAAGAATTTGTGTGATGCCCGCGACTGTCTTCGTCACATTTTAGACACATTTTTATTCGTTTTCACGCCTCCTTTTCAGTTGACCTAACTTTCCAAGTATCATTCCCATTCGTAAGCTAAGTGCAGACAGCCAATTCCCATTGAGACAGCGGTATGACGCCGCTTCTGTCTGTTTATCCGTCTTTTGAAGGGGGGATATGTATGACTAGAAAGCCAATCGATCTCGATGCTTATAACAAACAGCTCAATCAGCACCAACGACGAACAAAACAAGTCGCTGAAACGTATCGTCAAAAGAGCAAGGCGCTCGAAGAACAGCTCGAGGCCGCTACCCGCTCTCGCGAAGAAGCGCTCGTGAAAGAGCTCGCCGAACTGAAGCAGACGACGAAACGACAAGACCCGCGAACCGACAAATGAATGAGGAAAGAAGTGAAAGTACCGCTTGGAAACTAAAATCAAACGTCAATTCCTCCACCACCTGCATCGGGACAAGAACTTGTTCGATGATTTTTCCCATGTCGACAACTTTTATACACTCGACCAACAAATTGTGAGCGCGCTCCGAAACGCCCACCCTATCCGGGCCGAGCAGTTGCTCGAGACGTTGACGCTCGATTTATTGACTCTACCGACGGAGGATGAGTATGTCAGTGTCCGCTTCTATTACCGCGGTCTCGTCTACCATGTCATCCGCCTCATCCCGATCGACAATCCGAACGTGCAGACCGCACTCACTTATACGAGTGCGCTCTTGACGTTGATCGATGAGTTCGAGACGACGCTCGATTTTTTATATGCGATTCCGGTCATCGTCGACTATTTGACGAAAATGACAGCCTTCTTGTCACCGCCCGTCTCGACGAACCCGAACGTCTCGGCGACGCTTCAGTTAATTGAAGAGCATTTAAAAGACGACACGTTGTCGCTCCCATGGATTGCCGACCAAGTCGGTCTCTCGAACAACTATCTGTCCGCTCTCTTCAAACAAGAAGTCGGCGAGAGCGTCCCAGAACGGATTCGCCGCCGCCGAATCGACGCATCCATCGCCGATCTGCTCGGGACGAGCCTACCGATTTGCACGATCGGTGAGAAGTATCGCTTCGCCTCGTGTACGGCGTACATCAACGCTTTTAAATCATATAAGCGAATGACACCGCTCCAATATCGGCAACTGTTCCACCTATAAAAAGCGCAACGCCTCAATTTGAGACGTTGCGCTTTCGTTTGTCTTCCCATTCTTCCCGTAGCATCCCCATCCGAATCGAGTCGTAACGTTCCCCGCGGACGACGCGCACTTGGCGCATTCGTCCTTCGAGCTGCATGCCGACTTTTTCGGCGACACGCACCATCCGCTCGTTACCGGACCACGTCGTCAATCCGACCCGGACCGTCGGAAGCGTGCGGAAGAGGTGATCAACCCAAAGCGTGAGCGCTTTCGTCCCGACACCTCGATTCCATCGTTTCGATTGATGAAGGATGATCCCCACTTCGAGCCATTCTTTGCCGGCATCTTCGAAATAATAGGAGACAGTACCGGAAACCGTCCCGTCGACTTCGATCACCCACATGTCCTCGCGGCCGACGAACGTGTCCGCTATGTGCGCGAACTCGGCTTCAGACATGGCGCGATGTTCGAAATACGGAGCGTCCCACTGTTTCCACTCCGGCTGTGCTTCTTTATACATCAATTCCCAAATCCGATTTAAATCGGTTGCTTGGATCGGTCGAATGACCGGTTCTTTTACTAGATTCATGACGTCTTCCTTTCATACATACAGAGTCCAAATCCCTTTCAAGACGTCAGTTCGAATTCCCTTTTTTTCGTTTTCGCCAAATAAGTGCCAAGACGATGAGCATAAGGCTCGCCGTCACGGAAACGATGGCGAACGGACTCGCCCCGGTGATGAACAGTTCGCCGAGCGATACCGAGTAAGCGAGGCCGAACGAAGTCACGAGTTTCGCCGACACGGCGATCGCGGCGAAGCGGACGAACGGAACCCGGCTGAACCCGGCCGCAAGACAAATGACTTCATCCGGCAAAACCGGAATGATGAACAAGACGAGCAAGACGCCGAGACCATACTTGTCGACGTAACGGTCATACGTCGCGAGCTTGTCCGCATCGATTAAACGCATGACCCGGTCCCGGCCAAAGCGGGCAAACCCGTACATGACGAGAATGCCGAGCGTCGTCGCGACACTGCCGACAAGCGCCGCCCGAAACGGCCCGAGGGCGACACTTCCGATCGGGACGCTGATTGCTTCCGGTACCGGCAAGGCGATCGGTTGCAGGAAACTGAAGGCGGCGAACACGAGCAACGCTTGATCTTCGTAACGTTCAAGCAGCCGGTCGAGACCGTACGTGTCGTAAAGGATGAGACCGAACGACACGTAGTAGATGAAGACGAACAAGATGAACAGGCTGAACGTCACTTTCAGCATCTGCTTTAAATAGATGTTCGACCCGTCCCGGATCGAACGCAACAAGCCGATTGAGAGCGCGAGTAAGACGACACCGGTCCACCCTAATTGATACGGCAACAACAGCGTCGGCAAGACGAAGAAAGGCAACAGGCTGAGCATGACGAGCGCCATCCCGTATCCTCCATAAATCATCCATCGTTCCCGCATATCGCATCGCCCTCTCCCGGTTCTACTCTTAGTGTACCCGGATTTCAGCCAACATGTATCCACCGGAAGCAGTTGACACGTTCAGCCTTTGGGCCGAGAAAAAAGGCCACAGTGAACTGTGACCTTCCGCTTATTCGCCGAGTGAAGCTTTGATGAAATCGTGGAACAAGCGCTGCGGGCGCTCTGGACGCGAAATCAATTCTGGGTGGAATTGTGACGCGACGAACCACTTGTGTTCCGGGATCTCGATGATCTCGACGAGACGGCCGTCCGGGCTCGTCCCAGAGAACTTGAACCCTTCCGCCTCGAACGCTTCCCGGTACTCGTTGTTGAACTCATAACGGTGACGGTGACGCTCATAGACGAGCTCTTGGTTGTAAGCGGCATGCGCTTTCGTGCCTGGATCGAGCTTACATGGGTAGAGACCGAGACGGAGCGTGCCGCCGAGGTCCTCGATATCTTTTTGTTCCGGAAGAAGATCGATGATCGGATAGTCCGTCGCCGGATCAATCTCTGCCGAATGGGCGCCATCGAGCTTCAACACGTTACGGGCGAATTCGACCGTCGCGAGCTGCATACCGAGACAAATACCGAAGAACGGAACGTTGTTCTCACGGGCGTAGCGTGTCGCTTCGATTTTTCCTTCAATGCCGCGTTCCCCGAAACCGCCAGGGACGAGGATGCCGTCAGCGTCGCCAAGAAGCGTCTCGACGTTTTCCGGTGTCACGTCTTCTGCGTTGACCCAGTCGATGTCGATGTCGGCGTTGAACGCATAACCGGCATGTTTGAGCGACTCTGCGACCGAGATATAGGCGTCACGGAGCTCGACATATTTCCCGACGAGCGCGATCTTCACTTTCTTCTCGAGGTGTGTCACAGTGTGGACGAGCTCTTTCCAAGCTGTCATATCGGCTTCCGGCGTGTTGAAGCCGAAGTAGTCGTTGACGAGCTGGTCCATGCCTTGTTTTTGAAGGTTGAGCGGTACTTCGTAAAGCGTTGATGCGTCTTGCGCCTCGATGACCGCTTCTTTACGCGTATCACAGAAGAGGGCGATTTTCTCACGCATGTCTTCCGGGATATCGTGCTCGGTACGGAGGACGATGATGTCAGGCTGAATCCCGTAGCTGCGGAGTTCTTTGACGCTATGTTGTGTCGGTTTCGTCTTCATTTCACCAGCTGCCCGAAGGTAAGGGACGAGCGTACAGTGGACGTACATGACGTTCTCTTTGCCGATATCGTTTTTCACTTGGCGAATGGCCTCGATGAACGGAAGCGACTCGATGTCACCGACTGTTCCGCCAATCTCCGTGATGACGACGTCCGCGTTCGTCTCGCGGCCGGCACGGAAGACACGGTCTTTGATTTCGTTCGTGATATGCGGGATGACTTGAACCGTCCCCCCGTTATAGTCGCCGCGACGCTCTTTTTTCAAGACTGTCGAATAGATGCGGCCTGACGTCACGTTCGCGTTTTGCGACAAGTTGATGTCGATGAAACGCTCGTAGTGACCGAGGTCGAGGTCCGTCTCGGCGCCGTCATCTGTGACGAACACTTCCCCGTGCTGGTATGGGCTCATCGTCCCTGGGTCAATGTTGATGTACGGGTCAAACTTTTGAATCGTCACGTTCAATCCACGGTTTTTAAGCAAACGTGCGAGTGAAGCGGCTGTGATCCCTTTACCGAGTGAAGATACTACCCCACCTGTTACGAAAATATACTTTGTCATCATCATTCTCCTCTCTTGAGTGCCCATTGCTGGGAAACGAAAAAACAAAAAAAGCAAAAGTGCCCCCACTGAAATGGAGGACACTTTTGCTGCATCGGCATGTGCTAAACGAGCCCATGACTAATTTACGTCAGAGACGATGCAGTCGTCAAGTTATTATTTTTTCTTTTTCACGAACCGGCAAAAAAGAAAAAGAGACACGCCTAGCCGGGACAAATGCCCGGCTTTTTGCGGTCTCTTATAAATCATCCTCGTCTTCGACATCGAGGTCGTCGTCCAAGTCTTCGTCCTCGAACTCGTCAAGGTCTGGAACTTTTTCGGCGTCATCTTCTGTGTCGAACTCAGATGCATCAAAATCTTCACCTTTTGCAAAGACGTCAAGGTCGTCTTCGATATCGACGATTCCTTCGTCCGTCTCATCGAGATCTTCTTCGAACTCGTCAAGCTCACCGCGTTGACGTGCCTCGATGACAAGATCCTCGTCCGACTTATCGAACGGATACCAAACACGAAGCGCCCAACGGTTAGCTCCCAAGTTGACGAATAGTCCGTCGATGTTCATGTCCGTGTAGAGTTGCGCGATTTTCTCGAGCTCTTCCTCTTCACTGGCGAACGTATAGTTTTGTCTGATTTGCGCACGGATCTCATCAAATGATACTGGTTGCTCACCAGTCTCTTGAAGAATCTCGTAAACGAAATCGATCAACGATTTATTCATTAAAGGACACTCCTTTTCCGTCACTTGTTAAACATCACTCCTCATTATAAACAAAACCGATATAAAAAAGCTAGAAGAAATTGTTTCGACTTAGTTGCGAACGATTTGACGCCAATAGACTGTGATGACGGCGACGTTTACCGTCCACGTCACCGCGAGCACTCCAACCATCCAACTTTCAGGGATCGCGAACGACAAGTCGGCATTGACGGTTTTCCCGACGGTCAGTCCGTAAGCGAGGATGCCGAGCATGAGCGATACTTGCGCGACGACCATCCCAAACTTCTTCCATAGCTGCATGACGAGGGCGGCGAACTCCTTGTTCTGACCGTACGCTGTATACAGGTGCATATGTCCGACGCTCGAATACATCGTCTGGACGTAGCCGCTCACGAACAAGACTGGAAGGAATGCGATTGGATGCCAAAATCCAAGAAAGAAGCAGAGGGATGAGACGAGTAACGACATATAAGGATGCTTCACACCGGGCAGCATCCGTCCGAAGAGAATCCAGCCGATGACGCCAAGTAAAAACGGCACGAATACGTAAAAGAGAAGAACGTTGGACGAATATAAGGCCAGACTCGTGAAGACGGCCCCAATCAACGTCCATCCGCCGAACAGGCCGACCGCATACGCCAAAAACTGGACTTGTCGTGTCGATTTCGCCGTCACATAATCCCGCGTCTTTCGTTGCACCATGAGCCAGACGACGTAGCTGACGAGAAGCAGCGTCAAGATGAAGATTTCGAGGTAGCCGCGCATCCCTTCCAGTAAACTGACGAGCCGGCTTGCGAGCGTGAAGACGGTGACGACGAGAAACGCCCGAAGAAACAAGGTCGTCGAGAACGTCCACGTCGCTTCGCGCGTGAGCGGTAGCTTTCTTATGAACGACAATGGCAAGATGAGGCTGACTAAAAACAACAAGACCGCGAAATCGTACGAGCGTGTGAGCGTGTATGAAAACAATGCGATCCATGTGATGAGCATGACGACGAGCGGAAGGGAGCTGCCCCCATCACTTTGCGGAGAACCCTCTTTCAATTGGGACAAGATTGTCGTCCAAATCGTCCCAACTCCAATCGATCCGACCCCGACGAGAAACGCACTCACTTCGATTCCCCAAGAAAACGGTAAAAACCAGCAACAGAGACCGAGCGCCAACACGGCGAGCGCCATCAAAAAAGTACGTTTTGAGCCGGCACGACCGATCACATACATCCACACCAACAATCCTGACATGCTGGAGACATAAAAGATCATGAACGGGATCAAGCGCTCCACCCCGTCACCGAGCGCCATGACGGCGAGAAATAAGATTTGCGGCAAGATTTGACTGCTGAGCGCACTGACGATCGTCAACAGCACGACGATACTTTTCATGTTCCGCCCTCCTTCAACCTATGATATGCCAGGTTCTATATGACTCATTCCCGGATTTTCAAGCTTACACATCGACTTCTCATTTATTTCACTATTTAGCCGATATAGAAGAGAACATACTTTTAGCTTCATGAGAAAAAGGAGAAACAACATGGCACTTTTCCGAAAATCATCACCAGTCGCGTATACCGCCTCGATTGAATTTCCCGATGTGACGACGATCGCCACACCGAGCGATCCCAATCTTCATGGCCGGGCCCACTACATGGGCTACACCGCCGCCCAAGTCAAACAACTGCAAACGATGGCCCCGCTCGTCGAGTCCGTGTTAGATGAAGTACTCGAAAACGTGCTCGACCACTTGATGCAACAACCCGATATGGCCCAACTCGCCAGCGTCTCGTCGACACGGGAACGGTTGAAAAACGTGTTCGCGGCGTATTTCCGCAGCCTTCTCACGGGGAACATCGATGACAAGTTCCTCGCCATGCGTAAACGGATGGGACAGACCCACCACCATTACTCTGTGCCGGTCACGTGGTTCCTCGCCACGTATTCGGCGTTCAATACGCTCCTCGTCCCAAAAGTCGTCGAGCACTATCAACACGATCCGGCCACGATGACCGAGGCGCTGCTCGCTTTGTCACATGCGATGAACTTGGACGCACAAATCGTGACCGAACAGTACGTCGACGCACGGCTCGATGAAATCGAGGCAGCGAGCGTCGCTCGGGACGCCTTGTTGAGCGATATCGGCCACGTCAGTTCGGAAGTCGCGACAACGATGGAACGGACCGGCAGCGCGATGGCAGAGACGAGCGACCGGGCCCATCAAGTGTTACGTGAAACCGAACAGACGGAGCAGATGAGCCGTCACTTGATGACGCTCACGGAAACGAACGGACAACAGATCGAACAGATGGAATCCGAGTTCACCCGCTCGGCCACTTACGTCGATACATCGCTCGAACGCATCACGGCACTTAAGAACGGATCTGAAGAGATCGTCAACATGACCCGCAGCATCGAGCAAATCGCCAACCAGACGAACTTGCTCGCGTTGAACGCGTCGATCGAAGCGGCACGGGCCGGTGAACACGGCAAAGGGTTCGCCGTCGTCGCGACCGAGGTACGAACGCTCGCCGAGAACGCCAAACAGCTGAGCAGTCAAATCAACGGTCTCATCCACGAGAACGAAACGAACATCGCCGCGCTGCTTGAACAGATGGGTCAAATGCACCGGACGAACGATGAAGCGATGCGTCAACTTGGGGCGGTCAAGGAAGGGTTTATGACCGTGAAAGATGAAATGGGCAACTACACCCTCTCGTTTGAACGCAACAAAGAAGATCTTAGCCAAATGGTCGAAACGATTTCGGCCATCAACGAGACGACGCAAGGGCTGTCTCACCTCACCTCGTCGCTGTTGACGAAAGCGGAACAATAAGCAAACACCCGGACAAATTTGTCCGGGTGTTTTCACATGAGCCGCGCCAAAAAGGCGGTCGCCACTCCAAAGTAGATGAGGAGCGACAAAATATCATTGATCGTCGTGATGAGCGGACCCGAGGCGACGGCCGGGTCGACGTTCAACTTGTATAAAATGAGCGGGATGATCGTCCCGGCGAGCGTCCCGATGATGAGCGTCGCAAGCAGCGAGCTGCCGACGACGAAGCCGAGCGTCCAACTACCTTGCCACACGAAGGCGATGATAGCGATCAAAATGGCACACGTCACCCCGATGATGACCCCGACCCATAGTTCCCGGAAGATGAGGGCGATGACTTGGCGGAACGTCAAATCACGCGTCGCGAGACCCCGTACGACGACCGCGAGCGACTGTGTACCCGTGTTCCCGGTCATGCCGGCAATCATCGGCATGAAGAAAGCGAGCGCGACGACTTGTTCGAGCGTGCCTGAGAAACCATCAATGATGCTGCCTGAAATCAATCCGATGAATAAGAGCAAGATGAGCCAAGGCAAGCGGCGATAGGCGGCGACGAGCGGTTTCGTATCGAAGTCGATCGCCTTACCGGAAGCCGACAACTTCTCGATGTCCTCGTTCGCTTCTTGAATGACGATATCGAGCACGTCGTCGACCGTGATGATCCCGACGAGTCGGTCTCCATCCTCGACGACCGGGATCGAGATAAAGTCGTACCGGTTGATCAGTTTGGCGACCACTTCTTGGTCGGTCATGACATCGACTTTGACGACACGTTTGTACATGACGTCAGCGACCGCGTCATCGATATCGGCCAAAATCAAATCTTTGTATGAGATAACGCCGACGAGCCGTTTCTCTTCATCGATGACGTACAAATAGTTCAAATACTCGGCGAGCGCCGCAAAGTCTTTCAATTTGTCGACCGCTTGCCGAATCGTATAATGCTGCGGGATCCAAACGAAGCGGTTGTTCATGAGCCGTCCGGCCGTCTCTTCCGGATACGTCATCATGTTCTGGACGACGCTCGACTCTTCATGCCTCATCTCCGACAACAGCTCCTCAACCCGTTCCGGATCGAGCTCGGACATGAACGACGTGACTTCGTCGTTCTCCATCAAATCGAGCACTTCGGATGTCCGCTCGAATCCGAGCCGGTGCAACACTTGGAGCCGCGTCGTCTGGTCGAGCTCTTGAATCATGTCGGTCATCTGTTCGAGCGTCAAATAAAGCAAAAACTTATTTTGATGCTTGCCAGGCAACAGCTTGTACTGTTGGGCGACGTCGTACGGTTGCAGTTCATCGACAATGTCCTGGAACTCGGGACGTCTCCCGTCTTTCAACGCTTGGATGATGGCCAAGGCAATCTCGTTATCCGTCATCATTTCAACCATACAATCACTTCCTCTGCTTCATGTCTCTTCTTTCATATTCCGACATTTTGCCATTCCAAAACAATAAAAATCCGCTTCAGCTAGGCTGAGGCGGATTTTTTTGTTCACTGGACGAGCGGTTCTGGCACATCGAGCGGTGCGAGTGAGCGGTCAAGCAATTCGACGACGTCGAACGTTCCGACCGTCTCGTCGACTTCTTTCGCTTTCGTCCCGTCCGAGAGCATCGTCAAGCAATACGGACACGCCGAGCCGATGACAGTCGGCTTCGTCTCGAGCAGTTGCTCGGTCCGGGCCACGTTGACGCGCGTCCCGACTTTCTCTTCTTGCCACATGAGACCGCCGCCGGCGCCGCAGCACATGCCGTTCTCCCGGTTGCGTTCTGCCTCGACGAGCTCGACACCCGGGATACGCTCCAAGACGAAACGCGGGGCATCGTAAATGCCGTTATAGCGCCCGAGGTAACACGAATCGTGATAGACGACGCGCTCGTTCACCGACATGTCCGGCTTGACCCTTCCTGTGTCGAGCAGTTCTGCGAGAAGCTCGGTGTGGTGATACACTTTCACGCCGGTGAGGCCGAAGTCCGGATACTCGTTTTTGAACGTGTTGTACGCATGCGGGTCGACCGTGACGATTTTCGTGACGCCATACTTCTCGAACAGTTTAATGTTCGCTTCGGCGAGCTCTTGGAACAACAGTTCGTTCCCGATCCGGCGCGGCGTATCGCCTGAGTTCTTCTCTTCATTGCCGAGGATAGCGAACGAGACGCCGGCCTTGTTCAATACGCTTGCGAAACTTTGCGCGACTTTTTGACTGCGGCTGTCGTATGAGCCCATCGCGCCGACCCAGAAGAGGAATTCGAACTCTTCGCCGGCCTTCTTCTTCTCTTTCGCCGTCGGGATGACGAGTTCTTCCCGGTCTTTGCGCCAGTTCTCGCGCTCTTTCCGGTTCATCCCCCACGGGTTGCCTTGACGTTCGATGTTCGCGACCGTGCGCTGCGCCTCTGGATCCATCTTCCCTTCCATCATGACGAGGTAGCGGCGAAGGTCGATGATTTTATCGACGTGTTCGTTCATGACCGGACATTGGTCTTCACAGTTCCGGCACGTCGTGCACGCCCAAATCTCTTCTTCTGTGATGACGTTGCCGATCAATTCGTCGGCAACGAGCATGTTCCCGTCCATCGCCGCGGCCGCGATCTCTGCCCCTTGCGTGTTTTGGAACATGAGTGCCGGGGCCCACGGTGACTTCCGTGTGATGGCGGCCCCTTTCATATTCATGTGATCGCGCAACTTGACGATGAGGTCCATCGGCGACAGCATCTTACCGGTACCGGTCGCCGGACAGACGTTCGTACAGCGTCCACACTCGACGCAAGCGTACAAATCGACGAGCTGTTTTTGGTTGAAGTCTTCGATTTTGTTGACGCCGAAGACGATTTCTTCATCCGACTCTTCCGCTTCTTCCATCGCCGAGAAATCGACCGGTGCGAGACGGCCGACTTTATGTGTCCGGCCGAGCCAGACGTTGAGCGTGCCGGCGATCAAGTGAGCGTGTTTGCCTTGCGGGATATACACCATGAAACTGAGTAAGAACAACAAGTGTAGCCACCAGAAGACGACGAAGAGCGCGAACGCGACACTTCCCGGCACCCAGGCGAACGCCGAACCGATGATCGTCGCGACCGGTTCGCCCCACATCGGGAGCTCTTCTTTATAGACGAGGTAAAATCCGTTCCCGAACAGGACGGACACCATGAGTCCCCCGATGAAGATGAGGGCGAGACCGGCCAAAAAGTTGCGTTTTAAGCGCACGAGCTTCTCGATGTAACGGCGGTAGAATCCCCAAACGACCGCGACGAGAATCATGAGCATGACGATTTCTTGCATGAACGTGAAAATCGGATAGAGCGGTCCGAGCGGCACGTGCGGGAAGCGTGTCCCGACGGCGAGCCCTTTCCAAATGAAGTCGATCGCCCCAAACTGGACGAGGATGAACCCATAGAACATCATGACGTGAATGATGCCGCTCTTCTTATCTTTCAACAATTTCTTTTGCCCGAACACGTTGATCATCACTTGTTCAAGCCGTTCTTTGTTCGTCTGGCTCCATTCCGCTTTCTTCCCGAGCTTGATGAACGTGTAACGCTGATAGACGAGCGACGCGAACAAGTACAAGCCATAGCCGAGAACGAGCAAGAACAGAATCCAGTTGACGATTAAAAATGTAGACATCCCCAACATCCCCCTTAATGAAAACGGATTCATTCTTGGAATCAGTATACCAAACAATGAATGAACAGTCATTCATTTTATTGAAGGAACTTAAAAATAGAGCACGTGCTTCAAGATGAGGAGAAGACCACCATAAATCGTGACGGCGAGCGCGAACGTACGAAAGTGCAAGTTCCGGTCGGCCGGCAACTCGAATTTGACGATGTTCAAAATCATCGCCCCGGCGACGAACGCGAACACAATCGTCTCGACGTGCGAGGCCAAGTCGATATAGCGAGCGACGTAGCCCGTGACGAGAATCCCGACCGTGAAAAAGTAACGCCCTTGCGTCAAATAAATGTCCCCGTAATGGCGATACAAGTCGTGCCCGACGGCGAGGAAATGGACGCCGAGAGCGGTCGCGTAAAACATTTGAGCGACGTTCGTCACCGACGTCTCCGTCACGACATAAGCCGAAAACGACATGTACGCTGTGAGGAGCGTCACTTGAAGCCAATACGAGACGGTCCGGTCCACTTTTTCATCTTTGGCATCCGGTGTTCGTACGACGCGCATCGTCCCGTAAAAGACGGTAAAGCCAATCAGGCTGATCACGTAAATCTCTGAAGGTAAGGCGAGATCGAGCCAATCGACGCGGAGCGTGTCTTGACGTTTATTGAGAGATGGAAGCAAATACATGAAGAAGTACGTGATCGCGATCCCGCTCGAGAACGAGAACCACTTCTTCGACGGAATCCGGTCACGCGGAAACAAATAGATGCCAAAGAAGTTGATGGCCGCCAAGTACACTACGATCCAATCGCCCATGTCGTCACCCTTTCAGCTCAATCCAAAACCGCTCGACGACCGTTCCATCTGCTTCTATGAACGGCTCGTCCGGCACTCCGCCGTTCCGCAAGATGACGTGTTTTGATGCGATGTTCGTTTGATTGCACGTGATCAAGGCCCGCTCGATGCCGAGTTCCTTCGCTTTTTCAAGTGCGAGCCCGAGCTGTTTCGTCGCGAGACCGCGTCCCCGCACGCTCGGTTTGATTCCATAACCGATATGACCGCCGAAGTTGAGCAAGTGCGCATTCAATTCATGTCGAATGTTCGCCGCCCCGAGCAGTTCTTCCCCGTCGGTCAGCCAATACGTCGTGCTCGGCACCCACCCGTCCTCGATTTTTTCCCGGTCTTCCGCGTCGCGCAGCCGTTTGACGTAGGCGTCAAAGTCACTCGTATCTTTGTTGATTGTCGTCGGGACGATGTTGCTCCCGTCTTCTTGCCACTCTTTCAACAAGGCCAACACGTGTTCTTTCTGTTCGCTTGACGTTTTGACGAGTCTTAACATGTCCAATCCCCCCTAATTATATGTATGAAAAAGACCGCAATGCGGCCTTATCCTTCGAGTCCTAATCGTTTCGGCATCTCAGGTGCGAGCGTGCGCGCCTCATCTAAACGTCCGGCGTCGACGAGCGTGTGGAAACGTAAAAATTGCTCATGCGTCGCGTCCCCGATTGCCGCCAAGTAATCGACGTACCGTTCGTATACCGACTTGTCTTCTGGCCGCGCCTCGATCAAGGCGAGGTAGAGCCGGACCGTGTCTTCTCCGTAAAGGAGCGGAAACTCATCGTTCAACTGGAGCAGCTTGTCGACCGCATCCATATCGACTCCGGTCTCGTTGTCGTAATGCCCAATGACATGTTCGGCATGGTCTTCGAGGCGTCCGCGCCACTCTTCATACTCGTCCTCGTTCGTCTCGAGCATCTCGAACCAATCTTCGTTCAACATCTCTTCAATCTTTTTCACACGTTCTGTAAAGTTCATGTTTCGTCTCCTCCTTCAAACGTCCACGTGACATCGACTTCGTACGTCCCTGCCACATCGTCGTTCATCGATAACGCATAGTCGAAACGGCAACGGCCGTTTGAAATCTCAAGCCGGTCCGTCGTCGTCGCCATCGTCATCGACATATATGGATTTTTATATACACTCTGCGTCAACCGTCCTTCGATGAACGAATGGTTCATCTCGATCGGCCCTTTACAGATGAGAGCGAGCCGTCCGGTCGTATATTTTAACGTCGTCGGGACGATGCCATCCTCGCGTTCTTGGTCGAACGTCAAGATGAACCCGGTCTTCAGTTCGTAGTAGAGACCATCCGCGATGAGCTCGATTGGGGTGTCCAGCTCGCTCATTTTCGTCGTCTGACTGACGCGCACTCGTTTCGGTTCAATTGCCATAGTGATTCCCCTTTCCGCTGTCCAATCGTACCATACCTTCTAAACGGTCCGGAATCGCTAACTTTTTCTTTCCCGGTTCGTTCGTGCTTCACACTACAAAAAAGACAGGGTTTCCCCTGCCTTGAATCAGCTCAACTTATAGACGCGTCCTTCGAACGGCTTCAAGTGAAGGAGGGTCGTCTCATCATGTGGCTCGAGCGGCATGTTTTTCAAGACGACGTCTTCTGAGCGAAGTGTGATCTCGGTCGCAAAAATGGCTTCTTTGCCCGTCAAGTTCGTCATGACGAGGTATTGGCTGTCGCCGAGTGTGCGCGTGTACGCGTAAATCTCCGGGTGTTCCGGCAAGATGACGTCGTACTTACCGTAAACGAACGTCTCGTCTTGTTTACGGAGGCGGATCATTTCTTTGTAGAAGTTGAGGATCGAGTCTTCATCTTCAAGTTGCGCGTCGACGTTGATGTCCGTGTAGTTCGGGTTGATGCCGAACCAAGGCGTCTCCGCGAACGTGAATCCAGCGTTCGGTCCCGCGTTCCACTGCATCGGCGTCCGCGTGTTGTCACGTGACGAGTTCCACGTGATTTCCATCATCTCTTCATGGCTCTTGCCATTCTCGAGGCCGATATAATAGCGGTTGCGCGTCGCGATGTCATCATACTGGTCGATCGAGTCGAACTTGACGTTCGTCATGCCGATCTCTTGTCCTTGGTAGATGAACGGCGTCCCTTGCATGAGGAAATACATCATCGCAATCGACTTCGCGCTCTCTTTCCAATAGCGCTCGTCATCCCCCCATGACGACACGGTCCGTGTCTGGTCATGGTTCTCGACGTAGAGGGCGTTCCATCCATCTTCCTCGAGTCCTTTTTGCCATTTCGTGAGGACGTTCTTCAAATGGACGACGTCGAGTTTCGACTCGGCGTCTTCGCGCCAAAGACCCATGTGTTCGAATTGGAACACCATGTTCATCTTGCCGTCTTTCTCTCCGACCCAAAGGTGGGCGTCGTCAGGCGAGACACCGTTCGCTTCGCCGACCGTCATGATGTCGTGCTTGTTGAACGTCTCGTCGCGGAGTTCTTCCAAATAACCGTGAATCCCGTCGACGTTCATGTGCATCTCGAACGATGGCACGAAGTCGAGGCCTTCCGGATTCGGCAAGTCGCCGAACGACGGATGCTTCCGAATGTGGCTGATGGCGTCCACGCGGAAGCCGTCGATGCCTTTATCGAGCCACCAGTTGATCATGTTGTAAATCGTCTGGCGCATCTCCGCGTTTTCCCAGTTCAAGTCCGGCTGTTTCTTCGAGAAGACGTGTAAGAAATACTGCTCTGTCGTCTCATCGAACTCCCACGCTGAGCCGCCAAAGATCGACTCCCAGTTGTTCGGTTTCGAGCCGTCCGGTTTCCCGTCGCGCCAAATGTACCAGTCGCGTTTCGGGTTGTCTTTCGAGCTCTTCGACTCGATGAACCACGGGTGCTCGTCCGACGTATGGTTGACGACGAGGTCTAAGAGCAGCTTCATGCCGCGCGCATGGACTTCTGTCAACAGGCGGTCGAAGTCTTCCATCGTCCCGAACTCGTCCATGATGTCTTGATAGTCGCTGATGTCATAGCCGTTATCGTCGTTCGGCGACTTGTACATCGGGCAAATCCAGATGACGTCGACACCGAGTTCTTTCAAGTAGTCGAGCTTGTCGATGATGCCTTGGATATCGCCAATCCCATCTCCGTTCGCATCGTAAAAGCTGCGCGGATAGATTTGATAAGCGACGGCTTCTTTCCACCAGTTTCGTTTCAGTGTTTTCGTTTGTGTGTGTTGGTCACGTTGTAAAAGTTGCATGTGTCAATGATACTCCCTTATCCCTAAACTCACTGTGCGTCCTATATACTTATATCAGTGCTGTTGGCTTTCTGTATCGATAGCGCAATCGTTTGCACGATGCACTACATGTATCTTAACAAAAAACGTGCATCGACACAAAAGATGTTTTCAACAGCTTACTCACCGTGTACCCTACACGAATTTGAAATGAAATGAAAGCGAGGCGACTTATATGATTCGTTTGGCCACACAGGCCGATCTTGAAGCGGTCGATCAGTTGATTTTAAGGAAAGCACAAGAATTTCAAGCAGTCGGAAAAACACAGTGGCAGAAATATTTAGAACCGAGCCGGACCGAATTTGTTCGTCATGACGTCACGAACGGGACCGTGTACGTATACGAGCAAGACGAGGTGGTCGTCGGGTCGGTCAGTTTGATTCCCCCGACGTCTTGGGATAAGAATTTATGGGACGACGCGGAGGCGGCCGTCTACTTGCATCGCCTTGTGGTCGCTTCGGACATGAAAGGGAAACGCGTCGGCGAACAGTTGATGCGCCATGCCCTCATCGAGGCGACCGGTCCGGTACGCCTCGACTGCGTCGCGACGAACGAGTTTTTGAACGGCTATTATCCTCAATTCGGTTTCTTGTACGTCGGGGAACGGGACGGATTCTCTTTGTTTGCGAAAGAGTGTTGACGTTGACGCGACGTCAAGGCTTACGCTGTATATAAGGAGGTGAGCGCATGTATTCGATTCAACAATTGACCACCCTGGCCGGCACGACGTCGCGGACGCTTCGTCACTATGACGCGATCGGATTGCTCGTGCCGAAACGCGATGTGAACGGTTATCGACAGTATACGAAACAGGACATGGAGCGGCTCCAACTCATTTTGTTTTACCGTTCGCTCGATTTTCCGCTCGAGACGATTCACGAGTTGCTCGAAACGAAACCGTACGATCGGACGCGCGTCCTCGAACGACAAGTGACCGCCTTACGGGAAAAGGCCGCCTATTTCGAGACGCTCGCCGACACGGCCGAAGCGACACTCACCTCACTCAAAGGGGGAATTCCAATGGAAGACAAATCGCTGTTCAAAGGCTTATCGTTCGATGAGCTAAAAGCACATGAGGCCGAACATGAGGACGAAGTTCAGACACGCTGGGGCGAGAGCGCGGCTTACAAGACGTCACGCGACCGGGCCGCCAAACGCTCGAAGGAAGAATGGGAAGCGCTCAATCAACAACAAGTCGACTTGATCAAACCACTCGTCGACTTGTATCGTCAAGACGTCCCGATCGAGGATGAACGCGTCCAACGAGCGGTCTGGTCGAACCATCAATTCATTCATGACCATTTCTACGACTGCTCGCTCGACATGTTCAGCGGACTCGGTCAGATGTATGTCTCGGATGAGCGGTTCACCGCTTTCTACGACAAGTACGCCCCCGGTCTCGCCGTCTACTACAATGACGCGATCCAACATTATTGCATCACGAACAGCTAACGATTAACAGGCCAAAGCAGTGTGCTTTGGCCTGTTAATCGATTCTCCGGTCATAAACGCCTTCTTCCAACATTGCCTCGATTTGCCGCCGCAGGAGCGGGAGTCCGACCGACAGTTGTAAGTACGGGTACGTCGCGAAGTTATCGGTCCCGCCGATGTAGAGGACGGCCCGGTCGAGGACGCTCCATCCCCGCTCCGTCCACTGTTCGATCCGCACTTCACAGACGTCCGGTTTGGCTCGGAACGCCCAGTACGCCTCGAGTTGTCCTGCCGCCATCGATGGCCGTACCGTCAACACGGGACAGTCGATCCGGTTGAGTACTTCCGGCTCGATCGGACCGGTCTCATGAACGATGACGAGTTCCGGCATGAGGCGGTCGAGCCACATCTTCGCCCGCGCATCGTTCAATGACGTCACTTTCAAAATATGATGCATTGGAATCGGCTGATCGTTTAACGGATAACGTCGCTTCAGTTCCTTGATTCGTGATTTACTGGATAGATGGAAAATCGGATAAGACAAACGACGATACATGTCATATGCTAGTTCTTTGTAGGAATTGGTACTAGATGATGACGGTCCACTCTCCATGAGAACGTGAGTCACTCCTAAATTCCGAATTGCATGATAGACGTAAGCTGAACTCCAATCTTCTCCAATACATAGTACGATTGGACGCTTCATGGCTACACCTTCTTTTCCTCATATTCATGACTCTCATAATTCATTTGACGTGGCAAGTTTCATCGTCCAATTCAAGATCATCTAGCGCGTCATGCCACGATCCAAATCGTCTGGCAACTTTTGCGACACTGGGGCGTTTTTGTTGTTTCGCCCACTTCTGATACGTCTCTGCATTAAATGGATGAAGAATTTGTGAGGCTTCCAATAAAGCTTGAATCATTTCTGCTTTCTCTCGTTCTGGTTGCATAACATAACGTGGATCGACCGCTCGCTCTGCCTTTTTCACGGCGAGACTCCATGACCCAAAATACGAAATAATATCGCCTAAAGAAGGAGCACCTCGACTGTCTGCCCATTGTCGATAACTCGTGCTCGTCAGCTTCCCGTCTTCTTGTAGAGCTTGTCGAAGTGCCGTCACCAACTCGTGTTGTGTATATATTTTTTGGCTTCCTGATACGCCAGCAGCATCTAGCGCCTCTGGCCAGGAATCGTAAATGTCTAGAATGTCGAGCACAGTTGGAACAGCTCGTCCTCGGCTCCATAGTTGATATTGTTTAACAGTGAGGGTCGGAGTCAGAGATGCAGCAGCTTGTAGCGCTTGTATGATCTCTGCTTCCTGATTCATCAGGATTCCTCCTCAAACAGTTTTCTCAGCTATTACACTTTGAGTCTCAAGCACTGTTCGAATTACTTGGTGTTGCTCCCCGATTTTCAAGTCCGAACCGGAAGGCAAGCAAATTCCATTTTCAAATAAGCGGCGGCTTACATCCTCGCCGTCTACGGTCACGTACTCCGCGTCTTTAAACACAGGTTGCAGATGCATCGGCTTCCAAACCGCTCTAGATTCAATTCCAGAATTCGCGAGACGATCAATCAGCACATCCCTAGACATGTCCGTTTGATTGAGTTGTAGGGCGGTTAACCACCGATTAGCTCTAGAGTGTGGAATTTCTTCTTGGTAAGTGAAACCTAAAGGACGAAATAATCGTTCATATCTCATAAACACACGGCGCCTTGCTTGGACGCGTTGTTCAATCACTTGTAGCTGTCCCCTTCCAATCCCAGCCGACACGTTGCTTAAGCGGTAGTTGTATCCGACTTCGTTGTGTTCATAATAGTGAACACGCTCCCTCGCTTGCGTCGCTAATTTCAAACCGTGTTGCCGTTCACTTTCCGAACGCACGAGTAACATCCCCCCTCCCGATGTAGTAATAATTTTATTGCCATTAAATGAATAAAATCCGAAGTCCCCGATCGTTCCAGTCATCTGTCCTTTCCACGTCGCACCTAGAGATTCCGCAGCATCTTCAATCAAAGGGACGCCAAACTCCTGACAGATGTGACGAATTTCTCCGACTTTAGCAACCACTCCATATAAATGAACGACAATCACAGCTTTCGGAAGCTTCCCTTTGGTCGCAGCTTGCACTAGCGCTTTTCGAAGTGCTTGCGGTGACATATTCCACGTAGCATCTTCCGAATCGATAAACACGGGATTCGCACCGACATATCGAATCGGATTGACTGACGCAACGAATGTAAGCGATTGACAGAAAACTGAATCTCCTCGTTCCACACCTAATAATAAAAGGGCCAGATGAAGTGCAGCCGTCCCAGAACTTGTCGCGAGAGTGAATGAATGATCCACGTATGTCGCCATCTCTTGTTCGAAACCATCTACATTCGGACCAAGAGGTGCCACCCAATTCGTAGAAAAAGCCTCTTCAACGTATTTCATCTCATAACCTGACATATGAGGTCGTGATAGCAAGATTTTCATCGGATTCCCTCCCTGATTAATGTCTGATATGCCTTATACCATTGTAGAAATGCATACAAGCCTTCAAGAAATGACGTTTCTGGCTTGTATCCGGTCAAAGAGGATAATGTGGGTAGTCGCTCAGATCTATTCAAATCTTCGTCATCAGGAAGTGTGATGATCATGTGGTGGGAAGGATGATTAATTGCTTCCCACACTCCTTGCATACTGATCATATCGGAAGCTTCGATTCGGTAACTGCCTCTCACTGTCTCACCATTTTCTACAAGGCGTATAACACGTAGAGTCGATTCAACAACATCATCGATAAAAGAAAGTCGAATCAGGTCTGTATTCCTCGTCTCAATGACTTGTTTATGTTCTTCCATCATTTTCACAATCGTTGAGAAGAACGACTGTCCACTCTCCCATGGGCCCGCTACTGTTTCTGCGAACAGATGAATGCATGAATTGTCTCCTCTATTTTTGATTGGAAGGTTTAATGTAATCAGTTGCTCTCTTTTTGGTTCGATTTGGTCAACAAATAGACAGTCTCGTGTAAGTTCGTATCTAAAAATGGAGGGGTCTTTCTTCAAGTCATCTTTATTTGGACAAACAATCACTTGGTGCACCGGATGTTCGCTCAGAACACGCCATAGCCCCTTTTTATTTAAACGCTTCATTTGGACCAACTGAAATGAGGGGTGCGTCAAGACATAGAGACGGTGCTCCTCAAGACGGGTCTTCGCTTTTCCGTCGTCATCAATTCCGACGACGGAGTATCCTTCTTTTAATAGACGCCGAGCGATGTGAAACCCTTCTAATCCACCCACTCCAATTACAAGCATCGTGCGATTTGTCATAAGTACGCCTCCTAGGTGTCCCATCTAAGATCGTGTGCCGTTAATTTCCATCCACGAGTCTCATATTATTCATTGAAGGCGTCATCCGCTTAATTTCGCTTTGGAATAGGCGCTCAACATCACGATCAATATCTGTGCTATTCGCGACGTATAATAGCAAGTAAATCAGCGCTTCACGTTGATCGTGGAGCTGTTCGATGAGTGACAATATAGGTTTGACCGATGTAAAAGGTCTTGTGCAACCGACGAATATTTTTTCAAAAACGTTCGCATCTGCTCGAAGCTCATTTGTTGCTAAAAGCTCCTCATACATTTTTTCACCCGGACGGATTCCCGTTACTTCAATTCCGATTTGTTCAATAGTAAAACCACTTAACTCAATCATTTTTTTGGCCAAATCGACAATTTTCACGGGTTCTCCCATATCAAGCACGAACACCTCCCCGCCTCGAGCCAATACACTGGCCTGTATTACTAAACGACTTGCTTCAGGAATTGTCATAAAATATCGCGTCATTTCTGGATCAGTCACCGTCACCGGTCCCCCACGCATAATTTGTTCTTTGAATAAAGGTACGACGGACCCGCGGCTACCTAGTACGTTTCCAAACCGAACGACAGAGAAAATCGTGTCACTCGATCTTGCTTTTTCTTGAACAATCATTTCTGCTATTCGTTTTGTCGCTCCCATTACGTTTGTTGGATTGACGGCTTTATCCGTCGAAATCATCACGAATCGATTGACGTGATGACGAGCCGAAACGTTCACCATATTTTTAGTACCGTAAATATTGTTTTTAACGGCTTCTAACGGATTATCTTCCATTAAGGGAACATGTTTGTGTGCAGCCGCGTGATAGATGATGTCCGGTTTATGCATGGAAAATATTTCTTCAAGTCGATGCTCGTCTTGGACGTCGCCAATCACTGCGTGAAGTAATGTATCTGTCTCGAGCGCTTTTAATTCACGCTCGATTAAATAAATACTATTTTCACCGTGCCCAAGAAGAATCATCTCGGCAGGTGCGAATTTAATAAGTTGGCGACATAGCTCTGATCCTATCGAACCTCCAGCTCCAGTGACGAGCACTTTTGCTCCTTCTACATGATCCGAAATTCCTGAGATGTTCAATTGAACAGGTTCACGTCCGAGCAAGTCTTCAATTTTCACTTCACGGATCTCACTGATTGACACTTTTCCTGTCGCCAGTTCAGATAAGATTGGTAATGCATGCGATTCGGCACCCGTTCGTTCAATTCGTTTAAGAAGTGCGAGACGACGAGAATAAGGGAGGCTTGGAATTGCTAAAATCACGACTTCAATGCAGTGATCTTGAACAATCCGTTCTAACGCCTCGGTTGTTCCGATAATAGGAACTCCATGAACGTAGAGTGATTGGAGTTTAGGATCATCATCTAAAATACCGGTCACATTTAGCACGTTTGTTCGATACTCCTTCAACTCACGTATAATCATTTGTCCAGAATCACCGGCACCAATAATGAGAGCTTTGCGACCAGGCTGATTTGAATGTGGTTTCAGCATGTCAAATACATGATTTCTAGCCAACACTCTCGTCCCGACAATCACATTCAAGGCAAGCATTCCTTGGAAAACGAGTAAGCTGCCGAGCCCATATCCATACTGAGCCTGGCTATACGCAAATAAAATGATGTCACTACCGAGCAATGCGACGATGACTCTTTGAATTTCTCGGATTGAAGCATAACGCCAATCGATTTTATGAATTTTCAAAAGAAAACCAAAGGTGCTAAAACTAATCGTTTTGATGACAATATAAGTTCCTATGTCCACCCCTCCCCATGCCAACGTTGGGAAGAGAAAGGTTGCTGTTAAATACAACGCAGCTGAAATCACGAGTAAATCGAGTAACAAAAAACGCACATTTTTTTGATTATTTCGATACACGTTCACTAAAATCGCCATTTTCATTCGCACCTCCGAGGTCTAAGTTGTGTATTCATGGTGTCGAGGAAGTTCAGAAATGTTCCGTAATGTTAGTAAACTACCCGTCTCGATTCAACAAACTTAAAGAAGATACGAGCTTTTTCTAATCAACGAAATAGATGAGATAAAGGATTTTATGAAATAATTCTCGCTATTTCATTCATTTGCTGAATATTTGTTCGATAAAAGGGAATCACTATGTACATAATCATTAATTGGTTATTGCTTACATTTATCGAAAATAACTAACTTATGGGATGAGAGGGTGATAATCATCCAGTGGAAAGCTACTAACTTGAATTGATTTGGAAAACTCACACAACCGTTCATTCACACCACGAATTCTTCTGAGGCGCTCATGACGTCTTCATAAAGGAGAGACACCAAGATGAAAAAATGGACACGTTCACAAATCGTGCAATCTCTGCAGCTCGCGGCCCAAGAATATACCGAGCTAGACTCAAAGCGGTATAACTTATGGTCGCAACATAAAAACGTACCTTCCTTGTCAACTGTCATTCACCAGTTCGGATCTTGGCGTGAGGCGCTCGTAGCGGCTCAAATTCAAATGTCGTTCCATTATTATTCAGATGAAGATATCTTACGTGCGCTGAACAAAGCCGCGGAAGAATTACCGCTCTTTACGAGCCAAACCTACCGCCAGTGGTCGAAAGTAACCCGTTCCCCCTCCCTTACGTTAATTAGTAGCCGATTCGGTTCTTGGTCGAATGCGCTCCGTGAAGCGAAGCTCCAAACGACTGCAACCAAAAACAACGAGGAACGTATCATTCAAGCGCTCATCGAGGCGTCGGCCGAGCTCGAGCGGCTCACGTCCCAACATTACGCCGTCTGGGCCCAGGAGAAAGGCTATCCGACCGTGGCGACGATCGCCCGGAAATACGGGTCATGGAGTTACGCCTTGTTCGTGTTAGACATCGCCCCGCCGAAGCGGAAATGGGACGAAGAAGACGTCATCACGGCGCTCCGGCTCGCGAAACAAGAGCTGAATCATTTCAGCATCCTTCATTACCGAAAATGGGCAGAAGGCCGCAACGTGCCGAGCACGTCGACAATCAACGCGCTGTTCGGCAGTTGGACGGCTGCGTTGAAATGCCTTGAAGAACAACATGTGACACACTAAAAAAACGCCGTCTCGGGAGCCGAGACGGCGTTTTGTCATGTGACGATCGTGATGAAGAGCGGGATTCCGACGAGCAAGTTGAACGGGAACGTGACTGCGAGGGCGAGCGTCAAATAAAACGACGGCTCGGCTTCCGGCACCGATGCTTGGAGCATGGCCGGTGCGGCGATATACGACCCGCTCGCCGCAAGTGTCATGAGCAGGATTGTCCCTCCATCGGACAGCCCGGCGACCGAGGCTGCGGCGTAACCGATTGCCGCCCCGATTAGCGGGAACGTCATGCCGATCGCTAAAAATTTCATCCCATAGGACGGGACCGTCTTCAGTTGCTGACCGACTTTCACGCCGAGGCTCAGTAAAAACAAGAGCAACACCCCTGGGAACAAGTCGACGAAGAACGGCGTCAGCGCCGATGTGTCCGGTGTGACGAGCCCGACGATGAGCCCGGCGATGAGGAGCAGGATGCTTTTCGAAAGCAAGCTGTCCCGAATGACGGTGAACGACTGGCTCGGGGCGGCCGTGATGCCGAACACGTGGGTTTGATTGTAAAGCAACAAAGCGACGACAAGCCCCGGAATCTCAAGGACGACGACGAGCGTCGTCATGAACGGTTCATACCCGATGCCGAGCCGTTCGAGCTGGGCCGCGGCCGCGACGTAAGTCACGAGCGAGACCGAGCCGAACGTCGCCGCCATGGCGATCCGTTCATGAAAACCGAAGCGGAACAGTCCGCCGAGATAAAACGCGACGAGCGGCAACACCATGCCGAGGATGAGCGTCACCGTGAGCGGGAGCGCCAAGTCGTCAAACGAGACCGACGCGAGCCCCATCCCGCCTTTCAGTCCGATCGCCAGCAGTAAGTACAAGTTGAGCGTGATGCCGAGCGATTCCGGGATTTTCAAGTTCGATTTCCCAAGGGCGGCCACGACACCCGTCATAAACATGAGCACCGGGGCGCTCGTCAATAAAAACGTTAATAGTTCCATCTTTCTCCTCCTAGGCGACAAAAAGCGCACACCTAAAGAAAGGTGTGCGCTGCATGCCGACGGCTCGAACACGTTCGCTCCGTCTAGCCGACAACTGTCGGGGTATATGAGTCCAGCTCCGGGTCAAGACGGCGACGAAGCGTTCCGAAGCTCGCTTCGCCAATCCTGACACGTATCTGTTTTCTAGTGTATAAATGACGTCACGGCTTGTCAATCCCGCTATCCCACGCGGCATCGAGCCGAAACACGATAAGGCGTTCGCCCGTCTTCGTGCTGATGTCCGTGTGGAGCGACGTGATGCGTCTGCCGAGCACGTCTTGAACGATCGCCTCGAGTTGCGTCCGGCCCGACTCGACGAGGTTGTTGCGATACTTTTTCAATTGCTCACGACCCGCCGATTTCATGGCGAGATCATACTCGGCCGGGGTCAAGACGCCTTGGAGCGTCACGATGGCCAAGTCGCGGAGCAGGTCTGCCTTGCACGTCAACGAACCCCGGCCGAGATACTCTTTCTCCCATTGGGTGATCCGAGCGCTCAGTTCCATCTCGAGCTGACCTTTTTTCGGCATCGTTACTTCACGAACCCGATCATCATTTCGCGAAGAATCTTCGCAGCCGCGATTGCCGTCATGTCTGACTGATCGTATGCTGGTGACACTTCCACGAGGTCGGCCCCGATGATGTCGAGGTCGGCGCCAGCGATCGCATGAACGGACTCAAGCAATTCTTTCGTCGTGATGCCGCCGATCTCTTGCGTGCCTGTTCCCGGTGCCGCCGATGGGTCGAGCACGTCGATATCGATCGTGACGTACACTTTTTTCCCGGCGAGTGTCGGCAACACACGCTTGAGCGGTTCGAGCACTTCGTATTTGTACATGTTATAGCCGACTTCTTTCACCCAGTCGAACTCTTCTTTCATCCCTGAACGGATTCCGAACGAGTAACAGTTCGAAGGCCCGATCAACTCGGCCGCTTTTTTGAGCGGTGTCGAGTGCGAGAGCGGCTCGCCTTCGTAATCGTCACGAAGGTCGGTGTGCGCATCAAGGTGCAAGATGACGAAATCGTCGCCGTATTTGTCATGCATCGCTTTGATGACCGGCCATGTGACGAGGTGTTCCCCGCCCATGCCGAGCGGGAACTTGCCTGCGTCGATGACGTCTTTGACGAACGACTCGATCATGTCGAGCGATTTTTGTGCGTTACCGAACGGAAGCGGGATGTCCCCAGCGTCATAGACGGCTGCTTCCGACAAGTCACCGTCAAGGTACGGGCTATATTCTTCAAGACCGATCGACACTTCGCGGATCCGGTTCGGACCGAAACGTGAACCCGGACGGAAACTGACCGTCCAGTCCATCGGCATGCCGTAAAGAACTGTCTTCGCGTCCGTCACTTCCGGAAGGCTCGCGATGAACACTTTGCCTGAATAAGCTTCATCGAAACGTTTGATCATTTTGTCAAATCCTCCACAAATTTCGGAAGGACGAATGCCGCCTTGTGAAGCTTCGGCGTGTAGTACTTCGTCTCGATGTCGTGGAAACGCTCTGCTGATACTTCTTCCGGGTCATACTGCTTCGAACCGATCGTGAACGTCCACATACCGCTCGGGTACGTCGGCACGTTCGCCGTGTACAGCTTCGTGATTGGGAAGATTTCCTTCACATCCCGTTGTACCGTTTGGATGAGTTCTGGGGTGAACCACGGGTTATCCGTCTGCGCGACGAAGATGCCATCCTCTTTGAGCGCTTTCGAGATGCCTGCATAGAAACCTTTCGTGAACAAGTTGGCAGCTGGACCGACCGGTTCTGTCGAGTCGACCATGATGACGTCATACTTGTTCTCTGACTCGGCGATGTGCATGAAGCCGTCACCGACAATGACTTCGACGCGCGGGTTGTCGAGCTCGCCCGCAATATTTGGTAAGTATTTCTTCGAATATTCAATGACTTTCCCGTCGATGTCGACGAGAACCGCTTTTTCGACTGAAGGGTGTTTCATGATCTCACGGATGACGCCGCCGTCTCCGCCGCCGACAACGAGCACGTGCTTCGGATTCGGGTGCGTGAAGAGCGGCACATGTGCCACCATCTCGTGATAGACGAATTCGTCCTTATCCGTCGTCATGACCATACCGTCAAGCAACAACATTGTTCCGAACTCGTCCGTTTCGACCATCTCTAGTCGTTGAAACTCCGTTTGTTCGCTCTCATAAACGTGGTTTACACGGAACGTGATCCCGTAATCTTCTGTCTGGTGCTCCGTAAACCATAATTTTAATTTTTGGTCCATCGATAGAACCCCTTTCTGTTCAAAAAGTTGTTCGTATGCGAGTGGCGTTTTGAGGCGCTTCTTATTCATACGATAGGAAGTATACAAAAACTGTACGCATTTTGCACGATTTTTTTATTTATTCGTCCATGTATGTGAGTTTTCCGTGAGGTTTAACCGATAAACTGGATATAGCTGTAATTTACAATTGGAAAGGAGGGATCCTATGTGGTCTCCTTGCGTGGCATGTTCCACGACAATCCCGTTTATCGAACGGGGCTTATTAGTCGTCAACGATCAGCCCCACCCATACGAATCGTTTGATGAACTCAAAGCGAAGCTATCCTCAGTCGAGGACAACGTCTATTGTGTCAACCCGGCTACAAAGCAACAAACGCCGATTTTATCTGCTGTTGACCTGCTCGAACAGATCGCCAACCGCGACACGATCGAACTGATTCAACACGGGGAGTTCGAGAGCCACTTGCAGCCGATCATCCACCTCGACAGCGGGGAACGATTCGGCTACGAGGCGCTCTTGCGCAGCCGAAACGACATCTCGCCGGGTGAATTATTCCGTGCCGCCAACCGGTTCGGGTTGCACTCGAAACTCGATCAACGAGCGCGGGCCGAGGCGATCAAAGCGACGCACCACGCCGTCCTTCCGCACGAGAAGACGTTCATCAACTTCTTGCCGTCAACGATCTATAACCCGGACTTTTGCCTGCAACATACGTTCGAGGTGATTGACCGGTACAACCTCAGCCCGGACCGGTTCATCTTCGAAGTCGTCGAGACGGAGAAAGTCCAAGACGTGGCCCACTTGCAACACGTGTTTTCTACATATAAGAAGCGCGGGATGAAAGTCGCCCTCGATGACGTCGGGGCCGGATTCTCGACGCTCGATATGTTGAAGCGGCTCGAGCCGGACTACGTCAAAATCGACCGGTCATACGTGTCGTATTGCGACGAGGACGCTGAAAAACGCGCGTTCCTTAAAAACGTCCGTCAATTGACACGCTCAATGGGCATCACTCTCCTCGCCGAAGGCATCGAGCGGAGCGAAGAAGTCGACGTCTGCCGTGAACTCGGTTTTGACCTCGCCCAAGGTTACTATTTCGGCAAGCCGTCTCCTTACGCACTTTAATACACGAATGGCCTCGAGCGTTTGCTCGAGGCCGTTTGTTTAATCGTCGTTCTCTTCCGTGTCATCTTCCATATCGTCGTTTTGCATTTCTGTATCGTCATTGTTCATCGGTTCCTCGTTCGCTCCCCCGCAAGCTCCGAGAATGATGCCTGTCGCCAAGAGCGACGCGGCCAATGTACCTTTTCGTTTCATTCCAAACACCCCTTTTTAGTAGTCGTGTCGTACAGTACGGTTAATTCCCCTCGTCCTTCCGACGAAACGTGTTTTTTGATTAAGAATATGCAAACGGTGGAATGAATTCAGTGATGACAACCGAACCGAAAGAAGGTGTACCTATTGAAACGACGCGTTTTACAATTTTTCACGATGATCCTGTTCGGTATCCTCCTTCTTGTCCTCTTGTACTCGATTGACGGACTTATTCCTTTCCTGATCGTGATCGCCATCGCTGCCCCGCTGCTCGTCGGCTGGCACATTATTTTCGACAAAGTCCAACCGCAGGCGAAACTCGCCTGGCTGCTCGCCGTCTTGTTCATCCCGTTCCTCGGGTCACTCGCCTGGGTGATGTTCGGCCGGACACCGCGACGGCATCGCCGCATCAAACGGACGTCGTCCGAGATTCGGATGTTCCGCCAAGCGATTGAGGACGAACGCATCGAGACGACGAACGACATATCGGACCGTTTCCCGCTCACCCGTACGCTCGAGAAACTCGGGGCGACCGGTGCCGACGGCCATACGTCGACACGGTTGCTCGTCAACGGGGACGCGAAATACGAAGCGGTGCTCAAAGACATCGAGGAAGCGACGCATCACATCCACGTCCAATATTATTTGTTCCGAACCGATGAGATCTCGATGAAAATCCGGGACGCCCTCATCAAGAAATCAAACGAGAACGTCACCGTGCGCTTCCTGTACGATGGACTCGGAAGCCAAGAAATCGGCGAAGCGTTCATCGAGCCGCTCCGGGAGTCACGCGTCCACGTCCAAGCGTTCGACCCGGTCGTCCATCCTCTGCTCGTCTTCAACGCCAACTTCCGTAACCATCAAAAGTTGATCGTCCTCGACGGAAACGTCGCCTATACCGGCGGCTTGAACGTCGGTGACGAGTATCTCGGGAAAGAAGAGAAGCTCGGCTTTTGGCGCGATACCCACCTTCGCGTCGAAGGACCGCTCGTGCGCGAACTGCAACGGCTCTTCATCGAGAACTGGCTCTATGCGGGACACGAGGACGACAAAGAGACGTGGGACTTGTTCGCCGACAGCGAGCATTTACCTGAGTATTTCATCGATGAGCCAAACGCCTCGAACGGGGCGACACAACTGCTCGTCACTTCACCGGGAAAAGACGTGACGATTCGAGACGGTCTGATGCGTCTCATGATGGAAGCGAAAGAGTCGATTTGGATTACGACGCCGTACCTCATCCCTCCGCCGGAACTGCTGGCGCTGCTTGAAGTCGCCGGCAAAAGCGGGATCGATGTCCGCATCGTCGTCCCGGGAAAAGGCGATGAATGGTTCAGTTTCCACGCGACCGAATATTATTTCGAGCAATTGCTCAAACGGAACGTCCGCATTTATAAATACAATCGGCATTTTATTCATGCAAAAACCGTCCTCATCGATGGCAAAATCGCACTCGTCGGGACGGCTAACTTCGATTTTCGGAGCATGTATTTGAACCATGAGATGACGATCGCCCAGTACGAGACGTCTTCTGTCGGCGAGCTACGCGACGCCTTCTTGCAAGACTTCGAGGAATCGATCCTCATCGACTGGTCGATCCTTCGGAAAAAAACGAACGGCAAACGCTTTGTCGAAGCGTTTTGTCACATCTTCTCGCCGCTGCTCTGACGGCTGCGCCAGATGAAATACGTCAAGGCGAGGACGACGACCAACGCAAGTTGCCAGCCCGTCGCGACATCCATGATCGCGGTCACCGCGAGTGCCTCGATCAAGAGCGCGGGCCCTTTTCCGATCGTACTCGCCACCGAGAATGATGAGAGTGTCATCCGGCTGTATGCGGCCGACAGCGTCACGAGTCCCGACGGCACGAACGGCAACAGCCGCATGCCGAGGACGAGAAACCACGCCTCTGCCCCTCCCGCTTCCCGAAGCCGCTTGAGTCGTCTTCCGGACGGCGGCGCATACGTATGTAACGCTTTTCGGTAGAGGATGAAGCTGACGATCGCTCCGAGCGCCTCCCCGGTCATCGAGACGATGACACCGGGTCCGAAGCCGAGCACTTGCACGTTCAGCGCCGTCAAAAACGCGCTCGGCAACACGCCGGCGACCGCAATAAGACTGTTGAGCACGATACTGATTACAATGAACAGCGGGATCGGGATGAGTTCCCATTCCATCACGTCCATCCCCTTTCCTCAAAAAAGGCTGTCCCGCACGTTGCGGGGCAGCCTTCTCGTTATTTCGCTTCGACTTCGTCCCACGCGTCTTCATCGACAGGTGGAAGATGTTTCTCTTCAAGTTTCGATACGACGACCGCACATGTCGCATCACCCGTGATGTTGACAGACGTACGGAGCATGTCGAGGATTCGGTCGACCCCGATGATGAGGGCGATCCCTTCGACCGGCAAGTTGACCGACTGCAAGACGAGTGCGAGCATGATGAGCCCGACACCTGGTACGCCAGCTGTTCCGATTGAGGCGAGGACTGCCGTGATGACGACGGTCACAAGCTCTGTAATCGTCAAGTCGGCCGCAAATACTTGAGCGATGAAGATGGTCGCGACCCCTTGCATGATGGCCGTTCCGTCCATGTTCACCGTCGCGCCGAGCGGCTGGACGAATGACGAGATGGAACGTGGCACGCCGAGCTTCGTTTGGGCGAGCTCCATCGATACCGGGAGCGTCGCGTTCGACGATGACGTCGAGAAAGCGAGCGTGATGGCCTCGTAGAAGTTCTTGAAGAAGAACACCGGGCTCATCTTCCCGAGGAAGAGAAGCGCACCGCCATAGACGATGGTCGCATGCAAGAAGAGCGTCAAGACGACCGCGAACATGTACCACGCCATCGCTGCCACCGCGTCAAATCCGATGCCGCCAATCGCCGAAGCGATCAAGGCGAAGGCACCGTACGGGGCGAGTTTCATGACCAAATGGATGAGGTGCATCATGATGCGGTCCCCTTGTTTCACGAACCGGCGCCACGTTTTGGCGCGTTCTCCGAGCGCGATCATCGCGAAACCGATCAGCGCCGCGAAGACGATGATTTGCAACATGTTGCCTTCGGCTAGCGCTTGGATCGGGTTCGTCGGAATCATGTTGACGAACGTCTGAACGATGTTCGACGATTCTTCCGACGCCGCCGTCTCAAACTCTAAGTTCGCCGTCGGGAAGTCGCCGCGCTCACCTGGCTGAATGACCGATGCCACACCCATCGCGAGCATGATGGCGAGTGCCGTCGTCGTCAAGAAGAACAAAAGTGCCTTCGATCCGACACGACCGAGCTCTTTCGGGTCCCCAAGACCCATAACGCCGAGAATGATCGAGAAGAAGACGATCGGCACGACCAGCATTTTAATCAAGTTCAAAAACACGGTTCCGACCGGGGAAAGTATGTACGTATTGACGATATCATACACGTTGCCAGACAGACCGGCTAGCCCTAGTCCGACGATGACCCCCAGTACAAGACCAATTAGAATTTTCTTCGTTTCACTCATCGTGTCACCCTTTCTTTTTTACACAGTGCGTATAGTATAGCATAATACTGAATTTTCATACAATTACGCTACAATCACAAATTCATAACAGCTCTAGATTCCCGCTTTCTAGCCAAACCAAACAAAAAAGATTGGAGACCGAAACCGGTCCAATCTTTTTCACTCGGCAGCCAAGCGCGCAAGCTCTTCGCGCAGCTCGGTCGACTGCTCCCAAATTTCGGGACGGTGCGCTTGCAAGAAGCGAGCCAAGACGTCCCGGGACGGCGCATCCATCATGTCGATCAAGATGCGTCCTTTGAGCGATTTATCCATCTGGTTGACATGATACGGCAACAATTTATAGCCACGACGCGCCTCGACGTCGACGGACAAGTCACACGCCGCGACGCCTCCGTAGTAAAACCCTTCCGGCTTGCGTCCGACGGTCACCCAGACGATCCAATACGGCTTGCCGTTCGGCACCGCTTCCGGGTCGGTCAAAAACTTGATACGCTTCTCGATCGCCGACTTGGCGTGCATCGCACCCATGTCGATGACAGCCGTGCCCGCCTCGGCGTCGATAATGACCGGAGACATATTGTTCAAGCTGAGCGATCCGACCCCGAACCCGCCGTGTCCGTCCGTCGCATCGTCGGCGATGATGTTAAAGTTGATATCTTTCATAATAGCGTCCCTCCCCCTCTACTGTACACAATGACAAGGGAGCGTGGCAATCACGAACGTCAACTCCACTCGATTCGAAACTTCGTGCCTGGCCCGATCGCTTGGACGAGCGGACGGTCCCGCTCGATGACACGTCCGATGACGTTCACGCGTGCGTCGGCTTGAAGATCCACTTTCGTCACTTGCATTTCGCCAGCATAGCGTCCGTAGTCGACGTTGTCAATCGTGATCGTGCCAAGCGGTCTGGCCGCGCTATGACTCGGAACGAGCGCACCGTCTCCCGGACGTCCATACGACCGGGATTCCACGGAACGCACGACGTCACGCGCCGGGTCCATGCGATTCGTGTGAACGTCAGCCGATGCCAAAACCGCTACGTCCGCTTCCGCGTGGAGGACGACCACGCCTTCCGCATAGGCAGCGAATTGGGCCACGGCCGCCTCCGAAAGTCCCGGGTCCCCGACTAAGATGCGGTCGACGGTCGAGGCGAGATCGATCAAACAAGCGAACGGGGACAAGTGACGGTGGTCTTCAAGCGTCGGCAATCGCTCATATAACGGTCCACGGAGTGTCCCATCGCCCGGGATGAACGCCTGCACGCTCAATCCTTGCCGTTTCAACCACGCATTCTTCTCCTCAAACCACGTCCGGTCGAGTCCCGTCTCCGGCCGCGGATAAAAGTTATGCCATGCCTCGACGTTGTTCGTGTCGAGTCCCTCCCGTTTCATCTCTTCAAGCTCTTCGGCCGATATCGTGCTCGCGTTCAACGCGACCGTCATCCGTTTCGACAAATCGGCGACTTGTCTTGGGGTCACCCCATAATCGACACGGAGACCGGTCACGCCCCATTCGAGAAGCGTATGGGCGTCGTCCCACGTCTTGCCGAGTGCGGCGAGTGACGTCGGGGCGATGTCGGCGAACAGTTCCATCTCATACTGTTTGGCAACTGCGCCGAGCTGCCGGAGCCGCTCCGTATAGACGGAAGGGTCATCTTCCGGAATGTGCAGCGAGGTGAATAGTGACGTGAATCCTATTTCGCGCATGCGCCCGATCCATTCCTCGAACTGTTGGGTGAGCGGTTCGCTCAAGTAAACGGATAATCCTTTCATAGTCCACTCCTCCTAAACAAAAAGGTGACTCCTCGGAGCCACCTCGATTGTCAAATTCCGTCTGCCATCTCTTCTTTGAAGCCGAACAAATACGTGAAGATGAAGCCTGCCGTATACGAGATGACGAGACCCCCAATATACGTCAAGTACATCCCGTTGTCGATGAGCGGTGTGAGCGAGAGACCGGAGACACCGATCCCGAGCGCTGCCGTCTTCATCGTCGCTTGGAACGCTCCGCCGACCGCGGCGCCCATACACGCCGTCAAGAACGGACGCCCGAGCGGGAGCGTGACCCCGTAAAGGAGCGGCTCGCCGATTCCGAGGAAGCCGACCGGGATGGCCCCTTTAATGATGTTGCGGAGACGTTGGTTGCGCGTCTTCACGAAAATCGCAATGGCGGCCCCGACCTGTCCGGCACCAGCCATGGCGAGAATCGGCAACAGCGCCGTGTTCCCGACCGTGTTGAGGAGCTCCAAGTGAATCGGTGTCAACCCGTGGTGCAACCCGACCATAACGAGCGGCAGGAAGAACCCGGCGAGGACGGCCCCGGCGAGCGGTCCGCCGACTTCAAGCACGGCGTTCAGCCCGCGCATGATCCCGTCCGACAAGACACCAGCGACCGGCATGACCGCATAGAGTGCCGTGAAACCGACGACGAGCACCGTGAGAAGCGGTGTGAAGATAATATCGACCGCTGTCGGCATGAACCGACGGACATGCTTCTCGATGTACGTCATGAGCCAAGCCGCAAAAATGACCCCGAACAATCCACCCCGTCCGACGACGAGCGGTTCCCCGTAAATCGTGATGTCGGCGAGCATCGGGTTGAACAAAATTCCCCCGGCGATGGCACCGAGTACCGGTGTGCCTCCGAATTCTTTCGCCGTGTTCCATCCGACGAGAATGGCAAGGTAGGCGAAGACCGTGCTACCGAGCAATAAGAGAATCTGCATCCACGTCTCCGTCGGGTCGACGCCGGCGTTTTTCGCAAAGTTCGCCGTCCCGTTGATGATCCCTGAAGCGACAAGCCCCGGGATGAGCGGGATAAAGATGTTCCCTAAACGGCGCAAGAAACGTTTGAACGGCGACTTCTGTTTGTCTTTCACTTTTTGGCGTTCAATCGCTGCCCGCTCGTCGGGCGTCAAGTTCGCATCGACCGCTTCTTCCCCGATTGCGAGCCCCGTTTCCCGGCTCAAATGGTCGGCGACGCGGTTGACCGTTCCCGGCCCGACGACGATTTGGAGCGTCTCGTCATCGATGACGCCCATGACACCGTCGACTTTTTTCAATCCGTCGATGTTCACTTTCGTTGGGTCTTTTAACGCCAAACGGACGCGCGTCATGCAATGCGCGAGTTGACGGATGTTATCTTTTCCCCCGACATGCTCGAGTATGGCGTGCGCCAACACCTCTTCTTTCTTCATCTCGTAATCCCCCTTAGAGCGCGTCGCGGACGAATCCGTTCGCACGCTGTAATCGCTCGACTGCCTCCGCATAGGAAACGTCGGCTAAAATCATGACGATCGCCGTCTTGACGTGACCGTTCGATGAATCGAAATAACGCGCGGCCGTCTGTTCGTCGACCCCTGTCGCTTCCGCAATCATCCGTTTGGCCCGCACTTCAAGCTTCTCGTTCGTCGGCTGCACGTCGACCATCAAGTTTTGATACACTTTGCCGATGCCGATCATCGACGCCGTCGAGATCATGTTGAGGACGAGCTTTTGAGCCGTCCCAGCTTTCAAGCGCGTCGATCCGGTCAATACTTCCGGACCCGTCTCGACCTCGATTTTAAACTCGGCGTGCTCGCTGATTTTCGATCCTTTATTACACGACAACGCGGCTGTCGTCGCGCCGACCTCGCGCGCGTAATCAAGCCCGCCGATGACGTATGGCGTCCGTCCGCTCGCGGCGATGCCGACGACCGTATCGCGCTCATCCAAGTGAAGCGCTTTCAAATCATTGACTGCCAATTCCTTGCTGTCTTCTGCCCCTTCGACCGCTTTGATGAGCGCGCGTTCGCCCCCGGCGATCAGTCCGACGACCATGTCCGGCGATACCCCGAACGTCGGCACACATTCGGCCGCATCTAAAATCCCGAGCCGTCCGCTCGTCCCAGCCCCGATATAAATCAAGCGCCCGCCTTGTTTAAACGAAGTGATGGCCCGTTCTGCCACTTGGGCGATGACGGCCACTTCTTCTTTGATGACGTGCGGTACACGCGCGTCTTCCTCATTCATCACGGTCAATAGCGCCTCGACCGACATCTCGTCAAGGTTCATCGTCCGTTCATTTCGTCGTTCCGTAGCTAGTTTATGTAGCATCGCCACCATCCTTTCTTCTCTATGCTTTTATTGTACTAATTTGAAATTTAAAGTCAAATTTTTTTAAAAATATAAAGAATTAAAATTTCATAGACGGTGAATCAAATGAAAAACTCGACCGGTCACCCGTCGAGTTCATGCCTTGCCTTCTTTTTTGAGGACGTGGACGGCGTCGCCCCGTGCCGTCACTGAATCTTTCTCATACACGTAGCCTTGCCGCTCCCAAAAGCGGTACGCCCGCTCGTTATGCGGGAGGACGCCAAGCCGAAATACGGAATGATGAGGAAGCATCTGTTCCCGCTCGAGCTGTTCGTAAAGGATTTGCGCGACTCCGTTGCCGTGAAATCGTTCATCGACGACGAACAAACCGAGCCAGAGCGAACCGTCGACCGGGTGCCGTCTCAACAGGTCGGCGATGGCGACGACTCCCTCATCTGCTTCCGCCAACAGGCTGACCGTCCCTTCGGCCTCGAAGTCCGCCACGTTCTCCAGACAAAACGCGTCCGGTGTCTGTTCATTCATGGCGGCAAACGTCACTTGGCGGCGAAGAAACGACTCCAACCGGCCTCGGTCCGCGTTTGTGTACGGTCGAATCTTCATCGCCGCAGCTTCACCATCTCGTCGCGCGCCTCGGCGTACTTGTCGATGAGTCCTTCCCCTTTTCGGTGGAGCAGCCCCATGTAGAGCGTGTCGACAATCGTCAATTGCGTCATCCGTGAAGCGATGCTCGCAATTCTAAAGTCGCGCTCTACGTTCGGCGTACAGAGCCGGACATCGGCTTCGCGGTAAAGCGGTGACTTGTCGAGGTCCGTGATGGCGACGACCGGGACACCTTGCTTTTTCGCGAACCGGACGAGCTCAAGCACATCTTTCGTCCGACCCGACGTGCTGATCGCGACGAACACATCGGTCGGTCCGAGGTGGGGGATGAGCGACAACATATAATGAAAATCTTGTGACGTCTGCGCGGCATAGCCGAGTTTCGTGAACTTATACTGCGCGTCATACGCCGCCGTCGACGAGCCGCCGACTCCATAAAAGACGACGCGGTTGGCGCGGGCGAACGTGTCGATCGCATGTTCGAGCTCGCGCTTGTCCATCGCCTCCGCACACGCTTCGACGGCCATCTTGTTGACGTGGATGACTTTTTGGAACGAGTCGTACGGAGTATCTTTCTGTTGGAGCACGTTGAAGTCGGTCAACGTCGTCTCCGTGATGGCCAAATCTTTCACGAGCGCAAGTTTGAACGCCTTGAAACTGTCGATCCCGACGACACGAGCGAAACGGACGATACTTGCCTCGGACACGTCGGTCTTCAGGGCGAGCTCTTTCGTCGTCATGTTCGGGACGAGTGTCGAGTGTGTCAAAATATAGTCCGCAATTTTTTTCTCGACGGACGTCATCTCGCTCAAGGCGAGTTCGATTTTTTTTAGTAAGGATTCCATCCGGTCATCCCCTTCCTGCTACTGGTGTCTTGTTCTAATGATAGCGGATTCTTTCGGCACAAGCCAACTGCAATCAAAAAAAGGCCGAGCCTGTGCTCGACCTCGTCGTCATAACTTGTTTGTATTGAACGTGTCCCCGCCTTGGATCGTCCCGTTTTGGAATCCTTTCTCGAACCAGCGCTTGCGCTGTTCGGACGTCCCGTGTGTGAACGAGTCCGGCGTGACGTACCCGCGTGCTTGTTTTTGAAGCGTGTCGTCTCCGATTTGGTGAGCGGCGTTCATCGCTTCTTCAAAGTCACCCGCCTCTAGATAGCCCATCCCTTGGGCGTGGTGGGCCCAGACGCCCGCGAAGTAATCCGCCTGTAATTCAAAACGGACTAAGTACTTGTTGAATTCGGCTTCACTCATTTCGTTTCGAAGCGGCATGATTTCATTTGTCGTACCGAGCAGTGTCTGAACGTGGTGACCGACCTCATGAGCGACGACGTACGCCATCGCGAAGTCACCCGGGGCGTTGAAGCGTTGACTCAGTTCGTCATAAAAACTTAAATCGATGTACAGTTTCTGGTCGCCCGGGCAGTAGAACGGGCCGACCGCAGAGCCGGCGATGCCGCACGCCGATTCGACTTGTCCGGAAAATAAGACGAGCGTCGGTTCACGATACGTCAAGCCGTTCTCGGCGAAAATGTCCGTCCATACTTCCTCGGTGTCCCGTAAGACGACCGACACAAAATCAGCCATCTCTTCTTCCCGCGCCGATCCTTGGTACGTTTCCGAGGATTGCGGTTCGTTCAAGCCGATGTTGTTGACGATGTCGGCCGGATTGCCGCCGTTTAAGAGCGTGAACACGATGACCAAAATGAGCCCGAACCCGCCGCCGATGCCGGCGATCCCTTTGCCGCCGACCCGTTGGCCGCGCCGGTCTTCCACGTTTCGACTCGCCTGTCTGCCTTTCCATTTCATAATGTCGTTCCTCCTACGTCTGGTCTGTCTTTTTACTTACCCCGTTTATAGACGTTTCGCACCTGAATTTTCACGATTTCCCATCGTCTTCTGTGTTTGAGCGCCGTCCAAGTAGGTAACAGGTTAAGAGAACGTTGACTTAAGGAGGAATGGATATGGGATTAGCGAGTGATTTGAAACGATTGCGAAACGTGGAGTGTAAAGACAAATGCGTCTTATCGGTTTATTTGAATACGGGACCGAACCAACAAGGCGACTGGAACATTCATTTAAAAAATGGATTAAAGCGAATCGGTGAATATTTGGAAGCGTCCGGAAACGAAGCACAGCAAAAGAGCTTCAAAAAGATGCGGAAAAAAGTCGAAGACGAGCTAGGCAAACATCGGAACGACCTCGCTCGGAGTCTCGTCATCTTCGCCTCTGAAGAGAACGACTTGTTCGAGACGTACTATTTGCAACATGACGTCGAGACGGCGTTTCATTGGGAGACAAAACCGGTACTCGAGCCGCTCGAGGCGCTGCAAGCAACATACCCGTCGACCGGTGTCATCTTGACGAACCTCGACCACGTGACCGTCCTCGACACATCGCTTGGCCATATCGACGCCGCTTTCTCGTTCGCCTTTGACCCGGAGACCGAAGAGTGGGTCCGTTTCGAAGGGACGGCGTCGGGTGACCGGATGGCGTCAAGCAGTTCCCAAGTCGACAAATTCGACCGCCGTCTCGCCGAGAACTTGAACCGTTTCTATCGTGACCTCGCTCAAACGGTCGAACAGATGAAAGGGGCGCATGACTGGGAAGGGCTCGTCGTCATCGGTGAAGCCGAACTTGCCAACTCGTTCCGTGACGAGTTGCGGACGAAGCCGGAACGGGTCATCCATAAAAACTTGTCCAAGTCGAGTGAGCCAAAAATCATCGAAGCGGCATTCCATTGATTTTCTGCTTCCTTCACGCTCTCGGATTCTCTAAACTATAAGAGAACGAGAAAAAGGAGGAATCACTATGCCATACGTAACCGTGAAAATGCTGCCGGGCCGTACAGTCGAACAGAAACGCGCCTTGATCGAAAAAGTGACGGACGCCGTCTCCGAGACGACGAACGCCCCGAAAGAAAACATCACCGTCTTCATCGAAGAGATGGAAGCGACGCATTACGGCCAAGCCGGCGTCATGCACGCTGACAAGAAATAACACGTTCACCCGCCTGTCACGTCCGACAGGCGGGTGTTTTTTTAGTCTTCCAAATTCACTTCGAACCGCTCGCTCGGAACGGTCGGTTTGATCAAATGACGCGTCGCCCGCCAGACGTGATAACCGATCCGGTCGAGCCAAAGGAGCGCCTGTACTTTCCGAATCGTCAAATCCATCTCGAGCTGGTTGGCTGCCGTTTCTTCAAGCAGTTCGGCCCGATGCGCTTTTCGGTATTCGGCGAGCTGTTTCGACGCTGTCTTCCACTGTTTCGCCTCTTCCGGCGGGGTGTGATGATTCAAACTTTCGACGAGTTCGAGCTCGTGTAAGACGAGCTCTCGGGCGACTAAAAAGTCGGTGTCCCGAAGCGCATCGACCGGCTCGACTTCGCGCATGACGAACAGCCACCGCTCAAGGTGATCGATCGTATGGAGCAGCGATAAATGTTGACCGTAGTCGTTTCGGCCGCGTGCTTCCTCGAGCTGAATCGTGCTCAAAAAGACACGGACGTCACCGAGCGTCTTTTCGACGAGTTGCAGCTCGTCCTCCCGCTTCCTCCCCTCTTCAAGTAACAACCTCGTCTCCCGGCCGAGATACCGTTCAATTTCAATCAACGAGCGCCGCGCCGCCTCGAGGGCGACCGCTGGGATGCGGGACATGTTCGGGTCAAGGAAACGGGTCAGCTTCTCCGCCCGGCTTGGGATCCATTTCAACAACCGACGGCTGAACGCTTCATGGAATGGCAAGAACGTGAACACGCCGAGCAAATGAAACGATGTATGGAAGAGGGCGAGACGCAGCAACTCATTCCAGTTCAAGCGGTCCGCGATCCCGTTGACGACCCCGAACAAGAGCGGGAACGTCAGCCAACCGATCAACAGAATCGATCCATGGACGAGAACGTGGGCCAAGACGAGACGCCGCGCCGACTTCCATCCCCCTAAAGAGCCGATGGCAACGACGAGGCTCGTCCCGGCGCTTTGACCGAGCACGAGGAGCGACGCTTGCGTGAGCGACACCGTATCGGTCGCGAGCGCCGTCATCGTCAACACGAGACCGATCGTCGACGACTGGAGGACGGCCGTCATGAGCAGCCCCGTCCCGAGAAGCGCGAGTTGATGGAGCGGCGTCTCGGCGTCCCACTCGTTGAGCGAGAACGTGACGGTGTCTTGCATCGATTCTTGCAGCGTACCGATTCCGACGAAAATGAGACCGATGCCGACGAAGAGCATGCCGATCCGCTTCACGCGACGGTCGATCAAACGAAGCGCCATACCGACGCCGATGAGCGGTAAGAACAGCTGGCGAATGTCGAGGTTGTAGCCGAGGAGCGCCACGATCCATCCGGTCGTCGCACTGCCCGCGTTCGCCCCGATGACGAGCGTGAGCGCCTGGGTGAACGTCAACAGCCCCGCACTGACGAAACCGATCGTCATGAGCGTCGTCACGGTCGATGATTGGAACAACGTCGTCATCGTCGCCCCGAGCAGGGCGCCGGCGGCCGGTCCTTCGGCGAACTGGTTGAGCCGGCGCCGCAACCGCTCACCGGCGAGACTTTTTAACGTGTCGGTCAACAGCATCATCCCGAGCAAGAAAATTCCGATTCCTCCGATTAGCGTCGCGACCCCCATCGTCTCACTTCCTTTTCAGGTGTCAGTCCCCTCGTAACGTTGACAGCATCCACGATTTTTCTGAAGCATGGTCCTTCAAATTGAGGAGCACGTCTTCCGGATAGTAAATCTTCTCGTCCGACTGCCGCGAGTTGAGAATCGATTGGACGAGCATCGATACTTCTGAGATTTCTCGCCGATCGCCATCGTTCATTTGCAAGAGGATGCCTTCATAGTTACCGTGTCCTTTATACAAGTCATACGGCAGCTGGCTGAGCTGATCCTCGAGCAAGTAATAGCGCGTCGGCAAGCCGATCCTCTCCATCGTCTCCTTCAACCGGTCCATGTAGCGGACGCGGTTCGCTTCCGGGAAGTTTTTATATTTGAGCAACCGTCGATTGACGAAACGGCTCGCGAGATCGGATAAGATCGCGTCCTCTTCTTCCATCCACTCTTGGAAATAGAAGTAGACGACCGTCTCGTCGAGTTTCAAGTAATGGGCGAGCGTCATGTCTTCCCGGTTGAAGATTGGAAGGAAGTGGCGCGGTTCCATGTTGAAGGTGTAACCCGATTCATACAGTTCTTGCGCCCGCTCGAGGACCGCTTTTAACAACAAGTCGCTCGACCGCGTCGCCGGGTGCAAATAAACTTGCCAGTACATTTGATAACGCCGCATGATATAGTCCTCAATCGTGTGCATCCCTGACTGTTTGACGACGACTTGGTCTTCATCAGGACGAAGGACGCGCAACATGCGCTCCAAGTCGAACTTGCCGTAACTGACGCCGGCGAAGTGGGCGTCGCGGAGCAAATAGTCCATCCGATCGACGTCGAGCTGTGAGCTGAGCATGTTGACGAGCAGACGGTTCGGATGCGTCTTGTTGATGATGGCCGCGACTTCTTCCGGAAAGCCGACTCCCATCTCCGATAACACTTTGTTCACTTCCGTGTCGCCTAAGATGATGCGCTCGGTCCATACTTCGTGACGGACGGAGAAGACGTGTTCGAACGCGTGCGAGAACGGTCCGTGTCCGACGTCATGGAGGAGCGCCGCCGCGAGCAACAGTTCGCGGTTGCGGTCGTCCCACTCTGGGTACTCGTGGAACTGATCGATGAGTTGGCGTGCGATCTCATAGACGCCGAGCGAATGATGGAAGCGGGTATGTTCCGCCCCATGGAACGTCAAAAACGATGTGCCGAGCTGTTTGATGCGGCGCAACCGTTGAAATTCTTTCGTGTTGATCAATTCCCAAATGAGATGATCATAGACGTAAATATAGCGATGCACCGGATCTTTGAACACTTTTGACCCGGATAATTGACCACGTGACGTGTACATGACGTTTCCCCCTACGTTTCATTATTATGTGAATTCGCCTTTTAGCGAGTACTTCCCTCCATGTTATACTAGAGAGGAAACTATTTTTTGAAAAGGAATTATGTATATGATCCATCCACTTTTACGCCAACCGACATACCGCGTCATCGACCAGTCCGCCCTCGGCCCGATGTTCCAAGCCGAGCAGTCGTTCGCGACCGATGACACGCTTTGCGCCTCGACGAAAGCACAAGGTGCCGTCCTTCGCGCCTGGGTCCATTTGAACACGGTCGTGCTCGGCATTCAAGACGCTCGCCTTCCCCACTTGAAGGACGGCATCCGTCTGCTTCAAGAACGGGGCTATCGTCCCGTCGTCCGCAACTCGGGAGGACTTGCCGTCGTCCTTGACGAAGATGTATTGAACTTATCTCTTATTCTACCCGAGAATGACGGCATTCAAATCGACAGCGGCTACGAAGCGATGACTTCTCTCATCCAACACATGTTCGCCGACGTGACCGATGCAATCGTCGCCGGCGAAATCGTCGGGTCATACTGTCCCGGCAGCTTCGATTTATCGATCGACGGCAAAAAGTTCGCCGGCATCTCGCAACGACGCGTCCGTGGCGGCGTCGCCGTCCAAATCTATTTGAGCGTCCGCAGAAGCGGTAGTACGCGCGCCGCACTCATCCGCGACTTCTATAACGTAGCCATCCAAGGTGAAGCGACGCGTCACACGTATCCGGCCATCATTCCAGAGACGATGGCCTCACTCGAAGACTTGCTTCAAATCCCGCTCACCGTCCAGGACGTGTTGCGCCGCGCCTATGACGTGCTCGGACACTTCAGCGAACTTCACCCGGGCACGCTCGACCACGCCGAGCAAGACACGCTCGCCACCCAGCTCGACCGGATGTGGAAACGAAACGAACCGATTCGCGACATCGAACACCAATTAGCAGAGGAGTGACCCTATGTTTAAAATCATCACTGACACCGGAGCTGATTTGACGCAAGATCAAATCGTCGAATACGGCCTCGAAATGTTACCGCTCGGCGTCATCATCGACAACGAAGAATTCTTTGACGGTGAGACGATTCAACCGAAAGATGTATACAATGCGATGCGTGACGGCAAGACGCCGAAGACGTTCCAAATCGAGGCGTCCCGCCTCGAACGTTGCTTCCGGCAACACCTCGAGTCCGAGATCCCGTTCATCTACCTCGCCTTCTCGGGCGAGCTGTCGGGTACGTACCAGACGGCCGTCATGGTCGGAAACACGCTGAGAGAAGAGTATCCGGACAGCACGTTCCATATTCTTGACACGCGTGCCGCCTCGGTCGGCCAAGGACTGTTCGTCAAGACAGTCGCCGAGTATGGACAAGACCATACATACGAAGAGACCATCGCCTATGCGACGTCTCTCGTCGGCAAGATTCGTCACTTGTTCACCGTCGAATCGCTCGAATATTTGATGCGCGGCGGCCGCGTCTCGAAAGCGAGCGCGTTCATCGGCGACTTGTTGACGATCCTCCCGCTCCTTACGGTCGAAGACGGGAAACTCGTGCCAATCGAGAAGGTTCGCGGCCATAAAAAAGTGCTCCGCCGGATCGCCGAATGGATGACGGAGTCAAAACCGCTCATCGAAGAAGGACACATCTTCATCGGCCACGGGGACGATCCCGAAAAGGCGGATCAATTCGAATCGTTGCTCCGGACACACGTCACACCGCGTCACGTGACGAAGACGATCGTCGGCTCGGCCATCGGGGCGCATACCGGCCCAGGCCTCCTCGTCGTCGCTTATTTTGAGGCATAATAGTTGGATGACTGAAAACAGCGAGCGCCCGCTTGGGCACTCGCTGTTTTTTGTGTGGCATCACTTGTTCCAGTTACGGAATCCGTCACCAAATTCGAGATGAAGCTCGTTTTGGAACGTCCCGTTCTCAAACTGCGGCACGTCGACCGGGAGCTTGCCGCCCGGTTTCACTTCACCGAAGATGGCACGGATGCCGGCCGGGAGGTTCGGTCCGGCCGATTTCGCGTTGCCTGCCTCTGAATCCGGTCCGTTCGGATCGCCTTTGAAGCCGTAAATAAGAAGCTGGGCCGGTGCGTCCGGCTGCACAGCGACGTCATACGGGTTCCGCAGGCTTAAGAGCACCGATTTCTTGCCGGTCTCGTTCGCATAGCGGAACACTTCCGCCGGCACGTAGTTGTCGGCCGACGTCGGACGGAGTTTCGCACTGTTGTTCACGTTCGAGCCGACGATGATGTAGTCCGCCGCCTCGACTTTTTGCTTCAGTGCCGGGTTTTGGTCAAGATGCGGCGTCGACGCCGTATAGTTCGCCGTCGTGACGGTCACACCTTGCATGTTGCCGGCATTTTTTTCAAGCGACTTGATCGTCTTCACCATGCTGTCTGTCTGGTCTTTCGCTGGCGAGATGACGAGTACCGTCTCCCCTTTTTTCGGTTTGAACGGCAGCGTCTTGTCGTCATTCTTCACGAGCGTGACGGCCGCTTCGGCAATCTCCCGTTCTTTTGCCTTATGCTCGGCACTGCCGACGACCGCGTTCGCCTCGGCAAGTTTCGCCTCGAGCGTCGTCGAATCGACCGATTCTTCCCAAATGCCGCGTTCGGCCTTCAACTTCAAGATCCGTTCGACCGCCGCATCGATTTTCGCTTCATCGAGGCGCCCGCTCTCCACGGCAGCCATGACTTCTTCAAAGATCGTCTCGAGTTTCGTGACGTCCGCATTCGTCCGTAAAATCGTCGGCATGAGCGCGATATCGACGCCCGCCTCAAACGTCTTGATGACGGCTTCGGCTTCTGTGAAGTTGTCTGAAATGGCCTGCATGTTCAAAGCGTCCGTGATGACGATGCCGTCATAGCCCATCTCTTCACGCAAGACGCCGGTGATGACGTCATCTGAGAGTGTCGCCGGAAGCGGGAACGTGCCGCGCGCAGATTCAACGACCTCGTCCTCGATTTGCGGCATGCCGATGTGCGCCGTCATGATCATGTCGATCCCTTCCGTGATGGCACGCTTGAACGGAAGCAGTTCGAGTCCGCGCAAGTCTTCAAGCGACTTGTCGACGATCGGCAAGCCGTAATGCGAGTCGACCGCCGTATCGCCATGACCCGGGAAATGTTTCGCCGTTGCGGCGACGCCTTGGTCTTGGATCCCTTGTGTCATCGCCGAACCGAGTTCACCGACAAGCTCCGGGTCGCTCGAGAACGAACGGACACCGATGACCGGGTTGGCCGGGTTGTTGTTCACGTCTAACACCGGTCCGAAGTTGACGTTCACGCCAAGCGCGTTCAACTCCGAGCCGATGATGTTCCCCGCGTCATACGCGTACTGGCTGCTCCGTGTCGCCCCGAGCGCCATGTTGCCCGGAAGGTTCGTGCCGGTCCCGAGCCGTGTCACGATCCCGCCTTCTTGGTCGATCGTGATGAAGAGCGGGATATCGTTGCTTTCGTCTTGTTTGACGACTTCTTGCAAGTCGTGGACGAGTTTTGTCGTCTGTTCCGTCTCGGTCACGTTCTCCGCGAACAAGATGACCCCCCCGAGGTCGAATCGGTCGATGACGCGCGCCACATCCGGCGCGAGCGCCGTGTGGTTCGCGCCGTTCCATAATCGGAAGTCTGGCATGATCATTTGGCCGAGTTTCTGTTCAAGCGTCATGGCGTCAAGCTTGTTGTTCACCCGCTGTTCAATCGACAGCGGCGGTGTTTCCTCTGCTACGACTGCATTCGCCATCGGGACCGATGAGACGAGTAGTGCCGTCGTCAGTCCGAGTGTCGCCGTCCAGTTCAGTGCTTTGTTCATGGTTCCCCACTCCTTTTTGAAAGTTTTTCCCCGACCCCCAAACGAAAAGGCATGGAGGAAGAAGCGTTGCCTCACCAACGCTCGTTCACCCCATGCCTGATCGTATCAGTTACATATGGTCCTTATTCAGGTGGTCAACGTCAGTATAGCAACTCCAAAATCCGGAAACAACACTTCTCATGAAAGCGTAACCAATTTGAAATAAACAACCTGTTTTGTAACAACCTTCCTCTGTATTGGCAAAACCAATAATTTGAGTGGTTCGAATCTATCTTGTTTTTTGGTAAACTCATTTCGTTAGGGGTTAACTTAAAAAAGGGGGAAATCATCTTGGCACGAGGGGAACTGAAACGAAAGCCGGAATGGTTAAAGATTAAACTGAACACGAACGAGACGTACACCGGTCTGAAGAACATGATGCGGGAGAAAAACCTACATACGGTATGTGAGGAAGCGAAATGTCCGAACATCCATGAGTGTTGGGCGGTGCGCCGCACGGCGACGTTCATGATTCTTGGCAGCATCTGTACCCGCGCCTGCCGCTTTTGTGCGGTCACGACCGGTAAACCGAACGAGCTCGACTGGGAAGAACCGAAACGCGTCGCCGAGTCGGTCCGTCTCATGAATTTGAAACACGTCGTCATCACTGCCGTCGCGCGCGACGACTTGAGCGATTATGGGGCGACGGTGTTCGCCGAGACGGTCCGTGCCGTCCGCGCCATGAATCCGGAGACGTCGATCGAAGTGTTGCCGTCTGACATGATGGGCGACTTCTCCGCACTTCAAACACTGATTGATGCCGGACCAGACATCATGAACCATAACTTGGAGACGGTGCGCCGCTTGACGCCGAGAGTGCGGGCGAAAGCGACGTACGACCGCACACTCGAATTTCTGAAACGGTCGAAAGAGTTGAACCCGGATATCCCGACGAAGTCGTCAATCATGGTCGGGCTCGGCGAGACGAAAGACGAGTTGATTCAAGCGATGGATGACCTTCGGGCCCACCACGTCGACATCTTGACGCTCGGTCAATACTTGCAACCGACGAAGAAACACTTAGACGTCGAGCGTTACTATCACCCGGATGAGTTCGCCGAGTTGAAAGAGATTGCCCTCGCGAAAGGGTTCTCGCACTGCGAGGCCGGCCCGCTCGTCCGCTCGTCGTATCACGCCGACGAACAAGTCCACAAGGCACGTCGCCATACGATGCTGCCAATCGATTAAGAGAAAGAAGCGACATATATGAATGGAACGACATGGCACCTACTGACGACAAAAGACCACACCCCGGCCGAAAACATGGCCATCGATGAAGCGGTCGCCACGTTCGTCGCCCGAGGCGAACTAAAACCGACGCTCCGTTTCTACTCGTGGGCGCCGCACGCCATCAGCGTCGGCCGCTTTCAACGAGCGACGCGCGACCTCGACCGGGCACGGCTAAAAACAAATGACATCCCGGTCGTCCGGCGCTTGACCGGGGGGCGGGCCGTCCTTCATGCGGATGAACTGACGTATAGTGTCATCTTGCCGGAGACGATGCCTTCTTTGCCGACGAACGTCATCGAGAGCTATCGTCTGCTGACCGAAGGGGTCCGGCGCGGCTACCAGTCACTCGGTGTCCCCGCTGAATTCTCGGTCCCTTTGACCGACGCCGACCGCGAAGCGCTGCGAAAACCGAAGTCGGCCGTCTGCTTCGACGCCGCCTCCTACTATGAGCTCGCCGTCGACGGCAGAAAAATCGCCGGTAGTGCCCAAGTGCGCCATCAAGGCGCCGTTCTTCAACACGGGTCGATCCCGTTGTCGATTGACGACGACGTCTTGTTCGACTGTTTCAGTATGGAAGCAGACGAGAAGGCACGCGCGAAAGAACGGTTCAGCGGCAAAGCCGTCGCCTTGAACGAGACGCTCGGCCGAACGATCGCATTCGATGAAGTCGCCGCCGCCTTCACGGACGGTTTCCGCGACGCGTTCGACTTGACGTTCGAACCGCTCGTGTTCACGGACACGCAACAAGAAACGATTCGTCAGCTCGTCTTGAAGTACGAGAGCGACGACTGGAGTTGGAAACGCTAAAAAACGAGTCTCACGACTCGTTTTTCTTATTGTTGCGTATAAATCGACACCGATCCTCCGTTGACGAAGAACTGGCCCCAACCATCACTATTGATCGTGACGAGACGGGTGTTGTTGCCGGTCATGTCTTTCCAAACCTCACCGGCGTTTCGTTTCCCGACGTACATCCATTTCGAGCCGCCTGGTCCGTCCGACAAAATCGTCGCTAAACCTGACTTAGCCCGGTCGGTCACCCCTTCGCGTGTCCAGCCGATGACGTCGTGATGGTCGATATAGTCGTGTTGTGTGCCGTAGGCGAAGTCTTTCCGTGCCTGCATGATCGGTCGGAGCGACGCCGACATGTTCGGGATTTCCCGGTTCGTCGTCCCTTTCGTCCCGTAGTAGTCTCCGTAGAAGAGCGTCGGGTAGCCTTGTCCGCGCGTCATGATCGTCGCGTAGGCGAGCGGTTTAAACCAGTTGGCGACCGTCGATTCGAGCGATTGCCCCGGTTGCGAGTCGTGGTTGTCGACGATCGTCACGGCAAGCGTCGGATGTTGTTCAACGACCGTCCCTTTTAAGATGTTGCGCATGTCATAGAACCCGCCGCCGTTGCCGGCTGCTTGGAAGTTATAGTGGAGCGGCACATCGAAGACGGAATGCGTATAACCGGTCTTCGCGAGATAGTCGTTGATGGCACCGAGGTCGTTCTTCCAATACTCGGCGACGGTGAACATCTCTTTGCCGGTCGTCTGGCGGACGCTCGTCACCCACTCACGTAAATATGCATGGCTGATGTGTTTGACCGCATCCAAACGGAAGCCGTCGAGACCGAGCGAGTCGGCGTACCATTTGCCCCAGTTCTTCATCTCTTGCCTGACTTCCGGATGGTCGAAGTCGACGTCGGCATACATGAGGTAGTCGTAGTTGCCGTTCTCGTTCGAGACGTCCGTGTCCCACGCCTTGCCCGTGCTCTTGAACTTGTAGATTCGGCTCAAGTTCCGTGATTGATCCCAATCGGTGCCGTCAAAATGGTACCAGCGCCACTTGAACGGGGAGTATGTATTGTTGCGCCCCGCAAAATTGAAGCCGGTCCAAGCCGAAATCGCATACTCGCCGGACGTCTCTTGGTTCCGGTTCGACGGATTGACCTCGATTGCTTGGACGGTCTCGGTATAGTCGGCGCCGCCTTTATGGTTCATGACGACGTCACCGTACACGCCGATGCCTTTGCCGCGCAAGTTCGTGATGGCCGCTTGGAGCTGGGCTTTCGTGCCGTACTTCGTCCGGACCGTCCCTTTTTGATTGAACTCGCCGAGATCATACAAATCGTACGCGCCGTAGCCGACATCGTTTTGCGACGTGCCTTTATACGCCGGCGGAATCCATACGGTCGTCACCCCGATGTCTTTCAGGTTCTGCGAGTCGTTCGATAACCGATTCCAATGCAGCCCGTCGTTCGGGACGTACCATTCAAAATACTGCATCATCGTACCGTTTTGCGGTGTCGCCGCTTGCGCGACCGGTTGCCCAGCAAGTAGTGCAATCGCCGTGACTCCTGCCGTCAAAGCGATTCCTTTCCGTCGTTTCGCCATGCCCTTTCCTCCTCATCAAATTAATGCAAGCGCTTTCATTAATCATCATGCCTGATTCCATTTTCTTTGAATAGAGGCTTTTCGAAAAACGGTGCTTCCCGCCTAACTATTTTTTATTTGAATAGTTCAGTCGGCCAAAACAAAAACGGATGGCTTGTGCCATCCGCCTAGTCAGCTGTCGCGTTCCATCCATTTTCGCTTCATGAGGAAACCGAGGTACGGGAGTCCTGTGAAGATGAGTCCGATTGTGATAAGCAGATGGACTAGGATAATCACTGTCCTGATCATGCTCGACCAATCGAGTTGCAACATGAGGAGAAAGCCGAGCCATACGACAAGTAACGTGAGCGCCGCCCGCCCCATCTGCCGCTCTTCTGTCGCATACTTCGCGATCATCGTGTCACAATCTGAATAAATCGGCCGTGCGTCCGGGCGACCTTTAAAGATGTGAATCTCGTCTCCCGTCGACGTGACATGCTCCCACCCGCTCGCCGCGAACATCTCGAAATACTCTTCGTCCGGACGTTTCCGGTAATCGAGGCTGTACTGGACGTCCATCGGTTCGCCTTCGACTAAAGAATAGCCGAGCGGTGCGAACTTCTCTAAGTGCCAGCCACGAGCCGCCATTTGCTCAAGCTTTCGCATCTCTCGCTCTTCGGCAAACGCGAGCCCCCAGCTCGACATATACTTCCGTTTCATACGTGTCCCTCCCCTTCTAAAATGAACCGTGCATCCTCGACAATCGCTTGGCGTCGCTTCATATCATCTCGGAGCAAATCGCGCCCCACATCTGTGATCAAGTAACTCTTTTTCTTCCCGTCCCCATCGAGCGGGTGGATGAGTCCCGCAGCGACGAGCTTCTTGATAATCGTATACATCGAAGCCGGTCCGATTTGCATCCGGCCCGCCGTCAATTCTTCGACGAACTGCATAATCAAGTAGCCATGTCTCGGCTCGGTCAAGGCGAGCAAAATATAAAACATACTGTCGGTCAACTCGCCGAGCTCAATCGTGTCATTACGTGGCATGTGGCCACCTCCTATATCATTCAACGATATACTTCATACGTCCACTATATATCGTTGAATGATATATGTCAATGAATGACATAAAAAAGTCACGGACTAATTTGTCCGTGACGCAGACTGTAGACAAAACATTGTCTGCAGTCTTTTTTATTTGCCCGACCGGGCACAGCTCGCTTTTCTGGGGGCAAGCAGGGAGCCGCATCGCGACTTTGTCGCTGCTGGGTCTCCCTTCGCTTGCTGATCCCCTGGAAGTCTCGCCGTGCCCGCGGTCGGTCTACGCATCAATCCCTCTTTTCGTACCGCCGTCGCTTTTTTATAATGAGAGATATAGAAACAGTCATGGAGGCGGATCGGATGATCAGGAAATCAACAGAATCGGAAACCAATCGGACACAACTGGAGATGGTCACGCTCGACGAGCTCGTGCCAGCGGACCATCTGGTCCGGAAAATCGAGGCGGTGATTGACTTTGAGTTCATCTACCCGCTCGTGGAGGACTTATATTCTGAGGACCGTGGTCGACCGAGCGTCGACCCTGTCGTCCTGATCAAAATGGCCTTCCTTCAGTACCTTTTCGGTATCCGGTCCATGCGACAGACGATCCGTGAGATTGAGACGAACGTCGCATACCGTTGGTTTCTCGGGTTCGGGTTCACGGACAAGGTGCCACATTTCTCGACGTTCGGGAAGAACTATGTTCGTCGCTTCCAGTACACGAGCTTATTCGACGACATCTTCTATCACATCCTTGAACAGGCTGCAGACGCTGGATTCATCGATCGAGCCGTCCTATTCGTCGACTCGACGCACGTTAAAGCGAACGCGAACAAGCGGAAGCTCGTCAAGAAGACCGTCCGGCAAGAGGTGAAACACTATCAGGTACAACTCGATGCCGAGGTCGAGCGAGACCGCGAAGAGAGTGGAAAGAAGCTCTTAGGGCCAAAAAAGAATCAGGCGGAGGAGACGAAGGAAATCAAGGTCAGTACGACGGACCCTGAGAGTGGATATTACGTGAAGGGTGAGCGTGAGAAGCAGTTCGCTTACTCGGTCCATGCGGCGAGCGACGCCCATGGGTTCGTGCTCGGTGCCGTCGTCACGCCGGGGAACGTGCACGATAGTGTGGCGTTTCCCGATCTGCTCGACAAGGTCTCCGACCGCCTGATTCAACCGTTCGCCGTCGCTGCCGACTCCGCCTATAAAAATCCGGCCATTGCCAAGCTGCTGATCGACCGTGGGATCCTGCCGGTCTTCCCTTACACGCGCCCGAAGGGCAAGAAGGGCGCCTTCAAGACCAAAGATTTCATCTATGACGAGCACCATGATGTCTACATCTGCCCGAACAACGAGTTATTAACGTACAGCACGACGATGCGCGAGGGGAAACGCAAGTACGTCTCAAACCCAGCGGTTTGTGTGAACTGCCCGTTGCTCGAACAGTGCACGAAGAGCCAGAAGCACCAACGGATAATCGAGCGACATCTCTGGCAACCCTATATGGACGAGGTCGAAGACCTCCGCCACACGGAATTGAACCGCAACATCTATGACCGGCGGAAACAGACGGTCGAGCGCGTGTTCGCGGACGCAAAAGAGAAGCATGGCATGCGTTGGACCCGCTATCGGGGACTTGAAAAAGTTTCAATGCAGGCGATGCTTACTTTTGCTGCCCTCAATCTCAAGAAGATGGCGGGCTGGGCATGGAAGAACACCCAGCCCGCCTGAACAGGGGCTCGGGCAGAGCGCCTCAAGGCCCTAAAACGACAAAGTCACGTTTCAGTTCGCCTGAAACGTGACTTTGTCTACAATCTGCGGTCGTGACATGCGTCACGACCATTTCCGGTCTTCCATGGCTTTATACAAGAAGTAGCCACCAATCCCGAGGACAATGAGAAGAAGGAACAGCCCGCTGATCATCATGACGAACGCCTCCTTTCACCTACACTGTCCTATTCCCGAAATGATGGGTTAACATACCTCATGTTTTTGGCTTCACTAGACGGCAGGCTGCTTTCCTGGGGTGATGCGGATGCCTCCGCAGCGCAATGCGCTTTGCGGGGTCATCCTTGCATCACTCTCCCCTAGGAGTCAGCCTGCCGTCTTGTTTCGCGTTCCGCTTTACACGCGAGACGTACGTCATCGAATGAATGATGTACCCTAAAAAGTATGAGCGTGAGCGAACGTCCACACCCGTCCAAGCGGCACCGTGACTCTTGCAGGAAAGCAATCTCGCGGAGACCCCACAAGCGCGTAGCGCGAGGAGGCTCCGTGGATTGCCTGCAGAAAGCATCGGTGCCGCCAGGACGGGTTGAAAAACATACAAAAAAACAGGCCCGCCAGTTGGCGAGCCTGAAACAATCAATTATTTTTTGAGGTTGTAGAACGACTTGATACCGTCGTATTTCGCTACATCGCCGAGCATGTCTTCGATGCGGAGAAGTTGGTTGTACTTCGCGATACGGTCTGTACGTGAAAGTGAACCTGTTTTGATTTGACCAGCGTTTGTCGCAACAGCGATATCCGCGATTGTCGCATCTTCTGTTTCACCAGAACGGTGTGAGATAACAGCTGTGTAGCCAGCTTTTTTAGCCATTTCGATCGCGTCGAACGTTTCTGTGAGCGTACCGATTTGGTTAACTTTGATAAGGATCGAGTTCGAGATGCCTTTCTCGATACCTTCAGCGAGTTTCTCAGTGTTCGTTACGAAGAGGTCATCCCCAACGAGTTGAACTTTGTCACCGATTTTGTCAGTGAGCAATTTAAAGCCGTCCCAGTCGTTTTCGTCGCAACCGTCTTCGATTGAGATGATTGGGTACTTGCTTACGAGCTCAGCGTAGAAGTCTACGAGCTCAGCAGTTGTCATTGACTTGCCTTCGCCAGCGAGTTCGTACTTGCCAGTCGACTTGTCGTAGAACTCAGACGATGCAACATCCATTGCGAGGTAGATGTCTTCGCCAGCTTTGTAGCCAGCTTTTTCGATCGCTTCAAGAATAACTGTGATCGCTTCTTCGTTTGACTTAAGGTTTGGTGCGAAACCACCTTCGTCACCGACAGCTGTGTTAAGACCCATACCAGAAAGAACATCTTTGAGGGCGTGGAATACTTCTGCACCCATGCGGAGCGCTTCACGGAACGTTGGCGCGCCTACAGGCATGATCATGAACTCTTGGAAGTCAACGTTGTTGTCAGCGTGCGAACCACCGTTGATGATGTTCATCATTGGAGTTGGAAGCGTCTTCGCGTTGAATCCACCGAGGTACGTGTAAAGTGGAAGGCCGAGCTCGTCTGCTGCTGCGTGTGCTGCTGCCATTGAGACACCAAGGATTGCGTTTGCGCCGAGTTTACCTTTGTTTTTCGTACCGTCGAGCTCGATCATTTTAGCATCGAGTGCGTTTTGGTCGAATACATCGTAACCGATGAGTTCAGGTGCGATTGTGTCGTTTACGTTAGCAACGGCTTTGAGTACGCCTTTACCAAGGTAACGTGACTTGTCGCCATCGCGGAGTTCGACTGCTTCGTGCTCACCAGTTGATGCGCCTGATGGGACGAGGGCACGACCGAAACCGCCATCTTCTGTGAAGACTTCTACTTCGATTGTTGGGTTACCGCGTGAATCCAAAATTTCGCGTGCGTAAATTTCTGTAATCATTGACATATTATTTCTCTCCTTTTTGGTTGGAAATTATTTTTTTGTAACGATTGACGTACCAGTCATTTCAGCCGGTTGATCAGCACCGAGAAGGTCGATCAACGTCGGCGCGAGGTCGCAAAGCGAACCTTTTAGAACAGGTTTCAGTTCCACGCCTGACTTCGTGATGATACATGGGACAGGTTCTGTCGTATGCGCCGTCATCGGTGAACCGTCCGGGTTCGTGACGAGGTCAGCGTTCCCGTGGTCTGCCGTGATGATCGCCGCGCCGCCTTTGGCAATGAGTGCGTCCACTACTTTACCGAGGCATTCGTCGACGACTTCGACCGCTTTTTTCGTCGGTTCGAGCATACCCGAGTGACCGACCATGTCCGGGTTCGCGTAGTTGATGATGTACGCGTCGTACGTATCCGACTCGATACGCTCAAGAAGTCCTTCTGTGAGCTCGTATGCGCTCATTTCCGGTTTCAAATCGTACGTCGCGACTTTCGGCGACGGTACGAGGAAGCGATCTTCGCCTTCAAACGGTGTTTCTTGTTGTCCGTTCAAGAAGAACGTGACGTGCGGGTATTTCTCAGTTTCCGCGGCGCGGAGCTGTTTGTACCCTTGCGCGGCGAGTGTTTCACCGAGCGTGTTTTTCAAATCTTCCGGTGGGAAGACGATGTCCGTGTCGATTTCATCCGAGAACTTCGTCATTGAGACGAGCAAGATGTTCTCTGGATGTGTGCTCGCAAGTTCGAAGCCTTTGAAGCCGGTCTTCTCTTTGAACACTTTCGCCAATTCGATCGCCCGGTCCGGACGGAAGTTGAAGAACATAATCGCGTCGTTGTCTTTGATCGTCGCGATCGGTTGTCCGTCTTTCTCGATGACCGTCGGGTTGACGAACTCATCCGTGAGCCCCGCTTCATACGACTGGTTCAAGACGTCGACGGCGTTCGTGCCGACTTCGCCTTCACCTTTGACGAGAACGTCGTATACTTTCACGACGCGCTCCCAACGGTTGTCGCGGTCCATGGCATAGTAACGTCCAGACACGCTAGCGACTTGACCGACACCGAGTTCAGCGAGCTTCGCTTCCGTCTGTTCGAGGAAGCTTGCACCTGATTTCGGATCACAGTCACGGCCGTCCGTGAAAGCGTGAATGTATACTTTTTCAATGCCATGAAGTTTTGCGAACTCAACGACAGCGAACATATGTTGAATGTGGGAGTGAATCCCACCGTCCGAAACGAGACCCATGATGTGGAGGCTCGAATCGTACTTCTTCACATGTCCCGCCAAGTGGTTCATCGCTTGACGATCGAAGAAAGAACGGTCTTTGATGGCGTTGTTGACGCGTGAGAGTGACTGATAGACGACCCGGCCGGCACCGATGTTCAAGTGACCGACTTCCGAGTTACCCATCTGACCTTCAGGAAGGCCGACGTACTCGCCTTGCGCGTTGAGAAGCGTATGCGGATACGTTTCCCAGAAACGGTCGAAGTTCGGTTTGTTCGCCGCAGCGACCGCGTTACCGAACGTCTCGTCCCGCATTCCAAAACCATCTAAGATGATGAGGGCGACTGGTCTTGCCATTTAAATCGCCTCCAACAACTTGAGGAACGAAGCAGCTTCAAGTGAAGCACCGCCGACGAGTGCGCCGTCGATGTCTTCTTGCGCCATATACTCCTTGATGTTCTCAGGTTTTACAGAACCGCCGTATTGGATGCGAACTGCAGCCGCCACGTCTTCACCGTAAAGACCTTTTACCACGTCACGAACATATTTGCATGAGCTTTGTGCGTCTGCTTCGTCCGCTGATTTACCCGTACCGATCGCCCAAACTGGCTCGTAAGCGATGACGAGTTGTTTCACTTGGTCAGCTGAAAGGTCCGCGAGGCCACCTTCGACTTGCGTCTTGATGACTTCTTCGAACTTACCGCCTTCGCGCTCCTCGAGTGTTTCACCGACGCAAACGATTGGCGTAAGACCGTGTTCGAACGCTTTTTTCGTTTTGCTGTTGATGAACGCATCCGACTCGCCGAAGTATTCGCGGCGCTCTGAGTGTCCAAGGATGACGTACGTCACGCCGAGGTCAGCGATCATGGCCGGGCTTGTTTCGCCTGTGTATGCCCCGCTGTCTTTGTCGTACATGTTTTGGGCACTCAACTTCAAGTTCGATCCTTTGGCCGCTTCTACCATTGGGGCCAAGAATACTGCTGGTGCGCCGATCGCCGCGTCAACTTTGTCCGTTGACGGGATGTTGTTTTTGACTTCCTCTACGAAAGCGACGGCTTCCGAGAGTGTTTTGTTCATTTTCCAGTTACCTGCAATAATCGGTTTACGCATCGATAATCCTCCTCTGTTTTACTTGTCGTTGAGCGCCTCGACGCCTGGAAGTTTTTTGCCTTCCATGAATTCGAGTGAAGCGCCACCACCAGTTGAAATGTGGCTCATTTGATCTGCAAGGCCAAACTTGGCAGCTGCAGCGGCTGAGTCCCCACCACCGATGATTGAGTATGCGTCGCTGTCTGCGAGTGCTTGAGCGACACCTTTCGTTCCGTTTGCGTATTTATCAAGTTCGAATACGCCCATCGGTCCGTTCCAAACGACAAGTTTCGATTCGCGAATTGCTTCCGCGTAAATTTCGACTGTTTTCGGTCCGATATCAAGACCCATATGATCCGCAGGGATCGAGTCGATGTCGACTGGTCCGACGTAAGTCTCTTCGCCGAATTCTTTCGCAATGACGCAGTCGACTGGCATCAAGAACTTCACGCCTTTGTCTTCTGCTTTTTTCATGAATTGACGTGCGAGGTCGAGCTTGTCTTCCTCAAGGAGTGACGTCCCGACTTCGTGCCCGAGTGCTTTCGAGAACGTGTACGAGAGACCGCCACCGATGATGAGTGTGTCAACGATGTCAAGCAAGTGGTCGATGACCCCAATCTTGTCAGCAACTTTCGAACCGCCGATGATCGCCGTGAACGGACGGTCCGGGTTCGAGAGCGCCTTGCCGAGCACTTCAAGTTCTTTCTCCATCAACAGACCAGCAACTGCCGTCTCGACGTTTTGCGCGATGCCTTCTGTCGAAGCGTGGGCACGGTGAGCCGCACCGAACGCGTCGTTGACGAAGACGTCAGCAAGCGCCGCGAAACCTTTGGCAAGTTCCGGGTCGTTTTTCGTTTCACCTGGGTAGAAACGAACGTTTTCAAGAACGAGGACGTCGCCTTCAGCAAGTTTTGCAACTGCTTCTTCAGCATCCGGGCCGTACGCTTCTTTCGCGAGCGGTACTTCTTTTCCAAGAAGCTCACTCAAACGTTCTGCGACCGGTGCAAGCGAGTATTTCTCGTTCTTCTCGCCGCCTGGACGGCCGAGGTGGCTCGCCAAGATGACTTTCGCGCCGCCGTCGATCAAATGCTTGATCGTCGGGAGGGCCGCTTGAATACGAGTCTCGTCTTGAATGACGCCATCTTTGAGTGGAACGTTGAAGTCAACGCGGCAGAAGACGCGTTTCCCTTTTACATCGATGTCACGAATAGACTTTTTGTTCATAACCTTCGCCTCCATGTGTCGTGCATTTCAATTTCATAAATAGAGCGGAGAACAATCACTTGTTTCCGCTCCTATTTGATTCTATTTAGTTCACGAACTTACTTCGCGATTTCAGCGAAGTGCTTGAGTGTGCGAACCAATTGTGCAGTGTAAGACATTTCGTTGTCGTACCAAGCTACTGTCTTAACGAGTTGCTTGTCGCCGACTGTCATGACTTTCGTTTGCGTCGCGTCGAAGAGTGAACCGTACGTGATGCCGACGATGTCAGAAGAAACGATTTCGTCTTCAGTGTAGCCGTAAGATTCGTTCGCTGCTGCTTTCATCGCTGCGTTGATTTCGTCAACAGAAACTGTTTTCTCAAGAACTGTTACGAGTTCAGTGAGTGAACCTGTTGCAACTGGTACACGTTGTGCCGCACCGTCAAGTTTACCTTGAAGTTCTGGGATAACGAGACCGATCGCTTTAGCCGCACCAGTTGTGTTCGGTACGATGTTTGCTGCTGCCGCACGTGCACGACGGAAGTCGCCTTTAGGGTGTGGAGCGTCAAGCGTGTTTTGGTCGCCTGTGTAAGCGTGGATCGTTGTCATGAGACCTTCAACGATTCCGAACTGGTCTTGGAGAACTTTCGCCATTGGCGCCAAGCAGTTTGTCGTACATGAAGCACCTGAGATGACTGTTTCAGAACCGTCAAGGATCTCGTGGTTCGTGTTGAAGACGACAGTCTTCATGTCACCTGTAGCTGGAGCCGAGATGACAACTTTTTTCGCGCCAGCTTTCAAGTGAAGCTCCGCTTTTTCTTTGTCTGTGAAGAATCCAGTACATTCGAGAACGATGTCGACACCGAGCTCGCCCCATGGAAGTTCTTCTGGGTTGCGGTTAGCAAGTGTAACGACTTTCTCGCCGTTTACGAGGAAGTGACCGTCGTGTACTTCTACTTCTCCGTCGAAACGACCTTGTGTCGTGTCATACTTGAGAAGGTGAGCAAGCATCTTCGTGTCAGTCAAGTCGTTGATTGCAACAACTTCGACTCCTTCGTTCTTGATGATCTCGCGGAATGCCAAGCGTCCGATACGTCCAAATCCGTTAATACCAACTTTTACTGCCATAGTTAATTTCCTCCTTAGGGTAGAAGCTATTTATTGAAGAGCCAACGGGGGTCAACTCTTTAATAACACGTTAATAATTCTGTTGCCGCACCTTCGTCTGTGACGAGGATGATGTTCGGCGTATGTTTCGCATAAGCGGCAATCGCCTGCGCCTTCGACTTTCCTCCAGCGACTGCGATGACGGTGTCCATGTTGTCGAGCTCTTCTAATTGAATGCCGACCGTCTTGACCCGATGAACGATTTCTCCTTCTGCGTTGAAATAATATCCGAACGCTTCGGCGACGGCTTCATGCCGTTCGATCATCCGCAAATGCTCCGGTGTGGCGTGACGACGTTTTGCCATCGTTTCCGCCTCACCAATTCCATGTACCACTATTCGCGCCGCTCTAATCATTTCCAGCACATTTTTTATGCTAGGTTCCTCCACCATCCGCTCGAACGTCTCTTGAGAAACTTCGTCGGGAATATGAAGGAGATGATAGTCGGCATGGGCCCGGTCCGCCATGCGAGAGCAGACGGTGTTCGCTTGAAGTTCAAGCGTCTCGCCGAGGCCTCCGCGCGCTGGCACGAAATGCATCGGTCGTTCTTTCTTGTCGGGCGACATCATCGCCGCGACGGATGCCATCGTCGTCCCGCCTGTGACCGCGATAATATTGTCATCCGGTGCCAGTCGCGCTTTTAACTGCGTGACGGCGGCCCGGCCAATATCGCGCTGGACCCAGAACGTCTCGTCCGAATCTCCCGGTACGATGACGACTTGGCGAACGCCTAGCTTTTGCTCGAGTTCTCGCGCGACTTCTGAGATCCCAAGGATTTCTCCCATGACCTCATGCAAGTCCCGAAGAACGTTTCGGCCCGATTCCGTAAGGGAAATACCTTGAGTGGCGACTGTCAGCAGACCTTGGTCTTTTAAAAAGTCGACCTCTCGCCTTAAGATTCGTTCCGTCAGCCCGAGGCTTGTGGCCAATGTCCTGCGGCCGATCGGCTGCATCAAACGGACATAATGTAAGATGTCGTAACGATGTCGGAGCGTATCGAGCAGGTCTGGGACGATTTGCTTCTGAACATGAATCAGTTGCTGGATCATACCTCATTCCCCCTCGACCTCAAGTGTGGACATTTTTTGTCCCACTTTTATTTTTACGTCCCACCGCTACGAGTTCATCTTATCAATCACCTTTCCGTCTTGCAACCCCTCTAAACGTTTTTTTTCGATGTAAGCGTATACTTAACAAAATCTTCAACTTTGCTGCCATCATATCGCCCTTGACTAATGACCGTGTCTTCGTGTACGACGACGGGGATTTCGAACATGTACTTGGCCTCAAGCGCATCGTCCGTCGTGATATCGCTTAGTTCGAGCTCGAACGGATAGTCTTCTTTCAGCCATTCGAGCATGACGAACGCCTCTTCGCAAAGGGAGCAGTTGTCCCGGCGGTAAAGTGTCAGCTTCATTTATTTATTGCCCTCCTTTCCATAGTTGCCGTTCCCGCTCCCTCGAGTTTCCAAAACCGAGCGCTTCCCGATAGTTGGCCACCGTCCGTCGCGTCACATGATAATCCATCCGGGCGAGTTCTTCGGTGAGCGCTTTGTCGCTAAGCGGCGACGTCTCTTTGCGGATCAGTTCGGCGATCGCCCGCTTGATCATGAACGGCGACTGCCCTTGTTCTGTCGCTCGGACGAAGAAGTCGCGCCATGCCATCATCCCGCCCTCAGTCAACACGTACTTCCGTTGGATCGCCCGGCCGACCGTCGACTCGTGCTTCCCGATTTGTTCGGCGACTTCTTTTCGGGTGAGCGGATGCAAGACGAGCTCCCCTTTCAACCAGCCGGCTTGGCGCTCGGCGATGACGTCCCAAATCGCTTGAAGCGTCTCTGCGCGCATATTGAGCGTCTCTTGCCACCATTTCACGTCACGGTCCGGCACCGCTTTGGCGTCAAGCGTCGGGCTGAACCAAGTCGTCGTCAGCATCCCGTCGCTATAACTGACCTCGAGCTCCGGATAAATGTGCTCGGTTTCTTCATATAATAGCGGCGCTTTCGGAAGCGTGGCGATGATCCGGGTGACCCGGTCCACCTCTGCCGGCGTGATGCCGAGTCGGCTCGCGATGTCGGTGACGCCTGCCTCGATCGCTTCAAATACGTCCAAGACGAGCGGGTCGTCCTGCTCGATCGCATGGCGGTATTGACAGTCATGCTCGTCTTTCGCTCCTACCCCCGTCGGTTCGAGAAACAAGAGCGCCCGGCGCGCCGCCTCGACGTCGATCGGTTCGACGCCGAAACGAGTCGCGAGCGCAGCGTCCGTGTCCGGGAGCAAGCCTCGGTGATCGAGGGCGGTGACGAGTTGCCGTTGCAGCCGCTTCTCTACTTCCGTCCCGCTCCCGTCCTCGATTTGGGCGAACAGCCTTGCTTCGAACCCTGCCCCAGCCTCGGCGATCCAATCGATCGCGCCGCTCCCTGCCGCGACGTTTTTGTTGCGCGCCGACATGCGGGCGAGCTGAAAGACGAGCGCGGCCCGGTCCGCCTCTAAAACCGGCAACCGCCGCAGCATGTCTTGTGTCAGTTGCTGCCGTTGTACTTGTTGCTGTTCTTGCCGTTGCATCGGTCTTCCCCCTCTCGCTTTCATTGTAGCCGAACCGTCCGAACCACGCTGAAAAAAAAGTGACGACAACAGGATTGCTTTTTTAAAAAAACAAATGTATAATAAATCGTGTCAGAGACATGCACCCGTAGCTCAGGGGATAGAGCACTGGTTTCCGGTGCCAGGTGTCGGGAGTTCGAATCTCTCCGGGTGTATCATATGTAAGAGGTCAGGCAATCGCCTGGCCTCTTTTTTCGTTTTAGAAAGCGGGAATGGTGGAATAGGTGAAAAACGATGACTATCGTTTGACCAACATTGACTATAGCGGTATGATATGTTTACAACCTACATAAAAGGAGGCAGATTCAATGTTAATTCCAACAGTTATCGAACAAACAGGTCGCGGGGAACGCGCGTACGATATTTACTCACGCTTGCTCAAAGACCGCATCATCCTTCTCGGGAGTGCGATTGACGACAACGTCGCCAACTCGATCGTCGCTCAGCTCCTCTTCCTTGCAGCTGAGGATCCAGACAAGGATATCTCGCTTTACATCAACAGCCCAGGTGGTTCGATCACTTCCGGAATGGCGATTTATGACACGATGAACTTCATCAAGCCAAACGTGTCGACGATTTGTATCGGAATGGCCGCATCGATGGGCGCCTTCTTGCTCCAAGCCGGTGAAAAAGGGAAACGCTTCGCATTGCCGAACGCGGAGATCATGATTCACCAACCGCTCGGCGGCACGCAAGGTCAAGCATCGGACATTAAGATCCATGCGGAACGGATCATCAAGATGCGTGAGAAATTGAACCAAATCATGGCCGACAACACGGGTCAGCCGCTTGAAGTCATCGAGCGCGACACTGAGCGCGACTACTTCATGTCAGCTGAACAAGCGAAAGACTACGGTCTTATCGACAAAGTCATGACACGCTAATCGTCTGAACCCCTTCTCACTCGAGAAGGGGTTTTTTTATTCTGGGACGATGACGCCAAATACGTATCGGCTGTCGCCATGCTGCCACTCCCCGCCGGTCTCGAACACGTACGTGCCCGGCTCCGTCGGGACGACTTTTTCCGAAGCGACGAGCTCGCCGTCGATGATCCGATGGAACGTCTCCCGTTTCGGTGTTTCATGGAACTCGACGTTGATTGCTGCACCCGGTTCGACCGTCACGAGTTGCAAATCGTCCGCCTCCGGCAAGGCGTGGTCTTCACAGACGGCCTCGCTCCCGTTCGACCAGCAATACGTCGATTGTTTCACTTCGGCCGTCACCGACCCGACGCGGACCGTCGGGAGCGGCGGTTTCGTCCCGGAAGCGCCCTGCCATGACGACAACGTGTACACCAGCCCTCCGGCAATCAATAGCCCAATCACTAACAACCACATCCCTGTTCGTCTCATCCGATTCACTCCTTTTGCCTGTCTATTCCCGTTCCAACAAAAAAAGACCCACTTTCGTGAGTCTACCTCGTCATTTCGGGCGCCGTAGCCCTTTCAACATATAGCCGCCTTTAAAGTCGACCGGGTCGAACGCGACGAGAAACGCTTTCGGTTCGTAATGCTCGACGAGTTCGCGCAACTCTTTCATCCGCGTCCGTGCCGCTAAGACGTCGAGGCGATAGCGGACCCCGTCACGGCCTTGGCCTTGATAGTGGGTCACCCCATAACCGCTGTCGCGCATCTTTTGGATGAGCTCGGCCGGGAACTCTTGCGTGTGCACTTGAATCATGTTGTACCCGATGGCAAGTTTCCGCTCGACGAATCCGCCGACGAGAATCCCGAGTCCAAACCCGAGCGCGTAGACGAGCATTCCGAGCGTCGTCAAATCTTGGAACACGATCCCGAGCGCGAAGATGTAGATGAGCGTCTCGAGCGTCCCGAACATCGCCGCGATGACCGTTTTCCCTTTGACGAGCATAATCGTGCGGAGCGTGAGCACCGGAACGAAGAGTAGTTGTAGCATTAAAATGAGCAGCAGTTGGCTCGCTTGTCCCATAGGATTGCCCTCCAATCAATTCAATATCTCCACTATTCCAAATTTCCGGGGTGGATGCAACCAAAAAAGGCTGACCGCAGTCAGCCTTTTACTCAGTTATCTAAGTTGCGGACACTTGTGAGCAACTCATAATCCTTACGGATGACTTGATAGATTGCGTTCGTGTTGCCTGAAAGCATCTCTTCTGCCCGCAATTGGTTGAGGAAGAGGCTCGTCGCAAACGTCACGAGTGCGCTTTTTGGAATCCCGATTTCTTTTGCACGCTCAGTGATGACGCGGTCTAGCTCAGCGTCGATCGTGAGCGAAAGTCGTTTCTTATCATTCGCCATAATCATAAAGCTCCTTTAGTTCGCTTTTCAAAATCCTATACACAATTGCTAATTATATAGGAAGAATGGTTTTGACGCAACCGGCGTCACGAAGAGCTGATTTCCTCACCGTTCCGTACTTTCTCGGCGATCTGGTCGATCTTCCGGAGCCGGTGGTTGATCCCCGACTTCGAGATCGGTCCCGTCTCGAGCATTTCTCCGAGTTCCTGCAGCGACACGTCCTGATGTGTGACGCGCAGCTCGGCGATTTCACGCAGTTTCACCGGCAACACTTCAAGGCCGACCGTCCGTTCGAGATACTTGATGTTCTCGACTTGGCGGAGTGCCGCCCCGACCGTCTTGTTCAAGTTGGCCGTCTCACAGTTGACGAGCCGATTCACCGAGTTGCGCATGTCTTTAATGATTCGTGCGTCCTCGAAGTCGAGCATGCCGCGCGTCGCCCCGATCAACTTCAAAAAGTCCGAGATTTTCTCACTCTCTTTAATGTAGAGGATGTGCCCTTTTTTCCGTTCGAGCGTCTTCGCATTCAAGCCGAAGCGATTGGCGAGGTCACGGAGCGCCTGGTTATGGTTCTCATACAGGCTGTACACTTCAAGATGGTACGACGACGTCTTCGGGTGATTGATCGACCCGCCGGCAAGGAAAGCACCGCGCAAGTAGGCACGAGCCAAATTCTCGTCGCGCGTCATGTCTGAGTTGAGCGTCCGAATCATCTCGTAGTTCTCTCCGAGGATCTCGAGGTCACGCAACATCGTCTCGGCGTGCTGAGACACGCGGACGATGTAGACGTTGTTTTTCTTCAGCCGCATTTTCTTCCGGACGAACAAGTCGAGATGGTGGTCGTACAGCCGTTTCATGAGGGAATAAATCCGACGGGCGATGGCCGCGTTCTCCGTCGAGACGTCGAGCGTCATGCCGCGCCCGAGAGCGAGCGAGATGACACCGTTCATCCGGACGAGAGCGGACAGTTCCGCCTTCGCCTCGGGGTCGGTCACCTCGAGTTGTGTCAATTCTTTCTTGACGTCTGAGGCAAAGCTCATCGCGTTCCCCTCCTTTCTCTGTCTTTCATTCTATTTCAATTCAAGCTCCTGGAACGAGCGTGGTTTCTTGATTCGCAACACACGTTGCATGACGAGCCCGGCAATCGCATCCGAGTCGTGACGGATGTAGTCGCGGTTATAGTCGACGATATCTCCGGCCAAGACGTTCGTTCCGTGATTGCGGAGCTTCTTCCGGTCAAACCGGACTTCTTCCGAACCGTCCTCGAGGTACCGTTCTAAATACCCGTCCTCGATCGGCTCGTTGTTGACGACGATCGTATCGATCGACGCCTTGCCGAGGTACGCCTCGACCGCTTTCAAGTGCTTCATCGCATCGTACCCTTTCGTCTCGCCCGGCTGGGTCATGACGTTACATATATAGACGACAGGAACTCCGGCGTCGACGATCGCTTCCCGCACTTCCGGGATCAACAAGTTTGGAATGATACTCGTGTAAAGGCTGCCGGGACCGAGCACGATGACGTCGGCTCCTTTGATCGCCTCGACGACGCCTGGTGCCGGCTTGATGCCGTCCTCGAGCAAGAACAACCGTTTGATCGGCTTCTCGACGAGCGGGATCTTCGACTCGCCTTTGACGATCGTGCCGTCCTCAAACTCGGCCGCGAGCGTCATGAGCGTCTCCGTGACCGGGAGCACCCGGCCTTGGGCGTTCAACAGTTGCGACAAGACGTCGACCGCCTTGACGAACGACCCTTCACAAATATGCGTCGCCGCCGTCAACATGAGGTTGCCGAGCGAATGCCCTTCGAGCCCGTAACCGCTGTCGAACCGATACTGTAAGATCTTGTCCATGAGCGGCTCGACTTCAGACAAGGCGAGGATGACGTTGCGGATGTCTCCTGGCGGCAACATGTGGAACTCGTCGCGAAGCCGTCCTGAGCTCCCGCCGTCATCTCCGACCGTGACGATGGCCGTGATGTCGAGCGGATAATGCTTCAACCCACGTACGAGTGTCGATAATCCCGTCCCGCCGCCGATGGCGACGACTTTTCGATCGCGTCTCATCTTATTTCTCCTTCGTCGCGTGCGCTAAGTCGCGATGGACGGTCTTGACGTTGTAGCGCTCCGCGAAATGTTCCGATACTTTTTCGGCGAACGTGATCGATCGATGCTTCCCGCCCGTACAACCGAAGGCGACGACGACTTGCGTCTTGCCTTCCCGCTTGTACTGCGGCAACAAGAATTCGAGCATGTCGATCAACTTTTTATAGAACGCCCGCGCCTCGGGATGCGACATGACGTATTCCTGCACTTCGCTCGTCTGACCCGTGAGCGGACGGAGCTCCGGGATGTAGAACGGGTTCGTGATGAAACGGACGTCGAACAACAAATCGATGTCGAGCGGCACGCCGTGCTTGAATCCGAACGACATGAAGTTGACCGTGAACGGGATGCGCTCTTCATTGAACTGGAGCAAGATCCGGTCTTTGAGCATTTGCGGTTTCAAATCACTCGTGTCGTACAGCGTGTGCGCCCGGTCGCGGAACCCTTCGAGCAGTTCACGCTCCATCTGGATGCCGACGAGCGGCGCGTCTTCCGGTGCGAGCGGATGCGACCGGCGCGTCTCTTTATAACGCCTTACGAGCACTTCGTCGCGCGTGTCGAGATAAAGCAGGTGCGGGTGCACGCTCTTTTGTTCTAAGTCATCGATGACGATGAACAGACTGTCGATGAAGTCCCGCGTTCGCGTGTCGATGGCGACCGCGATCTTCGGACGGACCGAGCTGATGACATCGATCAATTGCGGCAACAAGACCGGCGGCAAGTTATCGACGCAAAAATAGCCAAGGTCCTCGAAGCTATTCATCGCGACCGATTTCCCGGCCCCGCTCATCCCGCTGATGATGATCAATTCTTCTAATCCTTTAAAGTCTTCCATATCGCTGACGCCCCCTTATTTTGACAACCGAGCCGTGTGTGTAGCTCTCTTCAACCTTTAGTATAGCGAACGCTCGAAAAAAAGAGAAGGGATTGCGGTCGCCCGCAATGCCTTCTCCGTAAATCACGCGTTTTGTTCGTGCAACGCCTCGAGGAGTCCCTCGATGTAATGTTGCGCGTTTTGCGCGGCAATCGATCCGTCGTTCGTCGCGGTGACGACTTGGCGGAGCGTCTTGTCGCGAACGTCTCCGGCCGCGAAGATCCCAGGGATCTTCGTCTCCATCGCTTCGTTCGTGACGATGTAGCCTTGCTCGTTCGTGATGCCGAGGTCTTTGACGAAGCCCGTGATCGGGTTCATGCCGATGTAGATGAACACGCCGTCAATCGTATGCTCCGACTCCGTGCCGTCAACCGTGCTGACGAGACGGGCGCCGCCGACCTTGCCGTTGTCTTCTGTGATCTCTTTCAACGTATGGTTCCAGATGAAGTCGATTTTCGGGTTGTCGAACGCCCGTTTTTGCAAGATCTTTTGCGCGCGAAGCTCGTCGCGGCGGTGGACGATCGTCACTTTGTTCGCGAAACGTGTCAAGAACACACCTTCTTCGACGGCAGAGTCGCCGCCGCCGATGACGAACAAGTCTTTCCCTTTGAAGAACGCCCCGTCACAGACCGCACAGTACGATACACCGCGGCCGCCGAGCTCTTCTTCGCCCGGAACGCCGATTTTCTTGTACTGGGCGCCTGACGCGAGGATGATCGCCCGCGCTTTGTAGTCGCGGTTATGGGCGTGTACGACTTTAACTTCTTGCTCATCCGAGATGCTCTGGACATCGCCGTACGCATATTCCGCGCCGAACGCTTTCGAGTGGTCGAACATCTTTTGAGACAGGTCCGGTCCGAGGATGCTGTCGTACCCTGGATAGTTTTCGATATCTTCCGTGTTCGCCATCTGGCCACCCGGGATGCCTCGCTCGATCATGAGTGTCGACAAGTTGGCGCGCGACGCGTAAAGCGCCGCCGTCATGCCGGCTGGGCCGGCCCCGATGATGATGACGTCATAGATTTTTTCTTCTGTCATTAGGATTCCACCTCTGCATGAAATTGATTGACTTCAGTATATGAAACCTAGGGAGGTATCGTCTATCTTTATGCTCGTTCGAGTTCTTGCTTGAACGAACGGATCGTCTCCGTCAACGTGTCGACCGTGATACCGAACGCGTCGGCACAGTCTGAAAGGACGAGCGCGTCCCGTTTCGCATAAAACATCCAGACGAGCGCCGCGGCCGATGCCTTGACGTCATCGAACGTGTGCCCGGTGAGCAACAAACGAGAGAACCGTTCATAGAAGTCACCTTCTAGGCTCATCTGTTCTGCTTCCGGGACGTGTCGTTCAGCGACGAGGAGCGCTTCATACGCCCGCTCGATCCGTTTGTCGCCTCGGTAAGGTGCCGCACAGATGTTGGCCCGGCACTTCTCGGCGAAGGCGATGACCGTCTCGTTGTCCGTGACCGTGTTCGTCAGCGCGAGTGCCTCGAACGCCTCATCGTCTTCAAGCTTCGAGATGATGCGTATGATCTCGACGCGCGCCAAATCGTCTTCTTGACGCAAGCCTTGGACGAGCGCCGAACGGAACTCGAGGTTTTCCCGAATATCGAACGACGGCTTGGCTTCGAATTGTTTCAACGCCTCACCGTTCAAATAGGTCGCCGCTTCTTCAAGACGTCCGGTCTTGTAGGCGGAGACGCTGAGCCAATGCCCAAACAGTGAATCCCCACGGAAGCCCCGCTCTTGCAAGAGACGGAGTTCTTCATAGGCGTGATCGTAATGTCCGACGAGCGCGAGCGTCGTCGCGAGTTTATAGCGCATCTCGAATTGGAGCGGACGGACGCGAGTGAGTGGTGCCGACAAGTGGAGCGCCGCAGCCGATTGGCCGGCCTCGTGGAGCAACATGATCGTGTTCAAGATCGCGTGCAAGTTGCCAGGGTTCTCATCGAGCACGTATTCGAGTGTCTCGAACGCCGTCTCATCGTTTCCGAGATAAAAGTGGACGATGGCCAAGTTGTTATACGCCGGCCAAAACGCCGGATACCGGTCGATCAACCGTTCGAGCGTCGACTTGGCGGCGAAGAGCCGGCCTTTGTCGATTTGACGCTGCGCCTCGGTGTGCCACGTGATCAATTCGTCTTCTTCCTCATCCTCGAGCTCTTGTTCGAGTTCGATCAGTTCGAGCAAGGATTGGACCGACTCGGCGTACGGGCCGTGTGCTTCTTTTTCAAGGTAACGGCTCGCGTACGTCGCCGCTTCTTCATATTGTGAGATGTAGGCACAGTTGCTCGCGAGGTGATAAAGGGCCTCTGTCGCCGTATCATCGAGTTCAAGCACCCGTTTCCACACGTCGTTGGCGTGGTAGACCTCTCCTACTTCAAATAACAGTTCAGCGTACTGTTTATGATAGTCGACGCGATGCGTGGCGGCTGTCGTAGCTTCAGCCATGAAAAAAGTCGCTTCATCTAGGCGACCTTCTCGTAACGCACGACGACCTCTATAGTAGTGGAGCTCCGCAGCGAGCGGAGATTCTGGTTCGGGTAGCGTCATTAGTGCTTCATAGTTCGCTTCCATATTCTAAATCCCCCACATCAGTTCTTAATCATTTTTTAGTTGCAGGGTTAAGAATACCGCACTCAATCCGCGAGGGCAACTGAAAAACTTAAAAAAAATCGGGACTATATTCCTTCTATAATGAATATATTTTATAGGGTACTCAAAAAGCTTTTCAGCAAAAACATGCATCCACGCTTCAAGCCCATGAAGACACAAAAAAGCGGCATCACTTGTTTAAAATGTGATACCGCTCAAGTATTTTCCAGACGTGACATTCATCACGCCGGTAAAATGATTTCGTGCTAAATTGTGTCTATTTCGTGTCGACCGTCTGCAGTTTGGCCCCGATGACGTGCTCGCCCGGCAAGACGTCGCGGTGGACGACAGCACCGGCACCGACGACGGCCCGGTCACCGATCGTGACACCCGGCAAGATCGTCACGTTCGCCCCGATCAACACGTCGTCCCCAATGCGCACGTCCCCGATCCGATACTCATCGACGAGATATTCGTGGCAAAGGATCGTCGTGTTGAAGCCGACGACCGTGTTGCGGCCGATCGAGATGCGTTCCGGGAACATGACGTCCGGCGTCACCATGAGGGCGAGCGCGCTGTACGGTCCGATGTCCATGCCGAGGAACGTCCGGTAAAGCCAACGCTTCGCCTTCACTGACGGGAAGAACCGTCCGATCAGCACGACCGTCGTGTTTTTAAAGACGCGGAAGAACCGGATCGTCCGGTACATCTGCCAGAGCGGGTTCGGCCCATCGAGACGGAACCGTTCCGTCTTACGCATGGACCGTGACCTCGTCGAGCCACGCCTCGAAATGTTCCATCGAGTCGATGATGACGTCCGGCTCGAGCGCCTCGAGGAACGCTCGGCCTTTCAAGGCCCATCCGACGGCGACCGTCTTCGTCCCGGCGTTCTTGCCGCTGAAGATGTCCGTGTCATTGTCCCCGACCATGACGGCCCGGTCCGCAGTCGAACCGAGCGCGCGGAGCGCCTGCTCGACCGGTTCGGCGTGCGGCTTCTCGTTCTCGACGTCATCGGCTGTGACGACGACGCCGAAGAAGTGGTCGATGTTGAACAAGCGTAGGCCGTGTTCAACGACCGGGCGCCCTTTCGACGTGACGACGCCGAGCTTGTACCCTTTCGCGTGTAGGCGATGCAGTCCGTCGATCACACCCGGATACTCAGCGACGAGCGCGTCGTGCATCGCGATGTTGAAGCTGCGGTAAAATGCCTGCATCTCTTTCCACTCCGGCTCATTCAATTCGCGGAACGACTTCTCGAGCGTCGGCCCGATGAACGGGTACAAGTCCTCATCCCGGTACGTCTCTTCCGGAAAGTAGTAACTGAGCGTATGGCGGAAGCTCGCGAGGATGAGCGGGTTCGTGTCGAGCAACGTTCCGTCCAAATCAAATAACAACGTATCCATCAATCGAACAGTCCTTTCTCTGAAGGGTCATTGTAACGTTTCGCTTTCCGGCGCACGACCATCATGACGATCCCGAAGATGATCATCGCGATCGAGACGAGTTGGGCCGTCCGCAAGTCACCGGCCATGAGGCTGTCGGTGCGGAGTCCTTCGATGTAGAAGCGGCCGATCGAGTACCAGACGAGGTATGACAAGAAGATGTAGCCGCGCGGCGGGTTGCCGACCATGCGCCAGACGACGAGCAAGATGACGCCGATGATGTTCCAGACGCTCTCGAACAAGAACGTCGGCAAGTAATACGCCCCGTCGATATACATCTGGTTGACGATCCAATCCGGAAACAACAACGTCTCTTTCAAGAAACGACTCGTCGTCTCGGCGCCGTGTGCTTCTTGGTTCATGAAGTTGCCCCAGCGCCCGACGGCTTGTCCGAGCAGAAGCGACGGCGCCAAGATGTCCGTCACTTTCCAAAACGACATCGACTTGCGCATGCTGTAGATGATGACGACGAGCAAGGCCCCGAAGATGGCGCCGTGAATCGCGATCCCACCTTGGCGGATATCGATGATTTGCCCGAGGTTTTGGCTGTAGTAATCCCATTGGAAGACGACATAGTAGAGGCGGGCGAAGACGATGCTGATCGGGATCGACCAGATGACGACGTCGACGAGCCGCTCCGAGTCATAGTTGATGCGTTTCGCCTCGAACAAGGCGAGGACGAGTCCGAGCATCGCCCCGAAAGCGATGATCATCCCATACCAGTAGATCGGGAGCGACCCGATTTCAAACGCTACACGGTCAAACGTCGGTTCCACCATTATTCCATGTCTCCTTCGTTATCGTGGATCGCGTTCGCGAGGCGCTCGGCGAACTCTTCCGCGGTATTGATGCCCATGTTTTGCAGGCGATAGTTCATCGCAGCGACTTCGACGATGACGGCCAAGTTGCGTCCCGGACGGACCGGGATCGTGAGGAGCGGCACTTCGCTGTCGATGATCTTCATCGTATTGTGGTCGAGCCCGACACGGTCATACACTTTGCCCGCATCCCAGTTCTCAAGATTGATGATCAAGCTGATCTTCTTATGCGAACGGACGGCGCCGGCCCCGAAGAGCGTCATGACGTCGATGATGCCGATCCCGCGAATCTCGAGCAAGTGACGAATCAGTTTCGGTGCCGATCCGACGAGCAGTTGGTCGCCCGTCTGACGAATCTCGACCGAATCGTCGGCGACGAGGCGATGCCCCCGCTTGACGAGTTCGAGCGCGGTCTCGGATTTCCCGACGCCGCTTTGACCTTTGATGAGGACTCCGACGCCGTAAATGTCGACGAGCACACCGTGCATCGCCGTCATCGGTGCGAGTTCCATCTCGAGGAAGTTCGTGATCTGTGACTCGATCGACGTCGTCACCGCGTTCGTGCGCATGAGCGGCACGTTCGCCGCCTCAGCCTCTTCTTCGATTTCTTTCGGGATATCGAAGCCGCGAGTGATGAGGATGCCCGGTGTCGATTCCGTGCACAAAATCTTCGCCCGCTCGCGCCGGCTCTCTTCGGACAGGCTCGCGTAGAACGTGAGCTCCGTCTTGCCGAGCACTTGCAGGCGATTTTTCGCATAGTGGGTATAGTAGCCGGCGAGGACGAGCCCCGGGCGACTGAGGTCTGGTGTGGCGACCGGACGATGGAGTCCTTCTTCACCTGAAATGACTTGAAGTTTGAAGCGCTCAACGAGTTGAGCCGTACGTACGATATTTTGCATGAGTATCTGCCCCTTTCACGCTCATTATTGTATCATAGCTCTCACGCATTCGCGTTAGTGAAAGTGAGGCGGGACGTGTCGGAAAAAAGAAGTGAAACTAATCGGTCGGGATTTCGTAGAACGGGTATAGACCGATAGAGGAGGTGAATACTCATGAACTCACTATTTTGGATTGCCATCGTCTTTATTGTTATCGTCGGAATCGCGGCGCTCGTCTATTTAATCAAGTCGCTCATCGACATGTGGCGCGAGTACGCCGCCACGAAAAACGAGACCGTGCTCTTGTTGTTCATCTTGAACATCGTCGGCGTCTTCTTGTCGGGCTCGCTCCTGTCGATGATCGTCGCCATCATCTTCTACTGGAACCGGTCGAAGATGATGCGGAACCTCGGGATTTTCTTGCTCATCGCCGGCCCGATTTTGATCATCCTGTTGATCATCGGCTCGTTCACGTTGTACGACGCCCCGATGATGGACTGGGAACAGATGGAATACGAAATGAATCTATGACGAAACAACGCCCGGAGGCACGATGCCTTCGGGCGTTGTTATTGTCATTCGCTCGGCATATAGCCGACCACTTCATTCGATTCCGGAGCGATCAAGACGGTCGGGACGCCGACGACACTGTCCGGTTTCGCCTCAAACGAGACGGCGAGTGCTTCTTCGTCCTTATACGTGTCGTCCAGGAGCTCATAGTCATCATCGATCACGACGCGACTTACGTCGGCGTTTCGTCCACCGTCGACCGCCGCTTCTTCCCAATTCCGTGCGGTGACGTACGCCCATGCGACAGCAATCGCTTCGTCACCGCCCTCCGTCTCGTTCACGTTGACGACCCGTTGCTGTTCATCACACCCGCCGAGCAACAGCGCCGCGATCATCATCCACCCGATTGACGGACCGGCTATCCTCATCTCGTTCCTCCTCCCTTTCATGGATAAAAGAAACCCGAAGGCAACGCCTCCGGGTCATAGATCACTTCTGATGGAACGGGTTGTTCAAATCGCCCGGATTGACCGGGTCGACCGGATCAACCGGTTCGAGCTTGTCTTCCTCGAGGAACGTCGACGGCGTGTGTTGTGAACCGTGTTCGAGGTCGATCGTTCCGGTACGTGTCCCGGCTTCGACTTCGATGCGCGGCGTCTGGCCGCGGCCTGACATGAACTCGAGACGGCGCTGGGCGACGTCTTTGCGGTCACGGACGATTTCGAGTTCGTCCAAGTTGCAATGGAGTCCACCGAAGTTCGTCTCGAGCTCGCCTTCGACCTCGACGCCGTGCGGCAAGACGAGACGGACGTTACCGGCGAGCGAGGCGAGTTCGAACTTGGCCGCACGAGCCGTCGCGAGCTCGGCCCGGATGTTGCCGTTCCCGGTTTTGAGCGACGCTTTGTCATACTTCCCGCTCACGATGACCGCGCCGTTGCCGGTGCGGACGTGAACGAGTTCCGATTCGACACCGCCGACCTCGACCGTGCCGTTGCCCGTGTTGAGCAGTAGCTCCGAAGCGTGTACTTCATGGAGCACGACCCGGCCGTTCGCCGTCTGGACGCGGACGCTCTCGACGTCGAGCCCGTCGGCACGGACTTCCCCGTTAAGTGTCTGGACATGAAGATGGTCGAAATGATGATGCGGGACGAACAGTTCGACGTGCGCCCGGACGAGCTTGTCGCGAAGCGAGACGACGAGACGGTCACCGATGACGGAGTGCTTCACCGCCGATTGGAGCTGTTCGAGCGCCTTGTCCGCATCTTGTTGACGGAGCGGTCGGCCCGTCACGATCAGTTCACACTCTTCGTTGTCCGACGAGACAATCGTCGCCGAGGCGTTGAACAAGTCGAGCGAGATGTCTTTCCCGGTGAACGGGAACGATTTCGAATACGTCACTTCCGGTCCGAAGTTCGAGCTGAACGAGAAGTCGCTGTCACGAAGCTTCGTGACGAGCCCTTCGACCGCTGACGTCAGTTTCGTCGTCAGCGACTCGACCGAGTAAGCGTCGACCTTTTCCGTCTCTTGATACTCGTCGAGCGCTTGGACGCGCTCCGGCTCTAACTTCTCGAGCCGTTCGAGTTGGGTCATGCCCTCCTCGATCGTCAACTTGCCGTCTTTTACTTGCTGGAGAATCAGTTCACGCATTTCTTGTTTCACGTTCGTTTCCCCCTTTGATTTGGTTACACGTCAATCATGTTCCCGTTTCTCATCATTTCTATACCTTACTTCCGTTTTCCTGCTTTCGGTTTGGCCCGGGCCGCATCGCGCTCTAGCACCGGCTTCAAATACTTGCCGGTGTAGGAAGCTGTGACTTCGGCGACTTCTTCCGGCGTGCCCGTGGCGACGATCATCCCGCCGCCGTCCCCGCCTTCAGGACCGAGATCGATCAAGTAGTCGGCTGACTTGATGACGTCCAAGTTATGCTCGATGACGAGCACCGTGTCCCCGTTCTCGACGAGGCGCTGGAGCACTTTCAACAAGCGCGCGATATCGTCGACGTGAAGACCGGTCGTCGGTTCGTCCAAAATGTAAATCGTCTTCCCGGTCGACCGCTTATGGAGCTCAGAGGCGAGCTTGACGCGTTGCGCTTCCCCGCCCGACAGTTCGGTCGCCGGTTGGCCGAGTTTCATATAGCCGAGACCGACGTCATGGATCGTCTGGATCTTCCGCTTAATTTTCGGAATTTTGTCAAAGAATTCGAGCCCTTCCTCGATTGTCATGTCGAGCACATCGGCGATCGTCTTGCCTTTATACTTCACTTCGAGCGTCTCCCGGTTGTAACGTTTCCCGTGACAGACCTCACACGGGACGTAGACGTCCGGCAGGAAGTGCATCTCGATCTTGATGATGCCGTCCCCGCGGCACGCCTCGCAGCGTCCGCCTTTGACGTTAAAACTGAAGCGGCCTTTCTTATAACCGCGCATCTTCGCCTCGTTCGTCGTGGCGAACACGTCGCGGATATCGTCGAACACGCCCGTGTACGTCGCCGGGTTCGACCGCGGCGTCCGCCCGATCGGGGACTGGTCGATGTCGATGACTTTGTCGATCTGGTCGAGTCCTTCGATTTTCTTATGCTTCCCGGGCTTCGCTTTCGCCCGGTTAATATGGTGGGCGAGCGACTTGTACAAAATCTCGTTGATGAGCGTCGACTTCCCGGAACCGGAGACGCCTGTCACGGCGATGAACATACCGAGCGGGATTGAGACATCGACCCCTTTCAAGTTATTCTCTTCCGCCTTCAAAATTTTCAAGAAACGGTCGTCCGGCACTTTGCGCTCGGCCGGGAGCGGGATGAATTTCTTGCCGGCCAAATATTGACCGGTGAGCGATTTCCGGTTTTTCATGAGCTGCTTCGGCGTGCCGGCGGCGATGACTTCGCCCCCGTGCTCGCCCGCTCCCGGCCCGATGTCGATCAAGTAGTCAGCTTCCATCATCGTGTCCTCGTCGTGCTCGACGACGATGAGGGTGTTGCCGATGTCGCGCATCTGTTTGAGCGTCGCAATCAAGCGGTCGTTGTCGCGCTGATGGAGCCCAATTGACGGCTCGTCCAAGACGTACAAGACGCCCGTGAGCCGTGAACCGATTTGCGTCGCGAGACGAATCCGTTGCGCTTCTCCGCCCGAGAGCGTCCCGGCCGCCCGCGACAACGTCAAGTAGTCGAGCCCGACGTTGTTCAAGAAGCTGAGCCGCTCGCAAATCTCTTGTAAGATCAAGCGCGCGATAGCGATGTCTTTCTCGCTCAATTCGTTCATGATCGAATCGAACAGTTTGATCGCGTTGACGACAGACAACTCGGTCACGTGCCCGATATGTTGCCCTGTGATCTTGACGGCGAGCGTCTCTTCTTTCAAACGATAGCCGTTACACGTCGGACAGGCGTGCGTCGCCATGTACATCTCCATCTGTTCGCGAATATAGTCGGACGTCGTCTCTTTATAGCGGCGCTCGATGTTGCGCAGCACTCCTTCAAAGAAGATCGTGTTCGTCCGGACTTGGCCGAAGTCGTTCTCATATCGGAACAAGAACGACTCTTCGTCCGTTCCTTTCAAGACGAGATTTTGGTCCCGTTCCGACAACCGTTCGAACGGCACGTCCATGTCGATGTCAAAGTGGTTGCACATCGCGGCGAGCAGTTGCGGGTAGTATTGGGAACTCGTCGGTTGCCATGCGGCGACCGCGCCTTCTTTCAACGTCTTCGTCGGGTCCGGAATGACGAGCTCCGGGTCGACGTCAAGTTTCGTTCCGAGTCCGTCGCATGTCGGACATGCGCCGAACGGCGAGTTGAACGAGAACATGCGCGGTTCGAGCTCACCGATCGAAAAGCCGCAAATCGGGCAGGCGTGGTGTTCGCTGAAGAGCAGTTCCGACCCGTCCATCTTGTCGATGATGGCCCGGCCGTCGGCGAGGCGGAGCGCCGTCTCGAGTGAGTCGGCGAGACGTCCTTCGACGTCTGGTCGGACAACGAGCCGGTCGACGACGACCTCGATCGAATGTTTCTTGTTTTTGTCGAGCTCGATGTCATCGGTCAACTCGACCGTTTCCCCGTTGACGCGGACGCGGACGAACCCTTCTTTTTTGAGCGAGTCGAACACTTTGACGTGCGTCCCTTTTCGTCCGGAGACGATTGGCGCCAAGATTTGCAGCCTTGTCTTCTCGGGCAGTTCCATCACTTGGTCGACCATTTGCGAGATCGTCTGGCTCGAGATCTCGATGCCGTGGTTCGGACAGACCGGTTTGCCGATGCGGGCGAACAAGAGGCGTAAGTAATCGTAAATCTCGGTGACCGTCCCAACGGTCGAGCGCGGGTTCCGGCTTGTCGTCTTTTGATCGATCGAGATGGCCGGACTGAGTCCCTCGATTGTATCGACGTCCGGTTTGTCCATCTGCCCGAGGAA